>JAEZJK010000055.1 GCA_023415835.1 Bacillota bacterium
GTTATACTTCATTTTGAGAGTCCTCCTTTTTTAGGGATTGAATGCTTTGCTTGTCATTCTTTACCCAGCATACAGGGAGCGACTCTTTTTTGCAATTCTCATTTTGCTTTATTACAGGAATGCTGCGTGAGATTAAAAGCTTCGAAGCTCAACTGTATTATAAACCCTTGTTCCTTAGCTATCTGGCTAAGGATTTTATTTTAAATTTAGGTTATCCTACTGCCGAAAGGTGGTAGGGTTTTGAGGGAATGGCTCTTTTTGGGTGAGCAAACCGAAGCGGGAATAGTTTTTCAACTTGGAATGAACCGGGCTACAGGCCAATATTTCCGATTTGAACCGTTAGCTACCAGGTTGCGGGGAAACAACCTCAGTATGCTACGGCGAGAGATTGACAACCGTAGTTTGGTTAAAAAGGACCAAAATCAAGCTATCAACCCGGTGATTGGGCCGCTATTTAACCAGGATCGGTACTGGCTGGGATGGAAAGGCCGGAACGGCCAACATTTGTTTGAGACCGGGCTAAAGAACACAAAACCACTTAGGCAAGTATTAACTGATCTTTTTCCTTTAATCTGTTCCTACAGTTTATGGCATCAATCAGGCTTAATAGTGGGCCGGCCCGAATGGCGGCGGTTATCAATAGATGGAAACGGAGTTTTTATGCTTGACCCAAAACCAATATTTTATTTGGCTAAACCTCACCAAAATCTGCCAACTGGCTTGGAACACTGTCGTCCATCCGAAGAATACCGTAATCAACCTTCGCGGTTTTCCGGGGATCTTTTTTACCTTGGCCTAATTATCTTTTATTATTTAACCGGAGAGTTACCTTTTTCCCTTGATAAAGGTTGGCCTAACCGGGCTATTTTAAACGGGACTATGGTTGACCCCCGGTTATACCGCGCCGATTTACCAGTAGATTTAGCACAAATGCTCATGTCAATGTTGGCTCCGGAAACCATACAGCGTCCAACTGTTGAAATGGTGAAAGGGGTTTGGGAAAAGAGTTTGCAGATGGATGGGGTCATTCCAAAATCTGCTTTCAAAGATAGCGTACAAAGGCAGGCTTATTTTAAAAGGGACCGTAATTTGACTAAGATCCTATCGCAAGCGGCAATACCGATAATTTTATTAGTTTTGTTAATAACGGGAGTAAGGGTTGCTAATCCGGCGTTTTTAAATCGGCCGAAAATTCATCCTTTAAAAGCGGCCACCAATTTTTATCAGGAGATGGGACAAGTTAATCTCCATACTAAGGAAGCTACATCTACGCAGAGCTTAACCGGTGATTTTATTTTAGCGGCAAAACGACGATTGGAATTGATTACGAGTCTCGTATCAAAACCATTGTTCAAGGTTGAACGAATGAGACTGGTTAATGAGACTCGTGAAACCGCGATCATCGAAGCTGATTTAATCTGGTGGGAATGGTCCGGTGAAGGATGGGTACGGAGGAATGCTGGAGAAAGATTGGTGTTTCTAAAAAAGGGAAAGAAGTTTGAGTTAATAAGAAGAAGTAAGTTGAATTAAAGATTCAATGTTTATTAAAGAGTTTTTGGCAGCGTATGAAATTTAAGAAACCTTCGCTTTGTCTTTTTCCGCTTCGAACTGCGCCAGATAAAGCAAACGGTATAAACCTTCATTATTTAACAGTTCTTGATGGGTACCATTTTCAACCACTCTCCCATTATTTAGTACATAAATAATGTCTGCATGTTCAATTTATGCTGCATGATACCGGTTAAGTTATAAGCTTTTTCGATGTAAACCCCGCCCACTGCGTCCTGGGTGACTGCAGACATGTCCTCCGTGCTCTCCTGTTCGATCCGGGCATAGTTGCCAATCGGTTTACTGATCAGGTTAATCAAGAACATGGAGATTGGAACCGAAGCGATTGCAGTCAATAACAACTTCCAGTTCAAAGTGGATAAGTAGATAAAGGTTAAGGTAAACACGAGCGTATTATATAAAAAGGGCGGAAAAGAATTTTGAAGGAAGCCCTGGATGACATTAACATCGTTGGTTAGCTTGGCAACGATTTGGCCTGAATGTCTCGCCTCCAAATAAGATACTTTCATCCTTTCAATCTGATCGGTAATTTTATTTCTAATGTCGCGAATAATATAAAAACTAAATCTGCCTGCCGAAACACCAACCCAATATTTTGAGAGGACACCGAGGGTAACCATAGTTAAAATTAATAAGCCGGTCTTAACTAACGGGGGAAGATTGCCTTTGAGAGTGGAATCGGTTAAAAATTTAATATAATAGCCGGAAAACACATCGGTAGCCGCAGTTGTTATTGATGCAATAATATTAATAATTAGCCAATTATTATATTTTGCCGCTAAAGGAACTAATCAGGCTGAACAAATTTCGATCAATTCCTGCTTTCTGTTTATACATGAATTCAACCTCTTCCCAAATTGGTCCCGCGGGTAGTCAAATTTCCATAATTATTTAATAAATTATAACACCGAATGGAAATAGTTGCTGTTTAATTATTAATTGTTAATCAAATATTTACAGGTAGAATGGCCTTTTTAGATCCCTTAAAAATACGTATGAAAGATTATTATTTTGGGAAAAAGGAAAGAAAATGGGATTTGAAGCACGGGAATCAACGGGAAAATATCAATCACTACAGAGTCGTTATTTAGGTAATGCCGATTGTTAAAACTTGACAAGTTTAAGCTTGTTTTATATACTATATATTATAGTAATATATTTTATATATTCTTTGAGGTGAGTTAGCTGTCTGCCATTAACCTGGTCTTGCTGGGTTTTTTAATGAAGGAGTCTATGAGCGCTTATGATCTCGATAAACTTATCGAGCGTGATCAGGTCAAAGAGATGGTGAAGATCAGTACTCCGGCCATATATAAAAATCTCTTAAAGTTGAATGAAAGTGGTTATCTTGCCTCCCATACAGTTAAAGAAGGCGAAATGCCGGAGAAAACGATTTACCGGATCACCGATCTGGGGCGGCAATACTTTATGGAGTTGATGTATAAATACGCAGGTGAACGCGTTAAAATTAACTTTGATTTTAACGCGTTGGTTATCAATCTTGATAAAATGGATAAGGATAAAGCCTTAAGGATGTTGGAGACCCTTCGAAACGGTTTTTATTTTCAGCAAAAAACCTTGTCTGAACAGGCTCTAGCCAGTAGGTTATTGCCTCTGGCCGGGAGGGCGGTTATCCGTCAATTTCAATTAGTTAACCAATCTTTAATCGATTGGATTGAGGAGTTAATTCAAGAATATCAACGGTAAATCAGTTGACATATACTATAAAATATAGTATTATATATTATAGTTATTAAAGGAGGAGTCGGGTTGAAAATTATCGGGATTTCCAGCGGTTTATCTTATAATGGTTATACTGCTAATTTAGTTAGAGTAGCTTTACAAGCAGCGGCGAACCGGGGAGTATTTGTGGAGGAAATCTATCTCCCGGATTATGAGGTAAAAATTTGTAAAGGTTGTTGCGGTTGCCTAGCTAAAGGTAAATGTGGAATTAACGATGATCTGGAACGGCTTCGCCAAAAACTATACCAGGCTGACGGGATTATTGTTGGGGCCCAAACTTTCGGGCGCCAGCCGGATCCGGCAATGCAAAACTTTTTAAACCGAATTGGTTTTTATAATCAATATACCGGATCATTATCGGACAAATACATATTAACAATCGCCACTACTGAATCTTTTGGGGCCCATGATGCGGCGAAAAAACTGACCGGGTTGACCTCCGGTTATTTCAAAAACGGTTTTATTTCGGGAGTATTAGGTTTTGAAATCAATTGGGAACAGATCGAAAGATATCCTGAATACTTGGGTATCATCGAACGTTTTACGATTAAGTTAGTCAACGATATTAAACGAACGCGTCAGTTTCAGTTGGCAGGTCTTTGGGAACGTTTTTACAACCGGTTTTTCCGGGTCCCACAAGTCAAAAAATTGGTTGAAGCCCAGAAGAATGGGAAAATGGAAGCTGTTTACCAGGAGTTGAGCGCCAAGGGTTGGTTGGAAGAAAAGGCTAACAATGCGGCGGGATCTAAGATAAATGTTACGGCAACAGCGCAATCGTAAAAAGGGTTAAAAAGTATAGTGTAAAAAAGCCGGTTAAATCATAGTTATATTTAATTAGAAAGGTGGTCGGGATACCGCCTTTCTATATTTTTCCGGACCGGATAATCGATACCAATAGCCAGACTCCCATCAATACGGCGACGATGAAACCGGCTTCGGCGATGGGAAAACTGCCGAACAGGGCCAGCTTTGTTTGTTGGGCGATGAGGGAGGAACCAACTATAATTGCTGCGATAATTAAACTAAAAGACAACCTGTTTCCAATAAGATTCATTTTGGCGATGAAACTGTC
The DNA here is from genome assembly GCA_023415835.1 of Bacillota bacterium. Lineage (GTDB taxonomy): Bacteria > Bacillota > UBA4882 > UBA8346 > UBA8346 > JAAYHS01. The sequence goes on from JAEZJK010000055.1 coordinate 4,385, forward strand.
AAAATTTTGGTGTTCCAGGATCAGTTTTAGTTCACCGTTTTCAGTTAAGCGAAACAGATTTTTAAGGTGTTCGGGCAATTCCAATGAGAAGAAGAGCCAATCTTGGATAAAGGTTAGTCCGGTCTTGGATATGTATCGCCAACCAAGTTGGTCGCGGAGGAGTTTAGTCCCATAGGGACGCGAGAGTTCCAGTAAGTTACGATCAGGGGTTAATTTGGAAACGGTTGATTCCAATAAATATATACAACGCGCAATTAAGGAGAGTTCCCTAGGAAACTTAAAACGGTATTTTAAAGCAAGCCCCAAGAGTTCGCGTAAGGCAATCCCAATATGAATCCGGTTGAGAGGACGGTGATAATACTTGTCAAACAGGTAAAAGATTTCATGTCGTAAGGCTTTACGATTGTTATTTCCTTTAATGTCTCCGACTTCCATTAAAATGTCGACGATATTGGATACGTTTTCTTGTACTAGATTTAGCATTAGGAAATTTAAGCGTTCCTGCATCCAAGTGTTTAACCGTCCTACCATTCCGAAGTCGAGAAAGAGGATTGTACCATCTTTAGCGATTACTATATTTCCCGGATGGGGATCGGCATGGAAAAAACCATCCTTCAAAAGTTGTTTAAAGATGGCGTTAACTAGATTTTGAGCGGCAGTGGTTTTGTTAGTGCCTAATTCCTCAAAACAGTCCGAATCGGTAATTTTTATGCCGGATATCTCTTCTAAGACTAACACTTGATGGGTTGAATATGCCCAAAACACTTTGGGAAAGCGAACGGTAGAATCTGCTTGAAAGTTTTTAGTAAAACGATCGGCATTTCCCGCTTCGATGGTGTAATCAAGTTCGTCGCGGATCGTCCGGGAAAATTCATCGATTAAACCAGCGATGTTGTAAAAGCGGCCCCATTCGGTCCTGGATTCAAGAAAGCGAGCGATATCACTTAAAATCTCCAGATCGGTTTCGACAATTTTTTGGAGGCCGGGCCGCTGTACTTTGACAACTACCGTTTCTCCGCTAAGCAAACGGGCCGAATGGACCTGGCCGATTGATGCGGCGGCGACCGGCTCAGGTGCGATTTCGGAAAAAATAGCCGACACCGGTTGTTTCAGCTCGGTTTCGATTGTTCGTTTTATCTGGTCATAATTAACCGGAGTAACTTGTTCTTGAAGTTTTTCAAATTCAGCGAGGTAATTGGGGGGGAGTAAATCCGGCCTGATACTTAACAACTGCCCTAGTTTGATAAAGGTCGGTCCCAGTTCTTCGAGGACCATTTTTACCCTTACCGCGGTACTCCTGTAATCGTTGACTTTCTTTTGCCTTCCGGGAAAGCGGATCGGATTTTTTAAACCGATCAGATCGAGCAAACGTCAGAATGTGTGAAAACTAACAATAACTAAAATATCAACATAATTTGTAGTAAAACTCGTAACTAGACCAAAAAAATCAAAGCAGAGATCATACCTCTGCCAACCGTCTCCTTAATTCTTTAACTCCAATAATGTTCATCACTCGTTTTAAGTTATATATCAAAT
>JAEZJK010000120.1 GCA_023415835.1 Bacillota bacterium
CTTCGATTGTTACACACTTTTCTATTTATTTTGAAGATAGGTTTAATAAATATTTACAGTAGAAATGAAGTTTACACAAAATTATTGACAGACCCAATGAAGTTTACACAAAATTATTGACAGACCCCACAAAATTATTGACAGACCCTTTCCTACGGGTTGTTCCATGGTTCCTACGAGTCGGTGAACGGTTCCTACGGGTTACTTAAACGGTTCCCCAAAACTTTTAAAATACCATTTGAATTATTACAATTTTCATTTTAGCTCATATGTTAATAACAAAAACAATAAATGAAGAGATTAAAATAGCATCGTGAATGAAAATTACAATCCAAATTGGTTGTAGCAATAACTGTTACTTTTGCTCTCAAAAACGACTATAAGAATATATGCCAGATATGGTAGGAGGTAAGATGAAAAAGCTTTTAAGCTTTTTCAAAAAATCGAAACGAATCTACCTGATTTTGGGATTAGGGTTAAGTTTTTCTTTGCCGCAATTGACAGTAGATTATTTATTGCCGGAAGCACATAAATTATTAAAGGCCAATCACCAATATTCGAGAAATATTAAAAACTCAGCGGAAATAGTTAATTTAATTAAAGCTATTGAGAATTCGCGGCAGAAAAAAATAAGTAAAATCATAATAAAAAAAACACCAATGGTTAAGGACTTATCTGATTTAAATAAAATCAATTCGACTATTAAGAGTTATTCTTACAAAGAAATGAGACTAATGGAAGCGACCGCTTATTACCCGGGGCCGGAGTGTACGGGTAAATATTCAAAGTACGGAAGAACCTATACCGGTAAAAAGGCGCGTTATGGTTTGGTAGCTGTTGATCCGAAAGTAATTCCACTAGGTACGGAATTATTCATTGAGGGTTATGGAAAAGCCGAAGCGGCTGATATCGGGGGAGCGATTAAAGGGAATAAAATCGATCTTTGTTTTACTACTTATGCAGAAGCAAAAAAGTATGGCCGTAAAAAAATTAAAGTCTATATTTTAAAATGATAGATCGAAATGGTAGTTGAGGTGGACAACTATCTATTAAACAACCAACATATCAGCGTGAAACGACAGGCAGAACATCTTACAGTTAAACGTACCAGTATTTTTCCGTATTTGAGAAGTCACCAGTTAATCATGGGTGAAGAAGTCTCGTTGAGGTGGAGAAAGAGCTTATTGGTATAATATAATCCATCTCCACCTTTTATTTTGATTGAGCGAGTTTCATAATTACAAAAATTTATCTCCGCATACAATATATAGTGTAGGTTTTATTTTAGTCTATCAATATATTGTATGCGAAGCCAGAAAAAAGGAATTATGAAACCGCCTAGATTAATAAATAGTTTTAAAATCTTCTTAGAGATATTCTAAAGAAGCATTGTTTTAACCTCGGATTTCAGGGCTTTTTTGTTTATTTACTTCAATTTGGAAACTTTCTAATAATTCTTGTTTGGGACGCCAAGGATTAATCTTACTACAGGGACGTACGGTATACATCATGGTTTTTCCGAAATCAAGCGCTACTTTGCCATACCGTTCCGCAATAGCCGGGGCTAGAATAACCGAATTGACCCCCGCGGAGATCAAAGCCAGATCGAATCGGTATTTCTCGATAAGAGCCAGAATAGCCGGGATTTGTTGGTAATGAGTAAAATTGATACAGCCCGCGATCTTTGGTTTAAGATCGGCATAATCACGGTTGATAATTTCGGCAAAAGCTTTAGCCCATTTCGAAATAAGCAGGGTCCGATAGCGATGGATTAACTCCCAGAAAAGGCGGTAGGATACTATTTGGCGGTTGACAAACACGTAACAGAGATTTGACGGGTTTAGGTGAAAGTGATCAAATAGTTTCTCGGTCAACTCTCTTTTATATTTGCTTGGAACGCTTACTTCATCATTTTTTTGGCGGCAGATTCCTACTAGGTTGGCCTGGCGAATGGCTTTGACCATTTTGTTGCGGAGATTAAGATTAGGCAGGGTTATCCCTTTACCGCGGCCAGTATCCGACTGTTTTACCCAATAGGTCTTTAAGACCTCTCGAGGGCTTAAAAAGACATTTTGAGCTAAGACAATATTTTCACCGTCACCGATTCGGACTAATGAGAAAGGCTTATTTTCTTTTAATGCGTTTTGGATCAGATTTAAAACCTTAATTGGCGGAATTAATTGGCGATCGGGAATTTTGCTTAGAAACAAATTAATCATCCTCTTAAATGAATTGTGAAGTTTGAAACTATCGTAAGGGACAATTTCACTTACACCCTTCAAACTTCTATTTAGTCAACTGCGGCCGTTTTTCGTTCTTCCTGTTGGACCTCGATCAGTAAGTCACGAACCTCTGCTATTTGTTCTGTGGGATAACCGAATCTGTGCATGATCTCTGCTTCTTTATCGCCGATAGTAAAAAACCTCTGCCACTCTTCAAAACTGGCCCGTTTATCCTTCATTTTTACATAAAACAGTTTCCAAGCTCCATATAAGGGATCCGATTCCTTGGTCCGGCCGAGGCTGGTGCAAATATGGGAGGTGAGGTAGGCTTTTTTTAAGCCCATTTGACTCGCTTTACGCTCATAAAAACGTTCCCCTACGCCGTAAAGAGGGAGGTTATTCATAACAAAATGGGATCGCCACAGGCTTTTTTTAATCATCATACACCAAAAGATAATGGTTTCGCGGCGGAATTCCAAGCTATAATTGCGTTTGAACGACCGTTCTTTACGTTCCGATTTAATAACCGCCGGTTTTAGCGCGACATAGGCTAATTTTGGATAATCGGTTAAGGCCTGGTACATTCCTTGAATCCAATCTTTGTCGGGAACAATGACATCATCGTCTAATTTAACAATATATTGCCCTTTGGATCGTTCGGCTCCAAACTGGAATCCGGGCATACAGCCGATATTTTTACCGGGGTCGAGCACCCGGACGCGAGGGTGTTTGAATTTTTTCAAAAAGGATAAAGCTTCTTGATAAGGCGGGTGATTGTTTACCAATAATATTTCGGTTTTTTTGTCAGTAGTGTCAAGGGCGGCATTTAAGCATTTCTTTATCAGATACAGAGTATTATAACAGTTGATAATCACTGAAAATGTCATTAGGTTCATCCTTTCCGGGATTAAATTCTTCTCAATATAAGATGAAATTAATTTTTGGCTCTGTCTTCAATAATGGCTGAGCTTGACATCTAAAAAGTAAGAGGTTCTGTCCGCGCGGGCTAAACCCACACGGATAGGCTTACAGTCAACCCGGCTAAAGCCGGTTGCCCTAGATATAAAAACGTAAATATTAAATAATATATTAGATCCGGTAGCCCCATTTATGGGGGTTCGTGCGCGAAATATATTCAGCCCGCGGATTGGCCATAATTGGCAGCAAACAATATCCTAGATCAACCGTTTCTGATAACAGGGGCCAATTCATTAATCTTTTCACCATGTCCGGCTTTAGGGACATAATCATATAAGAAATTTAATTCAACTTTTATACAGTTTACGGTTGTGCTATAGTTCCTGTGTTGTGCCGAAGTCATATTTATCTATTTTCCTATTCTCAGCCACTTCTCAAAGAGTCGAAGCAGACTTTGACCTTTGACTCAATATCATTAATTTTAAAAAATGAGGTGTGAAAGAAATAAATATGGATCTGTTATGAATTGGGCATATTATATTGGAACCAAGTTACTTAAGGCGTGATTGGAACATATGATATAGTGGTTTTAAATTTTTTATAAAATTGGGGTTTTATTAGTTTAATGTTACTATTTTTATAATTAGGTATGGTTATTGATAAATGTAGAGTAATTAAACGAAGCGGAGGAGGATACTATTTTGCGAGTTTTGTTTGTAGATTCGGGCGCTTTAGGTTTTCATGTGAGATATGCCTATGATATCTATACTTCATTAATAAATGATTTTCATTGCATGGTCCGCCAGGTCCATCCTCAAAACTTGTTAGATGAAACCATAAGGGATTTTAGGCCGGACCTGATGTTGGTGGTGCATGGTTCGCGCACTCCATTACCGCGGATCCGTTATGCCAGGTCGTTGGGTATAATCACCGCCCTATGGCTGGTCGAGGATCCTTACGAGATCGATCTTCATCGGGGACAAATGGTCAATGCTTTTGATTTTATCTTTACCAATGAACGACAGGCGGTCGATGAATACTCCCACCCAAGGGTTACTTTCTTGCCATGGTGTTGCAATCCGCGGCTCCATAAAAAAATGAACATCGCAAGCGAATACCGGAGTGATCTTTGTTTTGTCGGAATGGGATTTCCCAATCGGGTCCAAATACTAAATTCAATTGCACCTCTCCTGAAAGGTTTGAATGTTAAACTGATCGGAGAATGGAGCCGATGGGGCCAACTTGATCCGGATTTGCGAGGTTTTGTCCTCCCGGTAGTCAATGATTTCAGGGAAGTACTAAAATATTACAATGGCGCTAAAATCAATCTCAATATTCACCGCGATCCGGTTAATCCGCCTTCCGGAAATGACCAGGGGGTAATGGCAACCAGCCCTAATGACCGGGTATTTGCCATTGCTGGTTGTGGCGGTTTTCAACTGGTGGATCGTTGTCGAACCGACCTTTGGAATTGCTTTCAGGAAGAAAAAGAACTCATCGGTTTTTCCGATCCGGATGATTTGGCCCGAAAAATTGAATCGTATCTTAATGAACCGGAATTAAGAGGAATGATCGGTGATAATTCACAAAAAAAGGCTTACCGCGATCATACTTATAAACACCGCCTGGCTGAAATCTTTCAGCAAATTCGCAACTTTAGGCCTAGCAAAGCCAGTACGGTTATTCTCAAACCAAAACCGTTTCAAAATACTGTTTTTTACCAGGGGCAAAGCTGCAACTCATGGTCACAAGGCAAAGCGGTAGTAAATAATAGCAAGGAGTTTCGTTCCTATAATCGATGAGATTAATTCGGATCTCCGGGGTAGATAGGTTCTTGATCCTCAAATAGCCCTTGCCAACCATGACGGGCCAACTCGGGAGCCCATTTGCAATTAAAATGTTGGTAACTTAAACTCGCCAGTTTCCGACATTGGCCGGGATCGCTTCGTTTAAAAGAAACATGGACCAAATGCCGGATCAGGACGTCGCAAGCTACCCGAAGTTGGTAACCGGCTTTCCTGACCCGGAGCGATAGATCGAAATCGTCGGCTCCGAGTAGCAATTGTTCATCAAAAATTCCAACTTCCTCGATTAACCGCCGGTCAAACAAGATTAGACAGCCGATTAAAAATTTGGTTGGTTCCGATTGCCTATGGTAAAGAGCTGCGAACTTACGATCCGCTGCCGGCAGTTTACTCGAATAACAGAGTAATCCGGGTGATTGGCGGCCTCCGATACCGATTCCTTTAGGCCCTATGATCAAAGTCTTGGAATTGTTCCGGAGGTGCCAGGCCATCCTGTCTAACCAGCCATTGGCGACAAAAACATCCGGGTTCATGGTTACCAATAGCTCTCCTTGGGCGATATCGATCCCCTGATTACAAGCTTTAGCGAACCCAAGGTTGGATTGGTTAAAGATGACTCTAACATTGGAAGTTTTTAATTTCTGTAAATATTCGACCGAACCATCTAGAGAATAATTGTCGACAATTATGATTTCAAATGGGGGAGAGGTATTAGTAATTAAGGTATCCAGACAGGATTTCAGAACTGATTGGGAATTATAATTTATAATAATGATGCTGGTTCTCATAAAATATTCTCCAACCTTTCGCCGGTCCATTTTTTTAGGCGGGGGGGCGCAATAATTGATTGGTAATGAGTAACGGGACAAAATCGCCCTTCCGGATCTAAAGACAAATACCGCTTTAATTTATCGAGATGCTCATCTTCATTGACATAACCGAGATGGAGGAGGCGGGTCTTTGAAACCATACCGGGCCGTTGATAGCATTCGGTAGGAAACCGTCCGCAATGTAATTTGCGATTCGGCCAATGATAACTGATATCGTTTTTGAAACGAAACAGGCAAAGGGTTTTGGAAAGCGCCGGATCCCATAAGCCATCAACGCGGTAGCCGGTCAAATTTCCCCAAAAGTGATAAACAGTAAAGAAAATCGTGTCCAACTGTTTCTGACCGGTTAAAAAGGGGAGTTCCCGATTGATAGCGGATTCAAAGATTTCGTCAGCGTCGATGGCAATTATCCAACTCGGTTCGAGTTCCACGGTCAATTCCCAAAGAATACGGCGCAGGGCCGCTTCATCGGAATTAAACAATGGTTCCTTTAAACGATGGTATCTAATAACACCGGAATGCTCCCGGCAAATCTCGGGCGTTTCATCGGTAGAAGCGTCATCCAAGATGACGATCCCGTCGACAAATTCGCCCAATCGGTTTAAGACGGCCTTTAGGTAACGACAGGCTTCATTGTGTACCGGCAGCATCGCCAATACAGGTCTCTCCGTAAACGGTCTCATCGGCTAAGAAATCCTTCCATTTATTCTGAAAATACTCCCGGCTTTCACTAAAGAAATTGTTTAAAATCCGCATATTCTGGCAACTGCCGTATACCCGATGAATCACTTTACTTTCGGGACAGAAGATCACTTTATAACCATGATGGCGGGCGTTATAGCAATAATCCGTCTCTTCGAAATAATGAAAGTAATGTTCATCAAAGTAGCCAAGTTCCGGCAATAGTTGGCGTTTGATCCCCATACAAGCGCCGCCGACGCTGAGGCAGTCACAGTATCGATGATAGCGGTTAGGTTCATCCGGTTCTCCCCAGCCCCTTAAAACCGGTTTGGCATTGGTGCCGACTACTCCCACACCAACCAAAAAGCCCTCGGGGTTGACCAATCTTGGACCGACGACAGCAACTTGCGGTTCGGACTTTAAAGTATTTAGTAAAGGTTCAAGCCAACCAGGGGTAAACTTGGTATCGCTATTAATCAAAAAAATATATTTACCGTTACCGCTCCGGATACCTTGGTTACAAGCCGTGCCATACCCCAGATTTTTTTGGTTAAAAATCCCTCGGACCCATCCGCAAGATTTGATCAACGGAATACTTCCATCAGTACTACAGTTGTCGACCACCAAGATGTTAAGTTCTTGGTTGATATTTGTATATTCTTTAATACTCTTCAGGCAATCCGCTAAATATTTGCGGGTATTAAAGCTGACTATGATTAAATCCGCTAAATATTCCAACAATAATCCTCCTCATGGTTTCCAAAGGATTGAGCGCAATAGCATGTTGTATTTTATGTACTCTCTAGGGCAATAGTGATAGTTCAAATATTTTTTGGTAATTATTGGGGATAACTAGTAAAATTAAAACTTTCTGCGTAAGAACATTTAATTTAAAACTCTAACATGCGCACATATTGGCAAAGGCACATATATTATAATAGCTAAAAACCGGAGGTTGACACCAGTGCGTTTTGGAGGTTTTACCAGTGGGACTATATTTTTTTCTAGGCATAGTCACCTATCTTTTGATCTTAGTCACCATGATGGTTTGGTTATTAAAATACCATAACAATAATGGCCAAGGTAGCCCAAAGCCTTCAGCAAATAACCCGGATTATCACAACCAAAATGAGACTGATGAATTACCAACTAAACCAAATCATATTTCTAGAGATCTCATGCAGGCAGGTGTCCAATCCGTATCAGAAAAAAGTGAGGTGTTGCCAGGATATTCAAGTCAGCCCAAAAATATTAATTTATTATAAGGAGGGAAATTAATGGACCCTTTGATTCGCACGGAAGTGGTTATCGGAGAGAACACAAAACAATTATTGGTAGAGAGAAATGTCACTTTGGCTATTACGGCTATTAAAATCCGGAACATCAATGCTACTATTCGCGACTTAACCACCGATGTGATTGCTGATAAAGTGGTCATCCAAGGGGTTCTCCACAAACAAATCTTTTTTGTTGGAGAGGACAATATCGTCCATCATCAAGCGGAGGATATCCCATTTAGCACCTTTATAGACGTTCCGGGAGCGGAGCCCGGAATGAACGTACAAGTCAGCCCGGTGATTGAGACGGTAATCTTTAACTTACTCTCGTCTACCATAGTTCATCAAAAAGTGGTGATCGAGTTCTTTGTAAAGGTCACCGAAACTAGACAATTGAACTTGGTAACCGGTGATGGGCCGTTGGTAAGGGTCGATCAAGTAGTGGGTGAAAATACCAGGCAGGAATTGTTCGAGAATTTTATCACCTTAAACACCCCGGCGTTAAAAATTGATGATATTACTGTGGCGGTCAAGGATATAACCACACATGTGATTGAAGACAAAGTGATAATTCAAGGCGTCATCCATAAACAAATCTTTTTCGTTGGCACCAATAATATCGAATTTCATCAGGGAGAGGACATCGAGTTTTCAACCTTTGTCGATATTCCTGGGGCTTCGCCCGGAATGGATGTAATCATTAACTCCAACGTAGAATTCATTCATTTTGATTTACGGGATTCTACCACTTTGCTTCAAAAAGTCGTCATCGAATTTTTCGCCAAAGTGACTGAAAGTATTCAGATCAATATTCAACTTGGTCCAGGGGCATTGCTGAAACTGGAAACTGTCACTGGCGAGAACACCAAGCAAATCCTGGTTGAAAATGTATTTACCTTACCGCTCCCGACTATTAAAATTAGGGAGATTATCGCCAGTATTCGGGATCTGACCACTGAAGTAATTGAAGATAAGGTTATTATTCAAGGAATCCTTCATAAACAAATCTTCTTCATCGCCAATGACAATCTCGAACACCATCAAGCCGAGGATATCCCATTTAGCACTTTTGTCGATATCCCAGGCGCTACACCAGGTATGAATGTACGGGTCGATTCTCGCATCGAGACCATCCTCTTTGAACTGGAGGATAGTACCACTTTACGGCAGAAAGTAGTAATCGAGTTCTTTATCAAAGTGACTGAAACCCAACAACTGTCAGTTGTCATTGTTGCTCCATACGGTCCTTACTATTTCTAAGATAACCTTTCATCCAACTTAAACATCTGTCTCAGGATAATAGGGATAACAGGTTGTAGGCCATAAACAACCTGTTTCTTTTTTTTCAATCATATTGCATATAAATGAGTGAGATTGTTTCGGAGTGATTAATGGTAAAAACTTTAACCAGTAAATTTAAAGTGGAAACCGCCTGGCCGGAATTGGTCAACAAGCGGATTCAGCAAATCGATACCCATCTGAAGGAAATTCAATTCCTAAATCAGGGTGGTTCATTATTGGCTAAAGGCTCCTTAAAACGCCAGGTCAAGTATATAGATTCCGATGGAAAATTTCGAAAAACCGAAGATAAACTACAATTTGAAGTAATCATCGGCGCGGCGGTACCGGAACCGTTGCCATTTTTTACTCCGGAGCTCAGATCCGATTATTTTATTTTTCAACCGCGGCAGTTAGGTGAAGATCAAGCCTCGCTGGAACAAGGTTTTACCCTTATCATCAGTCAATATGAAGTAGTTAACCAAGAAACCTGCCCTTTTACAATCTTAACCGATCTAGTGACCGGTAAAGGAAAGGGAGAAACCCTTTATACCCTTCCGGTAAACTTGAAAAAGGATACCCAACCAAAAAAATTTATCGGCACGATCGAGTTTGATCGGTGTAAACCACCGATAATCACCGGAAGAATAATCGGAGCCATTATCTATCGTAATTCGCATCATATTTTAAAAGAACAGGAAATAAACGGCTCTTTCAGTTTTTTAATCGATCCGGCCTTAAAAGGCATTGACGGAGAGTTGATTGTAAATGGTGCAATCATTGCTATCGATTGGCTCTTTCTGTCAAGGGGAGAAAGCTGGTTGATGGATATCAAGCTGGATTATAACTGGGAATCGGTTGTCCGTGAGGAACTAACAGTATGGGGGAGAGTAGCAAGCGTAGGCCATTCCGAATTAAAGATCAAAGTCGACCTATTAGTCAAGGAAGAACCATTACAGTTCCCAAAAAGTTTTAGGGTTGAGGAAGACGAAGCCGGACCGTTTGAGGTGGAACCAGAAATTAAATTGCTGAATTGGAAGCGGATTGGTTGTACATTACTAATCAGCGCGGTATTGCATTTTCATTTGTATATCCCGGACAATTCCGGTATGGAAAAATACCGGACATTAACTTTTGAAACTGAAGAGTTGGTAGAAGGTTTTTTCGAAAGGGTCGATGAACAGCTTAACTTGATCCTCGATTTGGACTCTAATTTAGGTTTGGAAAAAATAATTTATGCAGGCCCCTTTTTTTTAATTGAAGCTATCCTACGATTAAAAGTCAAGCTTTATCAACCCCAAGTTATCGCTTTGATTCCTCAAAACGCCGCGACTGAAATTATCGGTTTAGTGCCAGTAGCTGAAGGCAATTTTCCGTTGTTAAGTGAAACCCAACTTAACCTGGCTTATCCGCTCGGGAAGATCATCAAAATCCAACAGCGATTATCGCAAATTAATTCAACTATAAAAAAAGGGTTGTTGAATCTTAACGGCGCATCCGATGCGACAGTCGCTTACCTTGACCGGCAAAATCGCTACCATGAAGAATCCTTTAGTTTAATCTTTCAAAAAAGTTATTTTTGGGAAGGGGTTAAAGGGGATGGGGTATACAAAATTGATTTGGATTCAAAGCTGGAACATGATTCATTTAAGCTTGAGAATAACCGGCTATTATATAAATATTTATGGAATTTTACCGCTTCCGCTTACATAAAACGGATCGTAAAAGTAGCAATTTCATCAGTTAAAAATAGTACAACCACTTCCGGTGTTTTTCAAACTAAGCCCCAAAATATCAGCCAAGAGATTTCCATCCAAGGTGAGATTCCGCTGCAATTTGGTAATCCGAGAGAGATAGCTGCCAGCCGGGCTTTAATAGCTGAATTTAGTTGGAGAAACGCTTTAAATGCAGTTTTAGTCGAGGGGCGAATCAACAGTGAAATTGAATACTGGGATGAAGACGGTTTTCTAAGGCGGGAAAGAGTGGAATTCCCTTTTTGGGCTTTTTTAAACCGGCCTAAATTTACTGGGGTTGAACCCATTCTGACTCCCAGGTTGCGTCGGTTGGAGTATTTCCCTTTGAAAACTTGGCCTTGGCGGAAGGGATCGGTCCGTTACGAGGTGGAAATCGAAATTAATAGTAATTCGAATGAAGGTGGATAAGTGAAAGTTTTGTTACAAAACCGGAGTAATTTTTCAAAGTCCATCGCTGGAGATAGTATTCAGCTTATTAAGACCAAGGAATATTTAGGAAAGCTTGGTGTTCAAATTAAGGTAAGCTCCGAAACTGGGATTGATTTGCAGGCCTATGATTTGGTACATCTCTTTAACATTATGCCGGTGGAAGAAACATATCAGCAATTTCTAAACGCCAGGAATCAGGGTAAAAAATTTGTTCTATCCACTATTTACTGGGATCCAATCGAATTTTTAGCAGCTAGTGGCCAAAACAAGACCTTTGGGGAATGGTGGAAAAAAACGATGCCGCTCCGGCGGGAAGTGTTACAAGCGGCAGCGATGATTTTACCCAATTCAAAGCTGGAATATGAGATTCTTAAAAAAAATTTCGGGGAGCTACCCCCGGCATTAATTATCCCTAATGCAGCCGATATAATGTTTGCCGCCGCTAAACCGGATCATTTTTTTCAAAAATATCGGATTAAAGATTTTCTATTATCAGTAGGGCGTATTTGCCAACGCAAGAATCAATTGATGTTAATCCGGGCCGCCCGGGAACTCAAGTTACCGCTGGTTTTGATCGGTCCGATCAACGACGGTTTCTATTACCGTGAATGTCGGCGCGAATCAGCGCAGCATAAAGTGACATTTATAGATTCCTTAACTCCTGTCGAATTGGTGTCCGCTTATGCTGCCGCTAGGGTCCATGCATTAATAAGTTGGTACGACACACCGGGTTTGGCTTCTTTAGAAGCAGCTTCGGCCGGATGCAGAATTGTCTCTACCGATCGGGGTAGTGCTAGGGAATACTTTGGCAATCTGGCATATTATTGCGATCCAGGAAACATGGAAAGTATTTGCAATGCAATTCGGAATGCCTGGAATTCTATAAATGACAACCGGCTAAAGGAGATCATCTTAAGGGATTACACTTGGGAAAAGGCCGCCTTAAACACATTCCAGGCATACCAAACGGTAATTAAGAGCTCAATTCCGTTCAGCTAAAAAGGAATCAACGATGAACAATGAGTAACGGGTTAATCTTTTGGCTGAACTGCGGTCATAAAGTTCAAATATTAGTTTTTTCTTATAAAAATACTGGTTAGGGATATAGAAAAAATGATAATGGTTATAGAGGGTTTTTCCAGCCATAGTTACAAAAAAGCTACGGTATTTAACTTCTTCCACAAGGCAATTCAGGGCGAGTAAAGGGAAAGAATTACTAGGCAAAACGTCCGGGATCTCCAGGCCCAATTGTTGTTTAAGCTGAAACCGCCATTGTTTGAGATCCTTTTCAGCGATTAGGAGCGGGGAGCTAATTTTGGTGTTTAAACTATCGATATGACCTTGAGAAATTGTGGTGATTGGCAAAGGAATATATTGTACCGCCGGAAATGGATAAATAATCGAGTTTCCGAAACTCAAAATAAATACACCTCCGATCTGTTTTAGCAGAATATCATATGAAGGGAGGTGGGATTTAGTCACAAATAAACAAAATCCCCCTAATGGCTCTAAGCCATTGGGGGAAATAACGGGTAAAAATTTTGGATGAAGCTTTACGGCAAAATTGATGAAGCTTGATAGACGGTTACCGGTTGATCCAAGGAAAAATCTTGGTCGACCGAATCGATTGCCGCTTCAAACGTATTTAAGGCCTCAACCCTGTTAACTGTAGATTTTGTGGAGGGAACAAGTTCACCCTGGGAAGGAGTGGCTTTTGACAATTGGCTGCGGGAAGAGCTGTTCGGGAAGAGCGCGACTGTCGAAAAGAAAAACAAGGTAACGCAGCCAGTGACTAAGCCTAGCCGGCCCAGCATAAAAAAGCGATTAGTTTCCTGAAAAAATGAGTGTTCCGCATCAGCAATCCTGAGCCTGAACGCTACCACAGGATCGTAATTGCATTGTTCCTGATTGAGATTGTTAAGGCAGCCTTTAATCTTTAATAGGTTTTGGTATTCTGAGTGGCATTCCGAACAAAAGAAAAGGTGGCTCCGTAGTTCCCGTTTTTCTTCAGCGGAAAGCTCATCGTCGATAAATGCTGAAATCAAATTTTGGACATGATTACAATTCATTTGGATTCTACCTCCACTCCTTGAAGATAGGGGAGCAAGATCCGGCGTAGAATTTTACGGCCACGGTGAATCCGGGAGCGGACCGTCCCGATTGAGACCCGTAAAATCTGAGCGATCTCCTCGTATGATAATCCTTGAATATCGCAAAGAATCACTGCAGAGCGGTATTCCATCGGTAATTCTTTTAAGCCCTGTTGAATCTGGTGTCCCAATTCGCCACGGACAGCTTCGTCCTCCGGATTTGAAGACCAATCGGGAATTTCCACCGGTTTTTCATTTTCAAGATAGGGATGGGGTTCATCAATGGAAGACAATAAAGGCCGGTTCCGTTTTTTACGGTAATGGTCAATGTACAAATTATGAATGATCTGATACAACCATCGATCAAAAGCAGTCCCCGCCTCAAACCTGGCAAATGACTTATAGGCCCTGTATAACCCTTCTTGAAGCAGATCCTGTGCTTCGTGATGGTTGCCACATAAGCGATAAGCAAATTGGTACAATGGTTTTTCATAAGTTTTAACCAATGATTCAAACAACTCCATCCGGTTAGTAGGCACCTGGGTTTGGGAAAGTGTTTGAACGGAAGATGTTGAAGCCAATTGGCCACCTTCTTTCATGTATAACAGTATTTTTACCTATAATCCGTTTAATTAACAATTAATCTTGCTTGTATTGTACCAAAAATTTAAACAACTGTAATCAGGCAATATCTACAAATCACTTATTTTCCAAAAGGCGTCCGGGGTTTGTTTTTTGCTTGTTGTTGTTGCGGTTTAGCCTCCAATTTCACATTGAAAACTTTGAATTCCTTATCACGGTAAATTAAAACCTCGATTTGCTGCCCTACTTTTAAATCCTTCACAATATCGATGACATCCTGGGGGGTTTTAATTTTTTTACGGTTAACTTCTTTGATAATATCGCCGTCTTGTAATCCGGCTTTGGCCGCCGGGCTATCGGAAAAGACTTGAATAATAGCGCCTTCACGATTAGGCAGGCCATAGTATTCAGCGATCCGGTCATTTATTTCAACTAAGCCTACTCCCAACCACGGAGTTGCCGGACGCTCAACTTTACCTTTCTTTATTAAATCTTCAGCGATACTTTTAGCTAAATTTATCGGGATCGCAAAGCCTAAGCCCTGCGCGTTAGCTATGATTGCTTCGTTAATTCCAATCACTTTACCATTCAAATCCACCAATGGACCACCACTGTTCCCGGGGTTAATGGCAGCGTCGGTTTGAATTAAATTGCCCGATTGGTTGGGATCTTCCAAAGATCGTCCCAACGCGCTGATTATTCCTGCGGTAACTGTATCGTGGAACCCATATGGGTTACCGATGGCCACTACCCATTCCCCTGGTTCCAATGCGTTGGAATCACCCATTTCCACTGCTGGTAAATTCTTACCATCAATCTTTACTACTGCCAAGTCGGTCTGGGGATCTGTCCCGACGACACGGCCGTCGTATTTTTTCCCACCGTATAAAGTTACTTTTAGTGTTTGAGCGTCACGCACCACGTGTTCGTTGGTGAGAATATACCCGTCAGGCCTGATGATAAAACCGGATCCGGCACCTTTTACCTGTTGTTGGTTTTGGAAAAAACCTTCAGGGAAAAAGTCGCGAAATTCAAAAGGAATAGACGGACTAGTGGTCACCACCGAAACAGTATCGATATTTACGACTGATGGAGCCACCTTTTTACGGGCTTCAACTATTGATCCGGAGCCAACTATTCCTGAAAGGTAACTGGCCTTTTGGACCGTTGGCTGCAGGGATGAGTTAGCTCCCAAAGGATCATTTTGGGTAACTTTTGGTCCTATCAAATAAAACAAGCCTGCAGTAAGTAATGAGGAACATAGCGCTATGATTATTAAGGGTAAAAATTTTTGAATCCTTTCTTTCATATTAATGCCTCCTATAAAATAATCTAATTTGAAAAAGGAATGTTTTGAGTTAAAATAAAGATCCCGGGGAATATATAGATTAACTCTTTTTGGTTTTAATCGAAAAAACGGACTATCTTAAAAAAAGTTCCTTAAGTTCTGTTAAATTTACTGGAAAAAAAGAGGAATTATCAGTTCAAGGTTGAATATATATTTTATTTCCAGATAAATCCTGGTAACACAGGGGAAAGGTAATTTACAACTTGGCGCTTAGTATGACTGGCTACGGAAGGGGTATTAAAGCTACTCCTGCTTATTCACTTACAATTGATATTAAAACCATTAATCATAGGTATCTTGAAATGTATTTTAAAATCCCTCGGGCTTATTCGTTTCTCGAAGATAAAATCAGGCGCGATCTGGCAACGAAGATCTCCCGGGGAAAAGTTGAAGTAACAGTAACGATTGAAAAATTTTTATCCGAAAAAGTACTAGTTAAACTAAACCGGCCATTATTAACTTCATATTTTAAAGCTATCGCCGAATTAACCACTGATTTCAAGGTGCAAGGGGCGCCTGATCTAACTACGGTTTTAAACCTCCCGGATGTTATGCAAACGATCCAACCAGCTGAGGATCAAGAACAGTTAGAAGCTCTGGCTGGAGAAGTTTTAAATGAGGCGATAGAGAACCTGCTCAAAATGCGCCGTTCCGAAGGCGGGCAACTTGCCGGTGATTTACTGGACAAGCTCGAACATTTAAACGGTTTTCGCAATCAATTAGCAAGCTTTTCACCGGAAATGGTAATTGAGTACCGCCTCCGTTTGGTTAAAAGGATTCAAGAACTTACCGAAGGAATTGAAATCGATCCAAATCGCCTGGCTGCCGAAGTTGCCATTTTTGCAGATAAATCGGATATTAATGAAGAATTGGTGCGTATTGAAAGCCATTTGAGGCAATTTCAGAAAACCTTGGACCTAAATGAACCGATTGGGCGGAAGTTGGATTTTATAGTTCAAGAATTAAACCGGGAGATTAATACCATCGGTTCCAAAAGCAATGATTTAAAAATTTCTCATGTTGTAATTCAATTCAAGAGTGAGTTAGAGAAAATAAGGGAACAAATCCAGAATATCGAATAGGAGGTGAAACAGGATGGCGCTGCCAAAACTTTCACTTGAGGAAAAAAGAAAAGCCCTGAAAAAAGCTCAGGAAGTCCGGAGTAAAAGAGCAAAAATCCGTCAGAACCTGAAAAAAGGGAAGACCACCATTCGTGAAGTGTTAAACAATATTAATGATGACGTGGTGGCCAAAATGAGAGTGGTTTACTTATTGGAGTCATTACCGCGTATCGGTAAGGTAAAGACGAAAAAGATCATGAGCGATATCGGTATTGATGAGACCCGACGTATTCAAGGGCTAGGAAACCGTCAAAAACAGGCTTTAATCGAAAGGCTCGGCAACAATTAGGAAGGAGGCCACTTCAGAAGAATGGACATTAAATTAATTAACATCGGATTCGGTAATATTGTCTCCGCTAACCGAATAGTTGCCATCGTCAGTCCTGAATCATCTCCGATAAAGAGAATCATCCAGGAAAGCCGTGACAGAAGCATGTTAATCGACGCCACATATGGACGTCGCACCAGGGCGGTAATTATCACCGACAGCGATCACGTAATTCTCTCCGCGGTTCAGCCGGAAACTGTCGCCCATCGGCTTACATCAAAAGATGCAAACATAGAATCGGAGGAATAAAAGTTTTGATGATGTCACCGGGTTTGTTGATTGTCATTTCAGGGCCTTCCGGGGTAGGTAAAAATACGGTTATTGATAATCTTTTTAACCGTAAACCGGATTTAAGGTACTCGGTATCGGCTACCACAAGAGCTCCTAGGCCTAATGAGATTGATGGTCAACATTATTTTTTTTTAACGGAAACGGAATTTCAAAACCAAATTGACGCTGGAGATTTTTTAGAGTGGGCTAGAGTATACGGACATTATTATGGCACTCCGAAACAATATGTTGAACAGCTACTAGCGTCAGGCCATGATGTGATTTTGGATATTGAAGTCCAAGGGGCTGTTCAAATTAAGCGTTCTTTACCTGAAGCGGTGCTGATTTTTTTAGCGCCGCCTTCTTTGACGGAATTAAAAAAACGCTTGACTGGACGTAATACCGAGCAGGAAATGGAATTAAGCAAACGCCTCCAATATATCGAAACCGAATTTCAAAGCACCCCTCAATATGATTATTTAATCTTAAATCAAGAAATTTGCTTGACATGTGAGCAGATTGAATGTATCATACAAGCTGAGAAATGTAGAGTCAATCGGCAAGACCGTAATTTACTTAATAAGATATTAAATAGTTGATTTTTACCATACTAATGTTTTGATTGGTTTTTGGGTTCTATACATTAATAAAAAAATTAGAATATTTCCCAATATCAAAGGAGGCAGTTTTTTTGATCTATCCGTCCTTAGACGAATTGCTTAAAAAAGTAGATAACCGGTATACTCTGGTCACCGCTTCTGCTAAGAGGGCCCGCAAGATTCTTGAAGAAGAAAAACCCGATGAAGGAAAAACAGTCAAACCGGTATCGAGCGCCCTCGAGGAGATCGGTGCCGGAAAGTTTAAAGTCGAAAGGACCAAAGTCGGCATTAAGTAAAAGTTTTGAAATCTCAGAGCCTTGTCCCTCTGAGATTTTTATTTTATAATTAATCAGGATTAAAATATTAAAAATAAGGTTATTGGTTTAATGAGTAAAATCGCCCAGGTGTTAATTGCTTCGCAAGCCCAACAACTAGATAAATTATTTGATTATCTGGCACCGCCCCAGTTTGAAGAGGCTATCAAAATCGGAGCCAGAGTGATTGTCCCTTTTCAAAATCGGCCGAATCTAGGTTATATCTGGTCTATAACCGATCATTCCGATTTTAATCAATTAAAAGGGATCATTCAGGTGGTTGATGACCCTCCTTTGCTTACTGATCTTCAATATCGGTTATCCGAGTGGATGGCGGAATATTATTATTGTAGCCGGTCTGATGTGCTCAAACTTTGCCTTCCGCCGGGGTCAAACCCGGTTCGGATTGTCTCATATAAGTTAAATGTTGATTCCGGCGAATTAAAAAGTAGATTGGAATTAAAATTTTCCGCTCATGAAATTAGCGGGACGATGGCATTCTTAAACGAACTCCAAGGCGAAACGGCTAAAGAATGGGAAAAACGGTTCATCAATCTTCCCCAAATTTGGGATTATTTAATCAAGAACAAATTAGTTGTTAAAGAACATCGCTATGCTTCACCTAAAATCAAAGCTAAAACCAACCGGATGTACAGTTGGGCCTCGTCGGAAGTTGAGGAAACCAGCGCCGCTGGAAAAAGGGTTAAAGTAACCTTACTCCGGGAAGAAATGCTCTCCCGCTCCCAACTATGCGTTGCGGCCGAAGTCAGTAGTTCAGTGATTGATCGCTTGGCCCGGGAAGGAAAGATTATCGGTACTGAGATTACTCAAGAGCGGAAACCGGTTGGCTTTTCCCCAGTGGAACCTTTGGCAGGTCCGTCCCGGTTCACCTCTGGACAAGTAGATGTGTACCAACAATTTAATTCTCTGCCAGAGGCTTGCTTTTTTCTGTTACATGGAGTTACCGGAAGCGGTAAAACAGAGATTTATTTTAAGGCTGCCGCAGAAGTTTTGCGCCAAGGGCGGCAAGTGTTATATCTGGTCCCCGAAATCGCCTTAACACCCCAAACATTGGAACGTGCCCGGCTCCGGTTCGGCGATCAAGTAGCACTTTTGCATAGTAATATGTCCGATGGCGAACGGTATGATCAATGGTTTAACATTAAAAATAGAAAGGCCAACTTGATACTAGGGGCTAGATCCGCTTTATTCGCCCCCTTTGAAAATCTCGGATTGATCATTGTTGACGAAGAACACGAGTCATCGTATAAACAAGAAGAGACTCCCAGATATCATACCCGGAGTGTGGTTGAGAAATTGGCCGGACTGACCGGGGCCAAAGTCATCTTCGGGAGCGCTACCCCTTCACTGGAGTCTTTCTATGCCGCTCAAAATGGAAAGTATTGTTATTTGGGGCTCAAAGAACGTTTTAATCAAAAACCACTGCCCCAAGTTTCAATTGTTGACATGCGGGAGGAACTGCGACAGGGCAATAAAAACATCCTAAGCAATTCACTCTATGAAGCTATCGGGCTAGCCGTCTCGCAGCGGGAACAAGTTATTTTACTCCTCAACCGCCGTGGATATTCCACATTCGTCTTATGCCGCGACTGTGGCTATACTTTGACTTGCCCTGATTGTGACGTATCATTAACTTACCATCTCTCGGAAAAGGTGTTGCGTTGCCATTATTGCGGTTACCGTCAACCGGTCCCCAATCTCTGCCCAAAATGCCAAAGCAGCCGCATCCGTTATTTTGGTAATGGCACTCAAAAACTTGAGGAGGAATTGGTAAAGTTTTTCCCTGAGGCCAAGATGATCCGGATGGACGTTGATTCAACCTCCAGAAAAGGTACGCATCAACGGATTTATCAAGGGCTCACCTCCGGTGAAGTGGATATCCTCTTGGGAACGCAAATGGTCGCCAAAGGGCTCGACCTTCCCCGGGTAACTTTGGTTGGGGTCATTTCGGCCGATTCGACCCTTAATATCCCTGATTTCCGGGCGGCGGAACGGACTTTTCAATTACTGACCCAAGTCGCCGGAAGGGCCGGGAGGGGAGAAAAATCTGGACGGGTAATTTTTCAAACTTACAATCCGGAACATTACTCGTTACAATTGGCCAAGGAACATGATTACCTCGGTTTTTACCAGGCGGAAATCGAACGGCGGCGTGAATTACAATATCCGCCCTTTGCAGAATTCGTCAAAATAGCTTTTTCAGGAATAAGCCAGGAAAAAGTTAGCCAAGCCGCAGAAACATTTGCCAAGATTATTCGGGGATTGCTCCTAAAAGCTTCCAGCCAAGTAAATGAGGAATTGAAATTGGTCGAATTAATGGGTCCTGCTCCGGCCCTTATTCCCAAAATCGAATCTAAATTTCGTTGGCAGCTATTGCTCAAGAGCCACGGGCAAAACAGCCTCAATGATTTAGTGAATGCCTCTTGGCTTGAGTTTCCTTTTCGGAAATTTAGCGATGTTAAAATCTTTAGAGACCGTAATCCATATTCTGTAGTATAAAATAATAATGAGGTGTGTCAATTGGCTTTACTAAAAATTTATACTGGTGAGGAACCGGTGCTCCGGCAGAAAGCCCGGAACATTAGCAAAATAAGTAAACAATTACGGGTTTTAGCCGAAGATATGCTGGAAACCATGTACCATGCTAATGGGGTCGGTTTGGCAGCCCCGCAAGTTGGAGTTTCGGAACGGATGGTAGTGATCGACGCCGGTGCGGGACCAATTATTTTAATTAATCCCGAAATCACCAAATTGGAAGGTGAGAACCGCGACGCTGAGGGTTGCCTCTCGCTGCCCGGCAGGAGCGAGTATATCACCCGGGCTGACCGAGTGAGTGTTACCGCCCTCGATCTTAACGGCAAGAAGATCAAATTAACCGGGGAAGGATTATTGGCCCGTGCTTTTCAACATGAAATCGACCATTTAAACGGGATTTTATTCATTGATTATTTAACTTCTACAAAGGAGAAATAAGTTGCGTATCTTATTTATGGGTACTCCCGAGTTTGCCGCGGTAAGCCTAGGCTATTTGATAACGAATAATTTTGAAATTAGCGGGGTTGTAACTCAGCCGGATCGCCCCAAAGGAAGGGGAATGGCGCTTCAACCTTCTCTTGTAAAACAAATGGCTCTTCAAAACGGGATTCCGGTTTGGCAACCCCAACAAGTCGATAGTGACGAATTTTTTCCGGTTTTTGACGAACTTCACCCGGATCTAGTGGTGGTAGTAGCTTTCGGGCAAAAGATCCCTTCGCTGATTTTAGAAGGGCCGAAATATGGCTGCATCAACGTTCATGGCTCCCTGTTGCCTAAATATCGAGGCGCCGACCCAATTCGCAGGGCCTTGGTTAATGGCGATCGGATCACCGGAATTACAACCATGTATATGAATGAAGGTTGGGATACCGGAGATATTATCTTTCAAGAAGAGTTAGAGATCGGGGCGGACGAAAACTTCGGCTGTTTATATTGCCGCCTGGCGGATCTGGGCGGAAAACTTTTAGTCCGGACCGTCCAGTCGCTCCTAGCCGGGAATGCGCCCCGGATCCCGCAAGATGATCGCTTAGCAACCAAAGCCTTGAAGGTTAAACCGGAACAGTACCGGATTAATTGGGAAGAGCCGGCGGAAAGGATTCATAATCTGGTACGGGCGTTAGCGCCTTCGCCCGGAGCGGAAACTTATTTTAATTATGAACGTTTTAAGATATTAGAAACAAGAATCAATAATAGTCCCGAGGATAATATAATAAGTAGCTGTGGGCCGGGAGGGATCATCAGGATTGTTAAAAATCAAGGATTGTTGGTAGCCACCGGGGATCAACCGTTATTAATCACTAAAATGCAGCCGGTGGGAAAACGGGTGATGTCTGCGACTGAATGCGCCAATGGACGCTGTTTAAAAGAGGGGATGTATCTTTGCCTTCCCAACGAGTAAATATATAATATTACATAAAAATTAATCATTTTGAAATTGAGTTTTTAAGAAAGCTATGATAAAAATAAGGTAAGGTTTGTCATATTAAACTGGTATTTCATAGCGTCGGTATCATAAATAAACAAATAAATTCTAAACTTGGAGAGGAGTTGGAAGAATGTTTTACGACCCTACTTTTCTACTATTAATCCCGGCAATTATTTTTACCCTTTATGCGCAATTTAAAGTACAGTCCACCTTCAATAAATACCAGGATGTACGTACGGTTTCAGGCCGGACCGGCGCCCAAGTAGCCCGGGAAATACTGGATCGCAGTAATTTATATGATGTTCCTGTCGAACTGACCCCGGGCACATTATCGGATCATTATGACCCCCGTTCCCGGGTATTAAGGCTCTCGCCCGAAGTATATCACGGACGTTCCTTGGCCGCCTATGGAGTGGCTGCCCATGAAACCGGCCATGCCATTCAACATGCCGAGGCATATGTGCCGTTAACAATCAGGAATGGGATTTTCCCCATCGCCAATCTCGGCTCTAATCTCGGGTTCTTCCTGTTTTTCCTGGGTATTATTTTTGGTGGCGGCAATACTTTTTTACTCGATTTGGGGATCATTTTATTTACTTTCTTTGTTGGTTTTACTGTGCTTACCTTACCGGTTGAATATAATGCCAGTAATCGCGCGTTGGCGATTCTCGGCGCTAGCGGTTATTTGACCCAGGGAGAAGAGCTCGGCGGGGCCAAAAAAGTACTAAACGCAGCTGCTTTAACCTATGTTGCGGCTGCCGCTACTGCTATCATCCAACTGCTCAGAATGTTGTTTATCCGGGGAAGCCGCGATGAGTAAGTTGACCGGCCGTCATTTGGCCCGGTTGGTCTTGGACCAATATGAAAATGAAGGCGCTTACCTTAATCTAGCATTGAATCGGATATTGAATGAATTTAATCAAGCGGATCAACGTGAGAAAGATTTTTGCAGTGAGTTGGTTTATGGTACATTAAGGTACTTACTGAAGATTGATTTTATTCTGGGACGGCTACTCAGCCGTCCCTTAGATTCTTTAAAAACCCCAATCAAAAATATTCTCCGGATTGCCCTTTACCAGTTGCTGCAACTTCCCGGGACGCCGGAACACGCGATTCTACATACAGCTGTCGAGGAGGCTAAAAAAACTAAATTTGCGGGTTTGGCGGGTTTAGTAAATGGTGTGCTCCGTAACTACCTGCGCCTGCGTGATCAGGTTGCCCTACCGGACCGGGAGGCTGATCCAGTTCAATATTTATCACTGGAGTATTCACATCCGGATTGGCTGGTAGAACGGTGGTTCAACCGATTTGGCCCCGAAACTACTGAATCAATCTTAAAAACTAATAATCTACCGCCGCCCTTAACTGTTAGAATCAATCAACACCTGGTGAATTGTTCCGAATTAAAAACCGAATTGACTGCGGAAAAAATCCTTTGGCAGCCGGGACTTTTTTTAGAGGAAGCTATTACGCTTCAGGATTTACCATGCGCCTTGGATGAACTCGCCCAATTTAGGGACGGTAAGCTGTTTGTGCAAGATGAAAGTTCGATGTTAGTCTCACGTTTAATGGATCCTCGCCCCGGCGAAACCATAATCGATCTTTGCGCTGCTCCGGGCGGAAAAAGCACCCACATGGCGGAATTAACCGATGATCGATGCCACATTTATAGTGTCGACGACCATTCCCATAAAGTCAATTTAATTAAGGAAAATGCCCTACGTTTAAAATTGGAAAGCATCAAGCCGATTTTAGGCGATGCCCGGAACGTATTTGCGGGAGATGATCGGAAGGTAGATTCGATCTTAGTTGACGCTCCCTGTTCGGGAACAGGGGTCCTTCGCAGAAGGATTGACGCCAGATATCGGCGGCGCCCCGAAGATATTATGGCTTTAGCCGTCCTGCAACGGGAAATTTTAGGGGAAGCCGCCCGTCTGGTTAGGCCGGGCGGCCGTTTGGTTTATAGCACTTGTACTCTGGAACCCGAAGAAAATCAAGAGCAAATAAAGTGGTTTAGCGAGAATCATCCCGATTTTCAGATCGAATCATACTCGGAATTCCTTCCTTTCGGATTAAATTCTTATTTAGCGGAAAAAAATCAAAGATGGGTAACGTTATTACCAATGCCGGGAGGAGGGGACGGCTTTTTTATGTGCCGTTTAAAACGGAACAATTCCCGATAAACCGATCCATCAGCCGGTGACCCTCTTCCAAAAAAATGCCCGTCCCGGCAGCTGCTATTTCATCAAAAACAGCTGTCGCGCCTATGACATTGGTTTTATGGTTTTGGTAAATTACGAACGGTACCGGGTCAGCCACATGAGTTTTTAAAGTAATTGGAGTAGGGTGATCCGGTAAGAGCAACAATTTATAATCAGTTGAGATTTTGGGTAGCTCAGTCAAGATCAGTTCTAAAACCTCAGCGTCAATCCTTTCGATGGCGCTGATTTTTGTTTTTAGATCTCCCTGATGCCCGGCTTCATCAGGAGCTTCGATATGTAGATAGATAAAGTCGTCTCCTGCCTTAAACGCCTCTAGGACCGCCCGGGCCTTACCTTGAAAATTGGTATGAATGTTGCCGGTAGCGCCCGGAACATTAATTACCTTTAAACCGGCTGAGATTCCCAACCCTTTTGCCAGATCAACCGCGGAGATAACCGAACCCTTGAGTCCATATTTTTCAGTAAAGCCTGTAATATTGGGTTTGCGGCCTTCCCCCCAAAACCAAATCGAGTTTGCAGGGTTAAGCCCTAACTTTTTCCGCGCTTGGTTAACCGGATGGTTTTCCAAGACCGGCCAGCTTTTTTTCATCAAATCAAGTAGTATATCAGAACCGCTGCCTTGGGGTAGATAGGCCCCGATGGGACGGTCGCTAATATCATGGGGCGGTGTCAGCCGGCACTCTGCTGGACCATTATGCCAAACCATTAAATGTCGATAACTGACACCAGGATAAAAATTAATCTCCAAGGAATTTAATGCTTTAGCCAAGTCTTGGATTAAAATTTGAGCTTCCTTAGTGGAAATTTCTCCAGCGCTATAATCTACCATTATCTTTCCATCGATAGAAGAAACATCGGAAAGGGTCACCAAATTACAACGAAAGGAGACATCGGTAAGGCTTAAATCAACTCCGATGCTGATCGCTTCTAATGGAGAACGGCCAGTATAATATTGGCGCGGGCTATATCCCATTACTGATAAATTAGCCACATCACTACCGGGCGGCATTCCCTGAGGGATGGTCCTTACCAGGCCGACTTCGCCAAGTTGGGCCAGGCGGTCCATATTGGTTTTTTTACTAACTTGCAGCGGAGTTTTCCCGTTTAATTCCGGAACCGGATAATCAGCCATACCATCCGCTAAAACCACTAAATACTTCAGTTTAATCACCTTTTTTCCAGTATTAAAATGTTTGCAAAAAAACAAGATTCAATTTATTATTAGTACCATCGGTTAGTAAAGTAAAATGCCCCATTCAGATAGCTAAGTATACGTGATTGTAATATTGTTGGGGCTTATAAGTTCTTTACCTCCAGCAGGGACGCCAAGGCGCAGGGAACTTTATCAAAGCCGGTATCTCCAATTATAAGGTAATTAAGGAAATATGGCAATTCATAATCTGGCTTTGAACCACCAAATTATAGTTAAATTACAGTTATGTTAAATAATTTGTAAGGTAAATTGAGAAATACTTTTATTGACAGTATAAATCACCCATGATATATTATTTAAAAAATAGTTGATTACTGCTCATCAAGAGAGGTGGAGGGAACTGGCCCGTCGAAACCTCGGCAACCTTCGCGTAAGCGGACCCGGTGCCAAATCCAGCAGGAATTCCTGGAAGATGAGAGGTTTTTTCGGATAGCCTCTTTGATGAGGTTTTTTTATTTGCCATATATAAGATAGAGCTGAAAGAAGTGTTTAATTACAAGCGAGGTGCGATTGGTAATGAAGACATATGCTGAGATCAACGAGAAGATCAAACAAGGTAAGGCGGTGGTTTTTACCGCTGAAGAAATTATCGATGTCGTAAAGGAAAAAGGGTATGCGGCCGCAGCCCGGGAAGTGGATGTAGTGACTACCGCCACTTTTGGACCAATGTGCTCTTCAGGCGCTTTTTTAAACTTCGGGCATTCCGATCCCCCGATCCGGATGGCCAAAGTATGGCTTAACGATGTCCCGGCTTATGCCGGAATTGCCGCAGTTGACTCATATATCGGCGCTACTGAGCTTTCTGATACTAAAGGATTCGCCTATGGCGGGGCCCATGTGATTGAGGCTTTGGTCCGAGGGGAACAGGTTGAATTAAGGGCAACTTCATATGGAACAGATTGTTATCCTCGAAAAGAAATCCAGACTTCAGTGGGTTTGAATGATCTGAACCAAGCCTATTTGTTTAACCCCAGAAATGCATATCAAAACTATTCTGTGGCTGTAAACTCTTCCAATCGTACGATCTACACATACATGGGCACTTTGTTGCCGAATTTTGGCAATGCGACATATTCTACGGCAGGCGAATTAAGCCCCCTCTTGAACGACCCATATTACCGGACGATTGGTATCGGTACCCGTATTTTTCTGGGAGGGGGAACCGGATATGTTGCTTGGGAAGGAACGCAACATAACCCAAATCAGGATCGGGACGCAAATGGTGTTCCTATCGCCTCCGCCGGGACATTGGCATTGATCGGAGATTTGAAACAGATGAAACATGACTTTCTCAGGGCAGCAGTTTTTGACCGTTACGGAGTGAGTATGTATGTCGGGGTCGGAATTCCAATCCCGATCTTAGATGAAGAAATCTTAAACCAGACTACGGTTTCAAACCGGGATATTAAAGCTACGGTTGTTGATTATAGTATTCCCAAACGATCCAGGCCCAATTTCGGCCAGGTTAGCTACGCGGAGCTTCGTTCCGGTTCGATCACGATTAATGGTAAAAATATACCGACAGCGCCTTTATCATCATTAAATCAGGCCCGTAAAATCGCTCAAATTCTCAAAGAATGGATTTCTGACGGGCAATTCAACCTTACTGAACCGGTGCAACCATTATCGTTGGAATCGAAAGTTAAACCGTTGGAACTACGGGAACAGGAGGTTTAGTCATGGCTAAGAAAAAAGTAGTGCTTACCTTTCCTCCGGAATTAAGTGAATTGCCTCTTACCTATCATTTAGTAAAAGATTTTGACTTGGCGATCAATATTTTAAAGGCAAAGATAACTCCCGGTGAAGAGGGGAAGTTAGTAGTGGAGCTCTCCAACGGGGCTGAGGAGAAAATTCTGGCCGGTATTGATTTTTTAAAAAAGCAAGGTGTTTTGGTTGAACCGGTCAGTAAAGAGATCCTCCTTGACGAGGAGGAATGTATCCATTGCGGGAGTTGTACTGCGGTTTGCCATCCTAAAGCGTTAAGTATCAATCCTCCCGAGTGGAAATTAAAATTCGACAAAGAACTTTGTATCGTTTGCGAATCCTGTGTTAAGGCTTGTCCAATGCAAATTATCAAGGTGAGTTTTTAAATGCCTGATTTGAAAGGATCCTATCGGAAACGCTCCGACATAGAACGTACTTACCGCTCCGCTTCAGTTGGCGACCTTTTAAAATACCGGATAGTAATTGGCGAAAGCGATCTTTGGATCCTTTCCGAAACGGATCTTAAAGCTAGGATTGAGTATTTATTAAAGTTTTACCGTCGCCAATTAAAAGGATATCTTGATTCCCACCCGGGTTTTCGGGAAGCGTTGACCCCGTGGCCCGAGGACAATCAGGCACCTGAAATGATTCAAGTGATGATCCGGGCTTCACAGCTGACCAGTGTAGGCCCGATGGCTGCGGTCGCCGGAACCATTGCTGAGATGATTGGAAGGGAGTTAGGACCTGAAATAGTTTCCGAACTTATAATTGAAAACGGGGGAGACATTTATCTGCGTTCCAGTAAAGAAAGAGTTGTCGCAGTATTCGCCGGTTTTCAATCACCGTTTTCAGGAAAGGTAGGAGTATTAATAAAACCTCAACCGGAGGGGATCGGTATTTGCACATCTTCCGGTACGATGGGGCCATCCCTAAGTTTCGGGAAAGCTGATGCAGTAATGATCATCGCCTCGGATCCTTCCTTGGCTGATGCTGCCGCTACCGCTGGGGCAAATCGGGTCCAAAACAGCTCAGACCTTCCTAAAACCATCGGTTTTATTCAAAGTATCCCCGGAATAAGAGGGGCTCTAATAATCAAAGAACAAAAGATAGCAGCTTGGGGAGAAGTTGAATTAGTACCGATAAACCAGTGAGTAGTTGTTCGGAAAACTGTTTACAGTTGTGAGTTTAAAAACGGAACTACTTTAATATTAGGATTATTAGCTCAATTGGCGTTTCCGGTTGTGGCTTTTGGGTTAAATGAAAGAAAGAAGGCGAAGACACCCATTTAGTCTTTTCACTGTGAGTTATTAATGTCGTAATTAAGCGATCGATATATTACGACATTTTTGTTATTCAAATTATGGGCTAACAACGAGTGAATAAGATACTAATTTTTTTTTGTAATCTAGCATAATTAACATCCCTCTGGAACAAAATATGATAGAACCTGCTCAGAGGTGATCATATATTTAGGAGGGACGAAAATGCCTGATAACGCATTAGCGGTTGCAGGGGCAACATTACAAAAGACAAAACCGCGTTATACCGAAACCGAAAACGAAATTCTCTTTGAATCATGGTGGAATCCCCAAAAAAGAAGGGAATTGGTAAACCGCCTCGGCAGAAAAATGAGCGCGTTGCGAAGCCAATTTTGCCGTTTATTAAAAGAGAAGGGTATGACTAATCAAGATTATTACAATTTAATGCAATCCAAATATACTGGCGATTCCGGGACTACGCCGCGGAAACGAAGCCGCGAATTAAAGGATATCGATCGTTTTATTCTAGAAATATTCAGCAAACACCAAGCTTTAGGCAACTCAAGGGCGGACGCTTGCATCGAATTACAGCAAAAATTGGGTAACCCTTTTACCCCTGCCGCGCTTAAACTACGGTTTTACCGCTTGATTAAAAGGTTGAATTATTCAGACGATGATTTATTATCAATGGGACAACAGTATTTAAATATTGGCAAGGAAAACGTAAAAGCGAGCGATACGAAGTTAAACCGTAGCTCCAACCTCTCTCAGATCCCGGTTGAAAATGTATCCCAAAAAACACATGGGCCAGAGGAAGCCAATTCATTCTTATACCAACTATCATCGCTTCCTGATACTTTGAGCGATTTGGAGGGACGGGTTGCTAGAATAGAATCAAATCAGCGCCATCAGCTGGACTTGCGTGGTTTTATCGAACATCTATTGGCTGTGGAGCGGGATTTAAAACGTGAAGATAAATTAATGGAAGAAATTCAACGTTTATTGGATGAAAATGAACAGTTACAAAAAGCGGGAGAGAAAGACCGCGAGCGCCTTAAAAAACGAGAGGAAGAATTGGCTGAGGTCTATAAAATGTTGAATACCATGTTAACTGATTTTATGCATTTAGAAAGCGTTTCAAAATTAGCGTCCCTAGGCGATTTTATGCATCGTTTGGAGATAACCGTCGATCAGTTCGGTAATGTACTTAAAAGCAAGCGGGTTACTTCTCAATGATACGGGAAAAAACATATAAAATCCTGACTACACCTGGTTTATCTATTTTCGCCATTAGTGAATGTAAAAATTGCGCTAACCTTACTTTTGAAAACACATGTCAAATATGGGCTTTTCCGGAGAAGAAGTGGGGTACGGGGAATAGATGCGCTAGTTACGATTCTGTTTCAGTTGAATTTCAAAAACCCGAATGATGGGAAATATTATATAGCCCGTTCTAGGTAAAGGAGGCATCCTCTCCGGTAGACAAGAAAATTTAGCTATTTGCCGTTTCAAATAAAGCCTTTAGTTGTTGAAGAATTGACATTGAAGCTTGATTGTGTTAAAATTTTTAAGTCATAAACGTAACTGTCTTGGGTAACCGCGGATCAAATAGATCTGAGGAAAGTCCGAGCTCCATAGGGCGAGATGCTGGATAACATCCAGGGGGGGCGACCCCACGGAAAGTGCCGCAGAAAAGGAAACGCCACCGGGTTTGAGGTTAGCCCATAATCCGGTTAAGGCAAAGCTGAAAAGGTGTGGTAAGAGCGCACCAGCGGCCGAGGAATCGGCCGGCTTGGAAAACCCCATCCGGAGCAAGGCCAAATAGGGGAGAGATAAAACGGCCCGTTTTTCTCCCGGGTTGGCTGCTGGAGACGCCGGGCAACCGGCGCCCTAGATAAATGGTTACCGCCCGTAAGGGTACAGAACTCGGCTTATAGAGACAGTTATTTTTACATAATAAGGCATTTTATTATGAATATGCGGGGAACCCCCGCATATTCTCTTTATCAATTATTCTGGTGCTAGTAAACAATGAAGCATTTATCCACCGAATTTAATGTATATGGATTTCCGATTGCCATGGAGTTTTTAGGGCGAATTAAAGTTGCCAAGGACTGGGATTCGCCAATGCCGTAGGTGAGTTTGGCTTAAAACAAAATTTCCGTAAATTAAAGGCAAGAATAGTAAAAATTAAGGTTTATTTAGAGGATTTCCAACCATAATGATGAATTATTGTAAAAGTTTGGCTATTTTATGGTTGGAGGAGGTTTTTTAGTTGAAAAGGATTCTTCTAATAATTCCCCTGATTTTTCTCCTTGCTACTGGCCTTGTTATCGGCCAAGAAACGCAAAAAGCAGGCCTGATTCTAATTAACAATTATAGTGGGGTAGATACGGTTGGAGGGAATCAACTAAGCCGGCTGGTTAATGAAAGGTTTACTAAAGCAATCCGGAATTCGGGCAGCAACCAGTTTTTGGATTATCAACAAACCGAAGAGTTGTTAAAACAAAATGAGTTCCAATCTTATTATGAAGCTAGTAATCTGTGTGTGCGCGAAGATTTATTTAAAATTGGGCAAAAAATAGGATTGACACAGTTGCTTGTCTTAGAAATTAACGGATATAATGAAATCAAAAAGGAAAAGTCCAACAAAAGCTATCAGCTTTTGTTAAGCCTAAAGGTTTATAATTGCCAAGACAACAATGAATTTGAATACATTGGAGAAGGATTTGGAGACGGCAACCGTGAGCAGGCTTTTTCTAATGCGATCACGCAATTGGTGAATAACTATTATAAAAAAGAAATTTCCGATCCCAATATCGGCAATGTTAGGGCGACAAATGTACCTGTGATTGGAAATAAAACAAGTTTAATATATCATATGCCTGATTGCCTCCATCCGCCTGCTTCCGAAAATTGCGACCGGTTTAATACACGGATCGAAGCCGAAACAGCAAATTTTCGACCTTGCCCAATTTGCTTTCCTTCTTATAAAAGCTATGTTTATGGTGACCGCAATATTGAAGAAGGGCTGGGAAGCGAAGCCTGTGGATTACTTGAGTATTACTATAGGTTGGATCATAATCCGGAATTAATTCAAAGGTTGGAAAAAATTGCGGAACCGATAATAGCCGACACTATCCGAAAGAATGTCGATTATAAATTCCGTATTTTGGACAGCACCGAGGTGAACGCTTTTGCCGCCTCTAATGGTTTTATTTACGTTACCAAAGGGCTACTGGATATAATTGAGTCCGATGACGAACTGGCATTTGTTTTAGCACATGAGATCGCCCATATTGAAAAAAAACATGCTGTTATTAATTATAAACGCGCAATGGCACTTTCGTTTATGGCTGCGATTTTTATTGCCGGTTCAGGAAATGATTCCAAAGATAATATGGAAACGGCCTTATTCACTTCAGTCATGTTGAACATTATTATGAAGGGATATTCCCGGGAACAAGAAAGGGAAGCAGATGAAGTCGGGTTCGCCCATTTGAAAAGGACCGGGAAGAATTATCAGGAGCATCGGACTCTTTTTGGCAAATTCAGCGATATGCGGCAAAAAAAAATATACGCTATCAATAAATTATTCTCAACCCATCCTACTCCGGAACAAAGAAAAGAAAATTTGGCCAATTATTTGAAAGCTTATGAACTGCTCCACTCAAAACTGTAAGTGGTAAGCCGCGAAAAGACTGAGGCCAAGGGATAGCATTATTTTGGAGGCCAAAATATACCCCAATCCGTTCCATCCTTAAAAAAGGAAATATTAAGCCGCTTTTAAGGTGATATTTTATGCTATAATACTTTTAGTATAAAGTTTGCTACCTGAGGTGAACCGAATGAACCGACGCTGCGTTTCTTTAACTCTGATTGCGCTAATTGCCTTTTTGTTACTACCGGCGAAGATCTTTGCCAGGGATTTCTTCGATTCATTATCATTAGGCTTGGAAAAGGAGATCGGCTATAATACTTATCAGCAAATTATCGCCAAAAATGAACTGGTTGAACTCCCAAAAGATCAAGCAGCTTGGCTAGGCTCAATGTTTTCCAATTTGGTAAACCAATCGAAACGCCGAAATGAGATTAAATATAGCATCGCTGTTGTTAAAGACGATACCGTTAACGCTTTTGCCTTACCTGCCGGGTATATTTTCGTCAATACCGGATTGCTTTCTTATATTAAAAGCGATGGAGAATTAGCGGGAGTATTGGCCCATGAAATCGCCCATGTTGATCAACGCCATAGCATGAAAAGCATCTCCCGGACAATCGGGATGAGCGCTATCCTGGGGTTAATTGTTAATCAAAGTAAAGAAAAACGAAAAGAACAGATTTCTAAAATTGGCGTTGTCGCAATTAACCTAACCCAACTTGGGTATAGTAGGGAAGCGGAATATGAAGCCGACTCTTATGGTGTTAGTTTTATGAAGATTGCAGGTTACCAAAAAGAAGAATTACTGAATTTTTGGAGACGGATGGAAGGCGGATCCAGTGGGGGAGGGAATTCGGCTATTTTCCAATTATTTTCCACCCATCCGCCCACCAGTGAACGAATTAAAAGAATTGAGGCTCTCTAAAATGCAGGGTATCCGATGATTACGAGTATTTCCAATGATTTAATAAAATTAGTAAGAACATTACATCATAAAAAAGGCCGCCTTCAGGAGAACCTATTTTTAGCCGAGGGTATTCATCTGGTTCAGGAAGGATTAAAAGCCGGTTCGCTAATTAAACATTTTTTTTGGTCGGAGAAGCTTACCAAAACATCTGAGGGGAAAGAACTTTTAAGGCTCCTGGACATCAACCATCAAGGTTTCGAGGTTTCCGACCCTGTTTTGGCAAAAATCTGTGAAACCGAGAATCCTCAAGGAATAGTAGCGACAATCGTTATTCCGGTTGAGGCAGATCTTTTGGGATTTACCGATTTCAAGTTGGGATTGATCATTGATGAGCTTCAAGATCCGGGTAATGTTGGCACTATTATTAGGACTGCTTGGGCGGCCGGATGTGATGGCTTATTTTTTACTCCCAGTACTGCCGATCCTTACCAAGGTAAAGTGGTCCGGGCTAGTATGGGGGGGATTTTTCACCAACGTATTTGCCGAAACCTTGAGCCGCAAGTTATTTCTGAATGGGCGGAGCGGATGGGTATTCAAATCATTGCCGGAGATCCAAAAGCTGCCGAGTTTTGTTTTAAATCGAACCTAACCGTACCCTCCCTTATTATTATTGGCAACGAAGGTAGAGGCCTTAACCCTGATTGGATGAGTTTTCCCATCACCAAGGTGCTTATCCCGCAACCGGGAGGGGCAGAATCGTTAAACGCTTCGGTTTCGGCAGGGATTTTACTTTATGAAGCCCTACGGCAACGTTCCGGTTAAAAATTTTTTATGTAAAACTTTGAACGCTTTTGGTAATAAAAAAGGCAGAAAAATACTTTGAGCAGGGGGTTTTTAGAAAATTACCCCTGCCCACCCGTTCCAAATAATGTCGTTGCTTATATTTATCAGCACTTGCCAAAGTTGAGCGGCTTTGATATAATAGTTTTGTAATACGGTGACCGTTTTTCACGACAACAGTCAGTGAAGAGGGGTTGATGTTGAAGTGAAGGTGTCGGCTGAGTTTTTTTGGAAAGTATTTGAAAGTACAGGTTCGATCAGCGCCTACTTGGTTTACCGTGAGATTCTCAAAGCAACCTTAGGTTAGGTTCCTAATTTAATAAAGTTAATGTGATGACGGAGAAAAGTACCTCGTTAGGAATGGTTAAGGGAGAAAGGCCTTGATTGAAAGCCTTTCCCGGACCGGCGCAGGGAAGTTCCCTCCCGAACTGCAGGCTGAACAAGAGTAGGTCGCGACGGTCCTCCACCGTTACGGGGAGAGGGTATCGGATTTTACATATCCCGTACCTTTCAGAGTTTTTTTTAATGGGTGGTACCACGAAACAGCCTTTCGTCCCGATGGATGAGAGGTTGTTCTTTTTTTAACCGGGAATAAAACAGATTACCCGTTTTTTGTTATTATTTTTAATGACAATGTTGTTTATTTTGAATAATTTTTATTGGAGGTCTAGCGATGAGGCAAGAACTGGAAAGATTAAGGGCTGAGGCTATCCAAGACATTCAAACTGCTGAAGATAGCGGCACTCTGAACGAAATCCGCGTTAAAGTCCTTGGCAAAAAGGGAACGCTAACGTCGATCCTTAGAGGGATGGGTGGATTATCGCCAGAGGAGCGCCCGATTATTGGTGAGTTGGCTAACCGGGTCCGGGAGGAAATCGAAACCGCCCTGGATGAACGAGGCCAAATCATAGCAGGCCAAGAACAAAGCCTTAAATTAGCTCAGGAAGAAATCGACATCCTTTTACCGGGACGAAAACCTAAACTGGGGCATCCCCATCCGTTACAACTGGTTTTGGAAGAAATCGAGGATACCTTTTTGGGTATGGGTTTCACCATTGCTGAAGGGCCGGAGATTGAAACCGATTACTATAATTTTGAAGCCCTGAATCTCCCTAAAAACCATCCGGCCCGCGACATGCAGGATTCACTATATATTACCCCGGAAATTTTACTTAGGACACAAACTTCCCCAGTCCAAGTCAGGACTATGGAAAAATTTAATCCTAATCCGATTCGAATAATCGCTCCTGGAAGGGTATACCGGCGTGACGCGCTTGACGCCACTCACTCGCCGGTGTTCCATCAGGTTGAAGGGCTTGTAGTTGACGAAGGGATTACCTTCGGGGATTTGAAAGGCATTCTATCTATATTTGCTAAGAAATTGTTCGGCGAAGACCGACAGGTTAGGTTCAGGCCCAGTTTCTTTCCGTTTACCGAACCCAGTGCTGAAGTTGATGTCTCATGCAGTTGTTCCGGAAAAGGCTGCCGGGTATGTAAAGGCAGCGGTTGGCTGGAGATTTTGGGCTCCGGTTCGGTTAACCCTACGGTACTACGGATGTCCAAGTATGACCCGGAACTGGTATCCGGTTTTGCCTTTGGGATGGGTGTTGAAAGGATTGCGATGCTAAAATACGGTATTAACGATATCAGGCTTTTCTACGAAAATGATTTGCGGTTTTTGTCACAATTCTAAGATGGATGGAGGAGATTGGCGATGCGTGTCTCATATGAATGGTTGCGGGAGTATTTGAAAATTGACCTTTCCATCGAGGAACTGGCGGAAAAGATGACGATGTCGGGTATCGCGGTGGAAGAAATTGAAGATATGGCTGCCCCTTATCGCAATATGGTGGTGGCTAAAGTTATTTCACTGGAGAAACATCCTCAGGCAGATAATTTATTAATAACGCAGCTTGATATCGGCGGTTTCGGCAAAAAACAAGTGATTACAGCGGCTAAAAACCTGAAGCCGGGAGATCTAGTCCCGTTAGCTTTAGCGGGCGCTGTTTTACCTGATGGGAAAAATATTAGCGATCTGAATTTTAAAGGTATTCTATCGGAAGGGATGATGTGTTCCGGGACAGAATTGGGCTTGGAAAAGGAATCGGCCGGAATATGGGTCTTCAATGATCCTATCCTGCCCGGAACTACGGTTGCTGAAGCGTTGGGGAGCACTGACCAAGTGTTAATCCTGGAATTGACCGCCAATCGCTCCGATTGCCTGGGAATGATCAATGTGGCGCGCGAGATTGCCGCTATTTTGGATACTACCTTCAAACTCGCGGAACCGGCCTTAAAAGAAGATGGGCCATCAATTGAGGAATTAGTCGAAATCAAGATCAAAGATCCGGATCTCTGCCCGCGTTATGCGGCCCGGGTAGCTGTAGGCCTTAAAATCAACCCTTCCCCGGAATGGATGCAACGCCGTTTAAAAGCAGCCGGTGTCCGTCCGATCAATAACATCGTCGACATCACCAACTATGTGATGTTGGAATACAATCAACCGTTACATGCCTTTGATTTGGATCAGATCTTAAACCGCCAGGTAATTATCAGGCGCGCCCAAAATGGCGAAAAGCTTACTACCTTGGATGGGATTGAACGGCAATTTACTCCGGATAGTTTATTGATTACGGATTCCAATGGAGGATTGTGTGTCGCCGGGGTAATGGGCGGTGAATCCAGCGAGGTAACCGGCAAAACTGTCAATTTACTACTCGAAGCGGCTTATTTCGATCCGGGCAGTATCCGAAAGACTTCAAAAAGCCTGGGAATGCGGACTGAGGCTTCGCTTCGGTTCGAGAGGGGAATCGACCCAAACAATACCTTGAATGCGCTCAACCGCGCCGCTCAATTGATTGAGATGTTGGGTTGCGGTAAGGTTGCCCGCGGTTTTCGGGATGAATATCCGAATCGGATCGCCCCGGTTACGATCAATACAGATAGCGGTCGGATCAATTCCTGGCTGGGTACGGATTTGACTAGGGAACAAATTAGCCGATATCTAACTCGGGTTTGTTTTGAGGTTAATACTACCGGCGACAATCAGATGGAAGTGAAAGTCCCAACCTACCGGCGGGACGTTACCCATATGGCTGATTTGGCTGAAGAAGTAGCCAGGCTTCATGGTTACGGCCAGATTAAAATGACCATTCCGGAAAGCCAACAATTAGGGGAACGGACCTCTTTTCAAAAATTACAACTGGATTGCCGAAGAACTTTACAAGGCGCCGGTATCTCCGAGATCATGACCTATAGCTTTTATTCAAAAGCCGTACCCGAACAACTCGCCCTCAATCAAAGCGATCCTTTGCGGAAGATGGTCGAATTGATGATGCCCCTAAGTGAAGAACAAGCGGTAATGCGTACCGGCCTAGCTCATGGATTATTGGCGACGATTGCTTTTAACGCCAATCGGCGCCAAACCGACCTGGCATTTTATGAAATCGGCCGGGTTTACTTGCCATCGGAAAATATCTTGCCCGATGAACCCCTTTACTTAGGAGTGGGTTTAACCGGTCGTAAAAACGAAATGAGTTGGAACCAGGCCCGGGATGAATATGATTATTATGACCTTAAGGGGATTTTGGAATTGATTTGGGAACGGTTTAAACTGCCGCAGCCTCAATACATCCGTTCTAGCCGACCCTACCTTCATCCCGGGCAGGGCGCCGAAGTCCTGCTGGAAGGGAAAAATATTGGTTATTTGGGGCAAGCCCACCCCGAAGTGTTAAAACGTTATGATTTGGCTAAGGAAGTATATTTAATGGAGCTTAACTTGACAGCCTTGGCCGAGCGGATTAACGCTGAAATTACCTTTGAACCGTTACCTAAGTTCCCTGCGGTTCAAAGGGACTTGGCCTTGGTCCTTCCACAAACAGTTAACGCCGATCGAATCATTGCCATGATTAAAGAGATCAGTGGCAATCTGGCGGAACGGGTGGAGTTATTTGATGTTTATCAAGGGGGGCAAATTGGCCCGGATCAGCGTAGCATGGCCTTTAGCATCACTTACCGTTCGAAAGAACGGACCTTAAACGACTCGGAAGTTAACGAACTCCAAACAAAATTGCTCCAGAAACTGAATGCCGAATTTGGGGCCGCTGTCCGGGGCTAAAGGGTTATAAATTCCGTTAATCAAAGCTGAGGGGTAAAACCGAAATGGTTTTATCCCTATTTTTTTTATAATTCTTCCTTTGATGAAATTCGCATCAAGCGTTAATCAATTCGCATATATATTAAGTAGCTAGACTTGATTGATGCAACCAAATCAAAGGAGGGTTTTCTTGTGATCCGGAAACTGTCCCAAGCTAACTTGACGTTATTATCCAGGGGGATATTTTATCTGGCATTAACGATAATTTGGTCGTTGGTTTCCCTCAAAATCAATAGTATTGAAAGCCAAAGCGGTTATTTTGAAATCCGCCCTTTATTACAGTTCAAGGCCATCTTACCTGCAGCCATTTTTGGGGGAAGGTATTTGCTTTTCGGCAGATATCGCTTGGGTCCTTCAAATCCCTGGATTTTTCCATTAAGCCTTTTTTTAGCGGGAGGATCGGTTTTTGATAAGTTGTTGAGCGCCGCCAATATTGGTTATGTCCTGATGATAGCGGCGGATATGCTTATCTGGGCTTTTTTAATCAATGAGACGGCGGAAACGCTGAGAACCGTTTTTCGATTCTGGAAGTCCCTGCCGAAAGTTAATTATGCGATGTTCATTGATATCTGGGCCAAACTAAACAATGACCTTTTCAAGCTCAGCCTGTGGTTAACCAGTTTAGTAGGGTTAACCTTTTTTTACTTGGTTAGCTTCTTTATGGTAGACGCTTTGTTATATAGTTACCTGCTATTAACGCCATTGGTGGCAACAGGGGCATCCTTATATTTATTGATGTATTCTAAGATCAAGGCTTGGGTCAATAACGATCTGACCCTAATAGATGCTGAATTGGCCGTACAGCTTGATTGGGATCAGGTGAAAGGCGATCCTGAATTGCCGCAAAGGGTTGCATGGTTTCAGTATTTGTCTTTGATCCGTAATTATCTGAAAGATCTTGAAAAACCCGCGTTATTAATCAGGTTGTTCCTGTTGTACCTGGCTTGTAGCGGTTTAATCTTGTGCCTGCCCTACTTTTTCGGAAGAGTGATTGAGGTATAACTCCTTCAAAAAATGAAGGAGTTTTAATTTTTTTCGCTAATTCTTACCTATATTGACTGCAATGGTATTAAAAATAATAATGGAGTTGGCCAATGATTGAACGAAAAGAGGCTGAGGAGAAAAAAATTATTGTAAAGATAATGGGTGACGAATACCTGATTCGTGGCACCGATACCCCTGAGTATGTCGAACGGATCGTCTCCTATGTGGAAGGAATTATCGATGGGATTGGCTATAACCAGAATAAGTTGAACAAATGCCAAGTCGCAGTTTTGGCAGCCTTAAAAATCGCGGATGAACTTTATAAATTAAGGCAAGAATATCAATATCTGGATGATTTACTAAAAGAGTCCAGATAGCCAGCGGGCTGCCATTTGATTCATTTGACAAAGCTCCGGAGCTAACGTGGAGCGATAATCATCGATATTTTTTCTGGATAGGGAGGTATCCATTTGACTTGGTTGGATTGGTTAATCGCCGTGGCATTTTTTTTCTTGATCGTTCGAGGTTACCGAAGAGGTTTTTTCCAACAATTCCTTGACTTATTGGGGAGTGTTGTTGCATTAATAGTAGCTTTTTACTTCTATCAACGGGTTGGATCTATCTTGGCTGGTTACCTTCGCTTATCGGAACCATTCGCCAATATGTTGGGGTTTATTTTAATCATCGTGTTGCTCAGCGGCTCCGTCAGTTTTATCGGTAAACGCTGGAAGGAGAGTAATAAAGGCGAACCGGTGGCGCTCTTTGATAGCGGTATGGGGGCGATTTTGGGTGGTTTAAAAGCGGCCGTAATTTTAATAATTATCCTGTTAATCCTAGTCAGCTTACCATTTAATTTTTGCGCCGAACAAATTGAAGCGTCAAGTTTTGCCAATGATTTATTGCGTTTGGCGCCGCTATTTTATGTGATCCAAAACAATTCCCTTCCTTCAAACTTACCGCGGTTGGTTGTTTCCCCGGAAGGCTTGCAAGTGCGTAAAATAGCCCCTGGAAATTTGGACAAGGCTACTTGTATTGCCTGTGGGACTCGGGTCCAGAACCGGGGGATGACCAGAAAGGGACTGGCCTCACATCCTCAGGCCTTTTGCCCGAAGTGCCACCGGATCAGCGATGGTTGTT
Organism: Bacillota bacterium; assembly: GCA_023415835.1. Classification (GTDB taxonomy): domain Bacteria; phylum Bacillota; class UBA4882; order UBA8346; family UBA8346; genus JAAYHS01. The sequence continues at coordinate 39,912 of JAEZJK010000120.1, forward strand.
TGACTTTTGAAGGATATCATGCCACCCATGGGGTATGCCCTTATGAACGGTTAGGCGCGGTAGGATTGACCGACTGTAAAATCTGGCCCAATCCGGAGCCGACTACGGTTACCGGAAAATGCCCTGTTTGTGGAAGGAGCCAGTAAGTAATAATTAATTCCGGGCTATAAATTAATCCCTAAAGGAAACACTTTTACCTGTGATGATTTGTTCAGGAGCGATTGATGAACATTTTATATACCATCGGTAAATTGATTTCCATTTATATAGTGGCCCTGATAGTCGTAAGGTTCATGGGTAAAAGGGCCCTGGGGCAATTAAGCCTCTTTGATCTGGTAATCATGGCTGGAATTGGAGACGTAATCATCGTCGTTGGCATGGATCGGCAAGTGCCGTTTATTAAAGGGGTTTTAATCTTATTGGTATTGGGCGGACTTGAATTACTATTCTCCTTGCTTTCATACCGTTCCAAATTAATGGCGGGTCTCTTGGAAGGCAAACCGACCTTGTTAGTAAATAACGGCATTATGATCGAAGAAAATATGGCTAGGGAACATATTTCCCTTTCGGACTTACGCCAAGAATTGCGTCAGCAAGGAGTGGTTCAAATCTCTCAAGTTTCCAAAGCGGTCTTGGAGGCTTGCGGTAAAATCAGTGTGATTGTCAAGGAAGAAGAGGAGGAAGAACCATCAGCCAATAAGCAACTAATAGCTGAATTGGCGGGGATCCGGCAAGAATTAGCCGAATTAAAGGAAAAAATTAGAATTAGGGAGAGTTAAGTTTGGCGGTTTTGATGCTCTTTATCGACGGCCTAGGGGTTGGTATTGAAAATCCCGGGATCAATCCATTAGTAGTAGCCGAACTGCCCTTTATCCGAAATGTATTACAGGGGAGATTGACTCAAACAACGGTCGGTAACGGTATCATCAGATCTAATATGGTTATCAAAGCCATCGATGCCAGGCTCGGGGTACCAGGTATTCCCCAGAGCGCTACCGGCCAAACAGCCCTTTTTACCGGGGTCAATGCCGCCCAAGCAACCGGACGGCATATTAACGGTTTTCCTACCAAAGCTTTACGGGATATTTTGGAGCGTCAAAGTATCTTTAAGCAAATCAATCAAGCCGGGCAAAGCGGAGTATTTGCCAATACTTTTACTAAAGAATATTTTGAAACCGTCAAGCGAGGGCGTTATCGCCATTCCGCAAGTACTACAGCAGCTTTGGCCGGAGGCTGCCGCTTGTTGATGGTTGAAGACCTAAATAATGGGTATGCAGTTTATCAGGATCTAACCAATGAACAATTACGCCAGAAAAACTATCCGGTCCCGTTAATTACTCCGGAAATGTCAGCCGTAAACCTAGTCCGTCAAGCCAAACAGAACGATTTTACGCTTTTTGAATATTTCCAAACCGACCGCTGCGGTCACGCTCAAGACTGGGAATTAGCTTTGGAATTACTGAACCGGTTGGATCGGTTTGTGGCTACGGTAATTACTGAAATGCCCTCCGGTTTCACTTTAGTGATCACCAGCGATCATGGGAATATTGAGGATTTGTCGATTAAAACTCATACTTTGAATCCGGCGCCATTAATGGTTTTTGGACCTAATGCGGCAGACTTTGGCCAAGTTGATTCATTAGTAGGGGTTTGTCCGACGATACTGAATATATTAGGCATCTCTAGTACGGAACTTGCCAGCGGTTAAAAACTTAAAGCGGTATTTGAAGCATTATAAAATGAAAGGCCTTAAATCTCCCGCAAAGGCGCGGAGACGCAGAGTTACAGGGAAGTTAAAACAATGACTCATACCGATCCACAGCAAAAAATGGAATTATTAGCCCCGGCCGGAGATTGGGAGGCGCTGTTGGCTGCATTAGCAGCCGGCGCTGATTCTGTCTATCTGGGCGGTAAAGCGTTCAGCGCCCGGCAATATGCCTCCAACTTCGACCTCGTCCGCTTGAAACAAGCAGCCGAATTGCTCCACCTTCACGGTAAGAAAATCTATGTTACTGTTAACACTTTAATCTCCGACAACGAAATGCCCGAAGCGATCGGTTTTTTAACTGATCTCTACAATACAGGGATCGATGCGGTGATCGTACAGGATCTGGGTTTAATTCGGCTCGCCCGCAAGTATCTCCCTGACTTAGAATTGCATGCCAGTACCCAGATGACGGTCACTAATGCGGCTGGGGCGATATTCTTAAAGAAGCTCGGGATCAAGCGGGTTGTCCTTGCCCGTGAATTGACTAAAGCGGAAGTCCAAACCATCAAAGCGGAATCTGGTTTGGAGGTTGAGGTTTTTGTACACGGGGCCCTTTGTGTCTGCTATTCCGGGCAATGTTTAATGAGCAGTATGATTGGGGGACGGAGCGGCAACCGGGGCCGTTGCGCCCAACCTTGCCGGCTTGAGTACCAACTTTTTCGCGGTAGCGAGCCGATTAAAACTAAAGGGGCTTTTCTGCTTTCCCCAAAGGATCTGGCTTTGGCTGAAATAATACCGGACTTGCATCGCGCCGGAGCCGCTTCCTTAAAAATTGAGGGACGGATGAAACGGCCGGAATACGTATACACAGTAGTTAAGGTTTATCGGCAACTTTTAGACAGGTATATGGAAATGCCGGAGGATTACAGTATTGAACCAGAGGAAATCCGGGAATTAAGCGAGACTTTCAACCGTGGTTTTACCACCGGCTACTTTGGAGGGAATCGGAACCGAGAAATTATCAGCGTTTCGAGGCCCAACAACCGAGGGGCCTTTTTGGGACGGATCATCAAAGCTGAGCAGCGGACCGGGTTAATCACCATCCGGTTGGATACCGATTTGGCTTGCGGCGATATGGTGGAGGTTTGGGTAAGCCAGGGCGGAAGGGCTTCCGCTACCATTAACTTGTTACATGATCAATCAGGAAGCGAACTTCGAACCGCTAATCCGGGAGATACCGTTACTTTTCGAGTTGAAGGCAAAGCGTATCCAGGTGACCGTGTGTTTAAAATCGCCAGCGCCCGGCTGCAAAACGAGGCCAAAAAGGCGTTGGATCCGGAGAACCCAAGATTAAAGATCCCTTGTAAAGCGATTATTTCCGGGAGTTTAAATAAACCTCTTGAAATAACCTATCAAGACCGAACCGGAAACCGGGGAACGGCAACCAGCTCAATACCCTTGCAAGCGGCGCGGAACCGTCCTTTAACCGGGGAAGTCCTTCGGGAACAATTAGGTAGGTTAGGGAATACTGCTTTCCGGTTGGCCGAGATCGAAAATAAACTGGAAGACGGTTTGATGTTGCCCTTAAGTGAATTAAATGAGCTGCGCCGATCAGCGATGGATTCCCTAACCGGGAAAATACTCGCTCCTTATCAGCGGCCAAAAATAGATCCAGGGTTCATTCCCTCCCGGATTAAAGCGAATGATCGTCAAGGGACTAAACCAAAGCTTAGCGTCTGGGTCGCCGATTTACCTGGTGTAATTGCGGCTGCTAAAGCTAATGCCGACCTGATTTATGCGGGCGGCGACGAACTGACCGGTTTTCACTGGGACGGGGATGCCTTAACCAGCGCCTATCAAGCAGCCCATGCTAAAGGCTCTAAGCTGATTATCGGCTTGCCTCGGATTAACCGGGAAGGACAAAAACCGGAGTGGCTTTCATATATAAAGAACGTTTTCAAAACAGCCAACGACGGGATCCTAGTTTCGGACTTGGGCGCCTTGGAATTGGCCTTCACCGAAAGTGACCGGCCTATTTACCTCAATTATACCTTAAATTTTTTTAATCAATGGTCGTTTGAGCTTCCAGTGAATGGACGCGTGAAACAAATCACCTTATCACCCGAACTTTCGCTGGCCCAAATCACAACGCTGCTCAAGACGGCTGGGGCTACCGAAACGGAGTTGGAATGCCTCGTCCAGGGACCATTAGATTTGATGGTTTCGGAATATTGCCCGATCGGATCATTGGTGGGCAAGGAAAATGAAAGTTGCCACGGATATTGCCGAAACCGGCGTTATTTCCTGAAAGACCGGATGAAGATGGATTTTCCGATTTTTACCGATCAATATTGCCGGATGCATTTATTAAACAGCGTTGACCTCTGCTTATATCCCGATTTGGAACGGCTGTCGCAACTACCGCTCACTTTGCGCCTGGAATTAAAGACCTTCGGAGCGGAGGCGGTTGCCTTTTTTGTAGAAAAATATAAACTAAAAATGAATGGCAAAGAACCGGTGGATTCCGAAAAAGTAATCGAACAATTCCGTCGCCTAACAGGGCGAGGGATAACCAAAGGCCATTATTTCCGGGGAGTAGAGTGAAAAGGTTAGTTTTAAAAATGATATTTAGTTTACACCATCGCAAAATTATGGTAAAATAATTTATGGTTTAGGCTGAAGGCCTACCATTGGCTTTTCAACCCCTGACTGGGAGTTTCGCATCTCCGGCGAAACCCTCGGCGGGAGGCGTTTTAGATTAAGGGGGTGAAATTATTGAGTTTAAATCTTGAACAAAAACAGTCAATTATTGGCAAGTACCGTCTCCATGATAGCGATACCGGGTCACCTGAGGTTCAAATTGCGATCTTGACCGAACGGATTAATTACCTGACCGAGCATTTGAAGATCCATAAAAAGGATCATCATTCACGGCGTGGCTTACTGAAAATGGTTGGACAACGCCGCGGTTTGTTGAATTATCTTAATCAAAAAGACATCAACCGGTACCGGGCGATAGTTGAAAGGTTGGGTCTCCGGAAGTAAACTACAGAAAAGCGGGAAACCGCTTTTCTTTATGTATACCGGATTTATTCTAGAAACCTTGTCGAATTTTTTCGGTAGACGCACGCAGGTTATTGCGACCCATTCCCTTGGTTCATAAACTGAAATAAATACTGTAATTTACCATTTTTCATCCATGGTATAAGGGTGGAAAAGTATAATCAAGGTTTATTTCGATTGAGATGGTTTTTGGATTTGCAAAAATAGTTTATACTAAATATACCCCGGTAAATAGCGGGGTTGGTAAGGAGGATTAAGCATGCAAAAATGGGAGATGACCTTGGCGGGCCGCCCTTTGATTATTGAGTACGGGCAGGTTGCCAAACAAGCCAATGCCGCCGTATTGGTCCGTTATGGCGAAACCGTGGTCTTGGTCACCGCGACCATGTCAAAACAGGCCCGTGAGGGGATCGACTTCTTTCCGCTGCTGGTTGATTATGAAGAAAGGCTTTATGCAGTCGGGAAAATACCAGGGGGTTTCATTAAACGGGAAGGAAGGCCCCCGGAAAGCGCAGTTTTGGCTGCCAGAATGATTGACCGCCCGATTCGGCCACTTTTCCCGGAAGGGTTCCGGAATGATGTCCAAGTGGTAGCTACGGTCCTATCGGTTGAACCTGACAATGAACCGGGTTTAGTGGCTATGATCGGCGCTTCCGCCGCGTTACATATTTCAGAGGTTCCTTTTGCCGAACCCATTGGTGGGGTTAAGGTCGGTAAAATTGATGGCCAGTTAGTAATTAACCCGACTGTGGCTCAAATGGAAAAGAGCGAACTTCAATTGGTGGTTGCTGGAACCAAAGACGCGATTATGATGGTCGAGGCCGGCGCCAATGAGCTGTCGGAGGAAGAGGTTTTAGAGTCCATCCTTTTTGGTCATGATACTATCAAAGAAATAGTGGCCTTTATCGAAAAAATCAGGGACGAAGCCGGTAAACCCAAAGTGGAAGTAACCCTCTATGAGCCGGATACCCAGATTAATAGCGATGTCCGGGAGTTTGCCACCGCCAAGATGGTAGTGGCCATCAAAACCGATGAAAAATTGGAAAGGGAGTCCCTGATTGAACAGGTTAAAGCGGAGACTTTGGAATACTTCCAAGCTAAATTAGGCGAAGCATATGCCGAATCTGAGAAGATGGTTAAGGAAGTCTTGGACACAATCGTTTATGAGGAAGTCCGGAAGATGATTGCGGTCGATAAGATCCGTCCCGATGGCCGTGGTTTGTCGGAAATCAGGCCAATCACTTGCGCAGTTGGGCTTTTACCGCGGACCCACGGTTCCGGGCTTTTCACCAGAGGCCAAACTCAAGTGCTTACCGTCTGTACTCTGGGCCGGGTCAGCGAGGAACAGATCCTGGACGGTTTGGGCGAGGAAAATTCGAAGCGTTACATTCACCACTACAATTTCCCATCATATAGCGTAGGCGAGGTTCGCCCCTCCCGGAGCCCGGGACGCCGTGAAATCGGTCATGGCGCATTAGCGGAACGAGCCTTAGTACCGGTAATCCCCAGTGAGGAGGAGTTCCCTTATACCATCCGCTTGGTCTCCGAAGTGCTGGAGTCTAACGGTTCGTCATCCCAGGCCAGTATCTGCGGGAGCACCTTGTCCCTAATGGACGCCGGAGTCCCGATCCGTAAACCCGTAGCCGGTGTTGCCATGGGCTTGCTGAAGGACGGCGAAGACTTCGCAATCCTCACCGATATTCAAGGGATGGAAGACCATTACGGCGATATGGACTTTAAAGTAGCTGGAACTAAAGACGGGATCACTGCCATCCAAATGGATATTAAGATTAAAGGGATTAACCGGGAGATTCTCAAGCAAGCGTTAGCCCAGGCTAAAGAAGGCCGTTTATTCATCTTGGGTAAAATGACGGAAGCCATTATCGAACCCCGGAAAGAGCTTTCACCGTTTGCCCCTCGGATTATCACCTTTGAGATCGATCCGGACCGGATCCGCGATGTGATCGGACCGGGCGGTAAAATGATCCGCAAGATCGTCGAGGAGACCGGAGCGGAGATCGATATCGAAGATGATGGCCGCGTCTTTATCGCCGCCGTTGACGTCAAAGCCGGCACCAAAGCCGAGGAGATGATCCGCCGCTTAACCAGCGATGTGGAGGTCGGCGCCATTTACATGGGGAAAGTAACCCGCTTAATGAACTTCGGCGCCTTTGTAGAGGTTTTGCCGGGCAAGGAAGGTTTGGTCCATATCTCGCAGTTGGCTAAGGAACGGGTGGCTAAGGTGGAAGACGTGGTCAACGTGGGTGACGAGATCATGGTGAAAGTGGTGGAAATCGATAAGCAAGGCCGGATCAACCTTTCCCGGAAAGCCGTGTTAACCGGGGAAGAGCAGCCGGCGGAGGCGCATTGATTTCAATTCAATTTAAAATCTAGGTTATTTAAAATGCCAACCATTTTGCAGGTTGGTTTTTTAATTCAAAAAAAGTAGTCGGGAGCCAGGAGACAGGAGCCATAAGTGAAGGCTAATCGGAGAGTTTTTTTTAATCCATCAGCTCCTACTGGTCGCCTCAAAATTATTCTAGTTTACTTCAAAAATTTCTCTAGAGAAATTTTAAAATTAATTGGCTTAATCTAAAAGTCTCACTAGTGAAACCCAAAAGTTTCTCTGGTGAAATTTTAAAATTAATTGGCTTAATCTGAAAGTTTCACTAGTGAAATCCAAAAATTCCTCTAGTGAAATTTTTTAAAATTGCTTGACTAAATTTGGGGCGGAAGGGTGGTAGCCGGAAAAGGATACTTTTTGGATAGTCATCCATCCCAGCAATGCCGGGATGATCGAGTCGCGGTCATTTTTTTAAAGGAAAAAGAAGGAAAAGGAGGTTTGTTGACCGAATATTTTGGATAATGGTTTTTTGTAAATATTGACTCCAAATTTATGTTCGCATAGAAGGATAATTATCTATAAACCTGATTATAAAGTTAACTCAGGTAAGTAATAAAAAACAACTCACCTTTCCTCTCTATTATGAAGAAATACTGAAAGTCGTGTCAATAGAGAGGAAAGGCCGATCAAGACTGGAATTTGAAAGCAAGATTCGCTTGCCCCTCTTTGTTGAGACGGCAAACAGAAACTGGAACGGAACAGAGAGGGGCCGGATCAATATAACTATAAACGCTATTTGACGTGGGGTGAGTCGTTGTTAGACATTCTGGATTAGACATTCTTGCTGGGTAAAGTTTATAATCAGTTTTATAAATTATCAGGTAAGGGCGGTTGTGTATATGAAGGTATCGATTACCAAAGGGTGTGATAAAGAAATAAGAGTGACGTTTCCATATTGTCCCGATTATGTTTCCAAAATTAAGACAATCGCAGGACGGCATTGGAACCCGAATGGCAAGTATTGGAGTTTTGATAACCGGGATGATATTTTACAAAAAATTGTCGTGGCTTTTAATGAAACCAAGATCGAAATTGACCCGATCTTGCTTGATAATTGCGGTCAGTTTGAGGAATTAAAAAAAGAGTTAATCTCTAGGAGATATAGCTTTAAAACCGTTAAATCATACATTCGTTTTAATAGGGAATTGCTTCGATTTGTTAATAAATTGCCGGATTTTGTATCTCAAGAGGATATCAAGGCTTTTTTATTTGAGCTTGCCGATAAAAAAGCCTTATCAACTTCGGGTTTGAATATTGCAATTAACGCTTTGAAATTTTTTTACGGAGAGGTGTTGCATCAACAGTTTGTTTATGAAATCAAACGTCCCCGAAGGGATAAAAAACTACCGGTAATATTGAGTAAAGAAGAAGTCGCAGCCATTATTGCCGCAGTACAAAACCTTAAACATAAAGTCATTTTAATGATTACCTATGCGGCAGGTTTACGGGTTAGTGAGACCGCCAGTTTGAAGATGGAAGATATAGATTGCTGGAGAAAAATAATTCACATCAAAGGCGCTAAAGGCAAAAAAGACAGGGTAACATTACTTTCGGAAGTGGCATTTAAGTTTTTAACGGATTATTGTATGAAGTTCAAACCGGAAAAATGGTTGTTTACCGGAGCGGAGCCCGGTAAACATCTTTCAATCCGGACGATTCAGAATATATTTGAACAAGCTAAAGAGAAGGCGGGAATTAAAAAGCCGGTTTCCGTTCACAGCCTCCGGCATAGTTTTGCCACGCACCTTTTGGAAGGCGGAACGGATCTGAGGTATATCCAAGAATTACTGGGCCATCAAAGTT
>JAEZJK010000121.1 GCA_023415835.1 Bacillota bacterium
CGTTTGCCCCACAGAACGATCTTTGTTCCTTTGCAATAAGGGCACTTTAATCCATCTTTGAATCTAATGAGCTTTAAATTCACTGTTTTCACCTTCTTACTAGTTCGTAAGAAGATCATATCACGAATACGTGTTCGGATCAGCCGTTATTAATAAAAGAGCTTAATTTTATATTTTATCCATATCGTAAACAGGGTAAGAGGGGGTGGTAAAAAGTTCCAATAAACCAGAAAAGTATAATTAAACATTTTTGTTTGTAGGGAAAGACTAACCCGAATCCAGTTTTATTATTGACCCTCAAAGAAACACTTACTGAACGACGTAAAACTATAACCTTCATTTCCCTCAACTAAACTCTTCAACCGGCTTCTCCGTTAACCCAAAATAGTGTAAAATCCTTTGCTGAATCCTTGGTGCCGCCTTTCCATCCCCATAAGGGTTTACCGCATTGGCCATCTTTTCATATTCCTTACGATTCCGAAGGAGCAAATCTGTTTCCCGAATAATAGTATCCTTATCAGTTCCAATGAGTTTTACAGTTCCGGCTTGAATCGCTTCCGGCCTTTCGGTTGTCCCCCTTAAAACTAAAACCGGTTTTCCCAATGTTGGAGCCTCTTCTTGAATACCCCCGGAGTCGGTTAAGATTAAATAACACTTATTCATCAAATTAACAAAGGGTTCGTAATCCAGCGGTTCGATCAGGCGAACCCGCTCGCTATCACCTAAAATCTCCTTTGCCAACTCCCGGACTTTCGGGTTCGGATGGACCGGAAAGATTACTTCCGTGTCCCCGTTCTCACGGATAATCTCTTTGATGGCGCTAAAAATATCCCGCATCGGTTCCCCTAGGTTTTCCCGTCGGTGGGCGGTAACTAAGATCACTTTCCGCGCTTCATAATCAATCCCATCTAATAAAGGATCAGTGAAATCAAAATCTTTCTTAATAGTCTGCAGCAATGCATCAATCACTGTATTACCGGTAACCGTAATATTTTCCCGCCTTACTCCCTCTCTTATCAAAGCCTCCTTAGCGGCCTGGGTTGGAGCGAAATGGAGATCCGCAAGGCATCCGGTGAGTTTGCGGTTCATTTCTTCGGGATAAGGGGAGTATTTGTTGTAAGTACGCAGCCCGGCTTCGACATGGCCGATGGGAATTTGTTGATAAAATGCGCTGAGACTACTGGCAAAAGTAGTGGAAGTGTCCCCGTGGACCAGAACTAAATCGGGCTGTTCTTTTTTCAAGATATCCAGGAGTCCGTCCAAAACTTTAATTGTGATATCGGTAATACTCTGGCGGGCCTTCATAATATCAAGATCATATTGCGGCCGGATCTCAAATAAGTTCAAAACTTGATCCAACATCTGACGATGCTGAGCCGTTACTACGGTAATCACTTTTAAATGGCGATTTTTCTCCAGCAATTTAATTACCGGAGCCATTTTAATCGCTTCCGGACGCGTTCCAAAAATACTAATAATCTTTTTAATGATTCTCAAACCTACTTTCTAATCGTCACCACGCCGTCCAGCCCCCATCTACCGGAACGTTCACTCCGGTAACATAGGAGGACGCATCCGACGCCAAAAACAGCGCCGCTCCCCGTAGTTCATCAGGATGCCCGATCCGGCGCATCGGGTTTTTCTCGCAGAGTTTCTGATAAAACTCCGGGTTTTTGATTGTAATATCCTGAGGCGGGAAAGGCCCCGGACTGATACTATTGACCCGAATCTTTGAACCGGCCAAATGGCAAGCCAGATATCTGGTTAATTGAATCAATCCGGCCTTGGCCGTTCCATAAAAGGGCGGGTTATTCGATCCGCTGTCTCCGTATATTTCCGGGTCTGGGCTTACCGTCCCATACATCGAGGCGATATTGATTACCGAAGCCCCGCCGTAATTCTCCCCCGCGGCTTTGGTTAATAACGGCAACGCCGCCTGAACCAATCGAAAGGCCGCTGTCACCGCGATCTCATATGAAGCGGTGAAATCTTCCGTCTTGGCCGTCTCTACCGTACCTGTTATCCCGTTGTAAGCGTTATTGATTATAATATCCAATCTGCCATACTTATCGTTTATTCCGGCAATAAAATCCCGAACCGCCGGTTCGGATCGTAAATCAAAACCAGTGGACGACACCGCTAAACCTTGGGCTCGCATCTTACCAGCCAATTCCTGAAGTCTCGTTTGATCCCGGCCGATTAATATCACCTCTGCTCCAGCTCCAGCCAGAGCATAGGCCATGCTTCTTCCCAAATATCCGGCTGCGCCGGTAACCAAAGCCACCCGCCCATCCAACCGGAATAATTGATTGACCGATGGTGAACTTAAACCTTTGCTAACATCCATAGCATACACCTCTAACTGCAACCCTTTTTTGCCCTTGCTTTCGCATTAAAAGACAGTAAAACATAGGCTCTGATTGCAAAAGCTATTATAAAAAATCCTATAAATCCTGTTAATCCTGTTAAACAAAAACTTTGTTTTAGGCAGGATTTTCACTGATTAACACTGATTTTTATAATCAATAATTATCACAGGCATAGCTAAAACAAGATTTTATCCTATTCATTCCTTGGCCATTTCGCCGGATTGAGTAAAGCTTCAGAGACCTTGCCCAACTTGTATCCGACCCATTCCGCCTCTTGGTCGGTTAACGGATGATTATTAAAAAATTCGATATTTTGCTGTAATTGATGAAGGTTCTCCATACCCACCACCAAACTGTCAACCCACTTTTGGCTGCGCACATATGCAAAACATAAATCAGCATTGCTTTTTCTTCCTAAACTACGGGCTAGATCTTGGATTTTATCGCACCATTCTTGCGCATTAACATTGGAAACTTTCGGCCAAATCTCCGGTCTGGCGGTAAGGAGCCCTTGCAAAAAAACGCTTCGGGCATGAATGAAAACGTCATCCCGCTTTAATGCCGCTTCAGCGACTCCTGCTTCTTGCCACCGCCAATCTAAAATATTGAATGGCAGTTGGATATAATGAATCTCCGGCTCTGCCAAAGCCTCCAAGGCTTCGGTTGGGGTCTGCGCCGATGCCCCCAATTGTCCAATAACCCCGGCGGATTTTAACTCAAGCAACCTCCGCCATACTATTTCCTGAAAATCATACCGATGCGGCCACCGGTGTAACATCAACACCGGCAACTGCCGCAAACATAATTCGCGGCAAGAGCGAAACACGCTGGCGTCAACCGCTCTTTGGATATCTTCCTTTGAGACTGCTAAGTCCAAACCGGCCAATGGATCTAATTTAGTAATGACTTGAACCTGCTCAAGATACCCGCCCGTCAATGCTGTTCCGACCCGCGTCTCCGCCTCGCCATAAGCCCGTGCGGTATCAATCGTAGTCACTCCATGGCTGATCGCTTGCCTGATGAGCGACTTTGCTTCCTCGGTTGACGGTTGCCCGGCCTGATTGGCAATTCCATATCTCATCCCCAACTGCGCCGTTCCTAGCGTCAGAGCGCTTTGAATCCGGCCGTTTTTCACCCGATAAGGGACCCGGTTTTTAGGCTCATTCGGTAGATTGCTTAACCGCTCGCATAACTCATACCAAGAAATCTCCAACGGTTGTGGAACATTATTAAATACTTTGATTAATCGCAGATAATCGTCAAAAGTATCCAGCGTACACCGAAGGTGCGCTAAACTCCCGGTAATTTTCGAAGGCCTAAAGATTTCCCCCTTGAGATTGCGCCGGATCCACGGCGTCACATGCTCCCGATCATAAAGGGAACCGGCCATTTGAAATGCCCTTCGTAACCCTTCGGCCCAAAAAGCTTCCGCACTTAGGCCGTACGGCAAACCATCCAACGGCGAGTGGGTTCCGAGATACTCCAAACCCTTTTTGACAAGCGTTTCAGCGATCTCCGCTACAAACTCCCCATCGGGAAAGAGGTTATCAGCCGTCAACCTAATCACGATTGAATCAGGAGTTAAGTCCCGGGTCGCCAATTCATAGCGGTCCAAAACATCATCTAAAGGCCCTCGCAGGCAACGAATCCCGTAAAAACTTACAGTTTCTGCAATAATATCATCGGATGAATCGGAGGAAGTAGCAACAATAACCTCAGCCCCAAAATTGGCCGCCCTCATGGCGCATAAAACCACCGACGGTATCCCTGCAATCGGCAGCATCGCCTTGGCCGGCAATCTCCCCGATGATAACCTACTTTGAATAACCACGCGTACTTGTGGCATGAATACTCCTATATAAGGCAAGAGGCATGAAGGCAATAGGCAAAAGTTTCTAAGAACTCATTTCGACATACTACTATTAAGAAGTAGATCTGGTTTCACCCTAGTTGACCAAGGAATTCCTGCTAAAGAACTATTGCCTATTGCCTATTCCCTTTACCTAACATTTTTCGTTAATCCGCCCCAACTCGTCTACTGTCAGAAACACCGGATTGGTCCCCGAATTATACTCAAAACCTTCCGGAACAGGCGAACCCTTTTCCCCTAAACAATTTTTGGAATAATTAACCGGAGACATGAAGGAAATTGTCGGTTTAATCACATAATGATCGTTAAATTCCAAAGTGTGATAAGAATTATCCAACGGGACCATCAACTCATGCAATTTTTCTCCCGGACGGATTCCGATGATTTTCACTGAAATTCCCGGTGCGAGTGATTCAACCAAATCCATAATGCGCATCGATGGGATCTTAGGGATAAATACCTCGCCGCCCTGCATCCTTTGGAAGTTTTTTAGGACAAAATCCACACCGTCCTGCAAAGTAATCCAAAAACGGGTCATTCGCGGATCGGTAACCGGCAGTTCGGTAGCTCCCTTGGCGATTAAACCTTTAAAAAAAGGCACCACCGAACCTCTGGAGCCGACCACATTACCATACCGGACTACCGCAAACCGGGTCCGTCGGCCGCCGGCGATGTTATTAGCGGCGGTAAAAAGTTTGTCTGAAGCTAGTTTAGTGGCGCCGTACAGGTTGACCGGGTTAGCGGCTTTATCCGTCGATAAAGCAATCACCTTTTCGACTTCATTGGCAATCGCGGCTGCGATTACATTTTCCGCCCCGTTGATGTTGGTTTTGATGCACTCCATCGGGTTATATTCAGCCGCAGGGACCTGTTTAAGGGCAGCGGCATGGATCACGTAGTCCACACCCCGCATCGCCTGGACTAAACGGTCAGCATCACGTACGTCCCCAATAAAATAACGCATACACGTGTGAGAGAACTCTTGCTGCATCTCAAATTGTTTCAGTTCATCCCGGGAAAAGACGACCAATCGTTTGGGTTGGTACCGTTCTAAAATAGTTTTGACACATTTTTTCCCGAACGAACCGGTACCTCCGGTGATCAGGATCGATTTGGAGTTGAACATCAGTTGCACCTCAATATTTCACATTTTATAATGAGATTGATTTCCCTGGTATTCCATAAGCATTTTTATCTCGGACAACTGTTTCTTAATCTCTTCCACGCCAGTCCCATAAATTACATTTGGTATAGCGGTATGCTCATCTAGAAAAATCCGTTCCAACTCTGCCTGGGTGGGGGCAATCAAAAAACGTAACTTGATCCATTCGGCTAAATTATTGAAATCATATAACTGCATGATTAATTCCCAGTTTTCTCGTTGATGCTCCAGCACCAGGACGGGAATATTTTTAAGCGCATGCAATTTTTTGGAATCGTTCGTCTCCCGTAACAAATTGGCCATCCGCTGATAAATAATTACATTATCCGTATCACAGATTAAGAGTGAATCCTTGGTATTTATCTGTAATAAGTCATCTCCCGACTCCCTTATGGCTATCAAAAAACTACCCCTATTGCCATCATAGATCAGGTCTTCATCCAAAAAACGGCAGGCTTTCATGGATACTTGCTCAAATTCGTTAAACTCGTAACCCCGTTTTCGAAAGAAATTTACATTTGAACGGTAATTGATCGTAAATTCGCTGTCCTTTTGGTTACTTTTCAAAGCGTTTATTTCTAAGATACGTTTACTACTCAATCGGTACTTTTCTAATAAGCTTTGGAGTTCCGCTTTTGCTTCATCTTTTAGGCCGAGATTCGCCAAAGCTTCGATTCGTAAAATCTCATAAAACCTAACCGGTTTCCAATAACCTTTTCCTTCTTTAACCTGATTGCAAACAGCTGGATAGCTTCGGCTCCGATACGCGATTTTGATTTTCATTCTCCGGCAGTATCCGGTCCGATAACCAGCCTGCAGGCAAATATCCACATTTTCCAAAGCTTTGGACCAATTATCCGTAGCATAATAAGCCTTGGACAGTAAAAATGGAACCTCAACCAACTTTTTATTTAAGGCCAGCGCTTGTTCCAGCATAACTAGGGCTTTGTCCCACATTTTCTTCTTCAACAACATCACTGCGTAATAATAGAAATAATTAGCGTGATAGCCCGGTTCGATCAGTTTCCGATTAATAACAGCCTCCACCCGCTTGCCGGTTTCTTCCAGGCTAACCCCATTCCTGAACCCGTTGGCGATTTCGGCCAATTGGGTGCCGCTCGGGATTAACATTTTCAGATCTTCGGCTTGATTGGCTTCATCCTCTAGTGTAAGGCTTGTTTCACAGAGTTGAGAAATGAATTTGAAATAAGCGCGCAATTCGGCGAAAATATTCAGCCAGTATTGGAGCTTCTCCCGGTAGATCCCGATCTCCTTTCTACCCGCTAACCGCTGTAAGATAATTTCATTCGCCGCCAATTTGGCTTGATAAAGATCTTTGGTCAATAAATGATATTCCCGCATATTCAACAATGATTTATACTCGGCTGAGATTTGCCTTAGCCCCGCATCTAATTCTTCCGAACTATAACCGTCTAATATCTTATGCCGCCGCAGCCGTTCAACCCGCTCCCATAGTTCGGCGGCTTTTTTATCCCCTAACCGGGCAAATGTATTAATCTCGCGAGTTAAAAGCATCCGATCCGGTAAATGTTTTTGGATTGCTTGCTCTCCGAGGTTGTAAACGCTTTCAATCTTTTGGCTGATACCCCGTTCAACTTGGCAATACTTCGCGATAACATCCTGAAGTTTCCGGTTAACCATCCCTTGAATGTTCAACCCGCCTTCGGTGGCGTTAATTATATTTTTATTACGGAAATTTTCTGCGATTTGAGTTTCAAATAACATTCGAAAGTTGTCAAATTCCCGGTTAGTTACGATATCCTGTCCATACTGATCCTTAGTAATGAAGAAGCCCCGCGGCAATCGTTCACGGTCGACCTTTTGGTTGTCGCTGTTGGCATAACGTTTGTCTCCGGTATAGGCTAAGTCCTGTCCGATAAAGATGATCGGATCGCAACCGAGTTTATCCGCTAGATCCAGGGCGGTGTGGGACACCGAAAAACCGCTCTTAATCATACCGAAATCATAATTTTGCATCCGTAGTGAAACATAGTCGCTAAAAGTCTCAGCGTCTAGTTTGGCGTAAATTTTCGCTCCGGGATAATTATTTAAAAACTCCCAATTAACCCGGCCATTATAGATCAAATGGATCTGTTTCATAAAATCCGGGGCAATTTGTCCAAAGATGGTTTTATTGAGGATCCCGCCGTCGATCAAAGCCAAAAAATGAGGAAATATCCCTTGTTTCGCCATCGCTTGCAAAGTAGTCCCGGCGCAGATAATTACCGCCCTTTCCCTTAGATCCTTCAATAAATGCAGATTCTTCTCCAGTGAAGGCCCGGCGCTAACAATAATCCCTGGAATTCCTTTAAACTGTTGAAAAAAATGGCGGAACCCGGGAGAGCTCGATAGATGTCGCAGGTTCTGAATATAATTCTCCAGCCATTGTTCACTGAATAGGTTCATGGTCGCCAAATTACAGCGGTTAAAACGAACCAACTCGGCGAGTTTCTCACGGAAGGCGCTGATCTCCGTCCCATACAACTCCGCATATGGTGGAACCACTTCCAGGGTCATCTCCAGAATCAAAGCTGTCAAATATTCGCTGGTCAATCGGGTGTTCTGCTGCTGATCCCTCCCGCCAATCCAGAGGAAATCAACTTCCCGGAGTTCTTCCAGGTCAACCTCTTCCAAAACGGTGCGGAGAATCACCGGATCCGGTTCATAACAGACAATCTTGGCAAAACGGCGGCGCTTGGCGATGGCTTTCAGATGATACAAAAAACCCCCGCCGCATAAAATGAGCGTCTGCGCCTCC
Organism: Bacillota bacterium; assembly: GCA_023415835.1. Lineage (GTDB taxonomy): Bacteria > Bacillota > UBA4882 > UBA8346 > UBA8346 > JAAYHS01. Next base: position 8,181 of record JAEZJK010000121.1, read on the forward strand.
AAATTCCGTTCCAGTAATTTATCTGCCCAACGCTCCGCTTCAGCCTCGGGATTATAAACGCTATTTAACCAGAGCTTACGCCCACCTAGATTAACCTGGGCTACCGGAACTCCGGTTTTACTCGGTTGGATCTCTAGTGAAACTGTGTGATTAGTTTCTGTTAATAACGGTAGAAGGTGCGGAAAACACGCTTTAACGATCCGCAAGTTATTTTGATAATACAACCCGCTTCACCCTTTAATTAATCTGATTAGCTTTCAGCCTGGCCAACAACGGCAGCAACTCATAATCCAATAAGTCTCTGAGCAAGGCATAATCCCGGTTTTCCATCGCTTCTCCCATAGTTTTAATTAAGTCTGAAAACGACTGGTAACTGGTTGTTTCGAGCTTGCCTAAGCCGGCCAAACAGTCAGCCGCTTCAACGACCCATTCCAACCCTTCCAACAAAGCCGGAAGCGCCGGAGGTGATTCCCGAAAATCATTCTCTTGCAAATCTTCGCAGATATGTTCCACTACCGGATGTAACTTTAATAAATATTCATTATACGTGGTAATTAGTTGATCCAATTCAACCTGATCCATCGTCATTCTCCTTTATTTTTAAACTTTTTTGTTGATTCATATGTTTTTAAGTAGTCGTCCACATCAATTTCCAATTAACCAACGTGCAATTATGAAAATAGGATTGACGTGGATCGATAAGCATCGGTAGCATTTTCTAAATAGAATGCCTGAAAAAAGAGAAGGTTAAATGTCTAATCTTTAGAACATTTCATACATTTCTCTTGACAAAACTCAAGTAAAAACTAACGGTATAAGAGAACCTTATTACTTAATCGGCTATTTTCCGGTATACTTTAACCAAAAAACCTTTTTGAAACGTAATTCCCTTTAGTTTTCTTTAGCTAATATCCATTGAACTAATAAAAAGTTGCAAATATTAATTAACCTGGCAACCTCCATCAATATCCAAAATGTGTAAGGTTTTATGTCTATTCCGTTTGCTATTTCTTATTGCTTATTTCTAAAAACACTGAGTCATCAACCACTTAACAATAAAAAAAAGACCCTTCCGAAGAAGGGCCTTGGAAAAACGAGCATTAACCCAATAATTGAAGAACCAATTGCGGTTGTTGGTTCGCTTGAGCCAACATGGCGGTTCCGGCCTGTTGCAGGACGTTCAGCTTGGTGAACTCCATCATTTCGGCGGCCATGTCGACATCGCGGATCCGGGACTCGGATGCGGTGATGTTCTCAGCGGCGACGCCTAAGTTATTGATGGTATGATCCAAACGGTTTTGGACTGCACCGAGGGTAGACCGTTGCGAGGAGACCCGGGCGATAGCGGCGTCGATCTTGGTGATGGCTTCGCCGGCGCTCTTGGTGTTGGTGACGATGATGTTCTTTACACCTAAGCCTTCGGAGTCGATCCGGCCGATGGCCGCGTTCATGTTCTGAAGTTCGTTAGCGCCAATCTGGAAAGTCTGGGTATTGTCAACTAAGTCGACGGTAGTTGTATAATCGGTGCCTAAACCAGCTACTGAGTAAACACCACTGGCGCTAATAGCTAGACTAGCATCTGCATTAGGATCAAATCTTACATCGACATTTTCATGAATGATACCCTTAAGTTGGGTGCCAACTACTGTTCCGCTAGTAACAAAGCTGTTCGGCCCGGTAATCGTATAATGATATGACGATTCACTCGAGGATTTAACTTCGTTAAATCCGAAGGCATTTAAGAGTTGTTGACCGGCAATTACAGTCACTTCGCCGTTCTTGCCTACAACGGAAGAACTGAGGACCAATTGACCAGCCTGGGCTAGTCCGTTGTCAGCTCCATTTATAGCGGCTACCGTGGTCCCGGACATACCAAGTTTGTCCTTCATAGCTGTGTCAAATGCCGCTGCCAATTGATCTAAGGTATCTGTGCCGAAGACAGTGATGGATGCGGTCTTTCCAGTGCCGTCCATTAAAGTGATGGTTTCGCCTTCATCACCGATAAGGAATTTGCCGCTTTCATCATAGAAATTGGCTACGTCCTTCAACTTGGTATCACCAGCAGCAACTTGACCAATATTAGTGGCAGTACCTGTATAACCAGCAACATCGGTTACTTGGAAGGTAGTGGATTTCTGTACTTGACCAGTACCGCCGGTGGTAATGTTAAGATTTATATTGTAGCTGCCAGCCGCGGAGACGGCGCCACTACGAATACCTCCGCGCATATAGACAGAGGTGGTCGCCTTATCGGACGAAGTAATCGCCGAGGCTGAACCGTCAAGCAAGTTCTTGTTGTTGAACGAAGAAGTTTGGGCAATCCGATCCAATTCATCTTTGAGCTGTTCGATTTCTTTTTGAACCTCCATCCGGTCGTTGGCGGTGTTGGTATCATTGGAAGCTTGAACCGCCAGTTCCCGCATCCGGTGGAGAATGGAGTGGGATTCGGTTAACGCTCCCTCAGCGGTCTGCACTAAGGAGATAGCGTCCTGAGCGTTCCGGGTAGCTTGGTTCAAACCCCGGATCTGGCTGCGCATTCCTTCCGAAATAGCCAACCCGGCTGCATCGTCAGCGGCCCGGTTGATCCGGTAACCGGACGAGAGTTTTTCCATCGACTTCTGGCTGGAATTACCGACCATTCCTAAGTTCCGATGAGCGTTTAATGCTGGTAGATTGTGGTTAATTCTCATCTTTTTATTCCTCCTTGATTTTTATTGTTTCGGGTGTCCATACCCGTATTTCATTCGTTCTCCCATTTCAGTCGGCCGCCTGAAATAGGTTTCCGAACCTTACTACTTATTTCGAAATAAATCCAAAAAAACTTTAGCCCTATTTTACCAAAAAAGCGTCAAGCGCCCGGCCTAAAATTCCCCTCGCCTCCACGCTTCACGCCTAATATTCCCGCTTCTCGTCTACTTATTATTGTCTATTGCTTTTTGCCTGAAAACCCAATTCCTATCTAGCGCCTATTGTCTATTCCTTACCGCTCATGCCTATCCACTATTGCCTAATCTCACGCTTCTTGCCTATCTTTTAAACATCTTCCCTAATGCGTCTAAATTGGCGCTACCTTGAGCAGCCAGTTGGTTCTCTTTCTGGATATCCCGGTAGACTTCCTCTCGGTGGACTGCAACCTGACGGGGGGCGGTGATCCCCAATTTCACTTGGTCGCCCTTGACATCGACAATAGTGATCTTTACATCGTCGCCAACCATGATACTCTCATTTAATTTCCGTGTTAAAACGAGCATTGGAATCCTCCTTGATTATCCCAAAGATGCCTCTTTTAATAATTACTATGCTCATTATTGACAATATTTTAACAAATAATTCTCTTTCGGCCGTTAAAAACCTGCAAGGCTGAGAGAAAAGTTGGATTAAGTGATGTGTAAGTTATTAGGCAGTAGGCAATAGGGAATAGGGAATAGGAGTAAGATAAGAAGTATGTGATTTTTAAAAAATTAGGCGCCAGTAATAAAATAAACACTCAGTACTAGTAAAAAGTTAGGCAATATTCCATCATAAGTAAGAGATTACCGGCAATACTTTCCCCTATTGCCTATTGCTTTTTCCCTATTCCCTTTCCTTTATTCCCTAAAATAATAAAAAGGCGACCTATTCTTTTCGCCTTATGCAACGATTTTTACTAATAAAATCTTAGATCTCCGCATATTTTGTCACTTAAAGACCATAGACTTAATCCATACACCAGCTTAACGCCTCTTGTGCCTATTCGTCTAAGCCCACATCAACAGACTCTTGCCTATTCCCAATTGCCTTTCGCATGCCTATTTTACCGCTTCTACCCGATCTTGCCCGCCGGAAAATAACGGGTGTTTCATACTATAGGAGGGATTGTTTAAAATGATCTGTTTTCCCAGCTTTTCACGGGTATTAATTAACAAAGGCGCCGCTAGGTTTACCGTCGCCTCAACCAACTCGCCGGTCATATTAACAATGGTGAAAAAGGCCGCTTCCTCCGGTTGGCTGATCTTTAATTCCGCAACCACTTCATCAGTAATTTCGATCGAGTAACCCGGCGCAACCTGCTCCATGCCGATCAGGACAAAAGCCAGCCCCGGTTCGTCCACCGACTGTAAAATAAAAAACGGCGACTCATCATTATATTTTGCCAAAAAATAACGATGTTTATCTTCAAATCCCGGAATCCCATGTTTGAAAACTAACAGCTCTGCTTCGTCAATCTCAACGGAACCGAAATATTTAGTGTCGACTCTCATCAAAGCTACCTCCTTAAACAGGCAATAGGCAAATAGGCATTAGCGTTCTTGATTACGCATCTTGTTAATCAGTGAATTAAACATCTTATTGATTTCTTGAATATTTAGTAATATCAATTCAATTTCTTGCAAAGTAAAGAATTTTAGCCTTTGACAAATATATATTTGTGTCTCTAACTCCAACAATGAACCACGACTAATCGACAAGTAATGCTTGTACTCTCCGGTAGTATGACGGCCATAACCTTCCGCAATATTTGAAGGAATAGATATAGCTGCCCGACGCATCTGTGATAATAAAACCCAAGTCTCCTTTTTAGGTAATTTATCAGTAATCTGATAAATATTTTCAACTAAATCAATGCTTTTTTGCCAAATAATCAAATCTCGAAAACTTTCAATCCTTTTTACATCCATAATTCACTACCTAACATAATCCCTATTCCCTCTTACCTATTGCCTATTGCCTTAAACATAATCCATCAACGTCATCTGTAAGATCTTGGCGCCGGCTTTAAGGGCGGCTTGGTAGGCAAGTTCCTTGGCAGCCAAATCAGTAGCGGCTTGAGTAAGATCCAGATCCTCGTTCTTACTTAATAAGGTGGTTACATTTTCTTTAGAAGCGCTCAGCCGGGTCAGGTTGTATTCGACACGGTTGACCTTGGCGCCTACTTTGGTTTCGGTTATTAGGACCCGTGAAAGGTCCTTATCAATGTTGGCTATCGAATCGGAGAGCAGATCTAGTGTGCGGGCTGTATCATTAGTGCTAGCGGCCCGGAGACATTGGATCGCCTCGTCAAAATGCTGAAAGATGGGGTCAAAAATCTGGTCGCCGATGGTGTTGATCTCGACCCGTACTCCGGAATTGACATCATACTCGGTAATACCCTGGTTCCCCTCATAGTTCATTACCGGCCGTTCCGAATAAACCCCATCCTCAAATCCCATCCCCCAAAGCATATCCGCTTTGGAACCGGACTCCAACTTGATATCCTGAGGATTTCCGGAGGCGTCGACGATTCGGAGCCGGTTATCGTTGGTCACTGTCACTTGGATGTTGGCGTAAGCGCCGCCCCGTTCCCGGATCCTAGCTTCGACCTCGGCGGCAAACTCCTCGGCAGTGTAGTTGCCAGCGGTCAGGCTAATCTCCTGGGTCAGTTCATTGCCGACCTTAATCCGGAACTTACTGTTGGCCTCGGTATAATAATTGGGGTCAATCGCATAGCTGGAAGTCCCGTCCGGTAGGGTGCCCCATGGTTCATTAACTGTAGCAATTTGGGTCGCGGGATCATAAGAATCAATGGTCCGAGTCTGCTCCAAACCTGCTCCGTTGGTAATGGTAATCGGCATTCCCACATAATAATCGGCCGGGATGTTATAATTAGCTAACTGAATCGTCGGCGTTGGCATATTGCTCGCAGCGACAACCGTTCCTACTGTTGGCGGATAAAGGGCGTAAGTCGAAGTATTATCGGGCGCGATATCCCAATCAGGGTTAATCGTCACAGTATCAGTTACGTCGTCATAATCATCGACCGTTCGGAACTGACCCGCTCCAAGACCGCTAGTGATCTTAATCGTCCACCCGTTATAGTAATCATCCGCTTCAGTATTGGCGGCTAGTTCAACCGTGGTCAATGACCCGCCTTGAGCGGTCCCGTTAATTAACCCCGGCTTGCCCATTACTTGAATCGGCTCGCTCAATTGATTGGCAGCCGTCAATTCTTTGGTATTGGCATTGCTACCGAATCCCAACTGACCCAGTAAGGCTTGGCCGGAGTCGCCTAAAACGATGGTATGGGTTCCGTCCGAAGGGTTAGTCCCGGCATAAAAAGCCAATTTGTTCTCCGGGGTGACCTTCACTTTCACCGGTACACTAAACTGACCGATTTCATAAGCATAATCTAATTGAACCTGAATATCGGCTGTCAGGGCATTCAAGTCGTTACCGGCGGAACCGTCATAGGTTTTTAAGTTACTTAAGGCAATTGTAACCGGAGCTTTTCCGTCCAGACTAATGGTAAACCGATCGTTGGCCGCGGTGATATCGATGTTATTAATATTATTTAAATTCAATATATCACCCGTGACCACCGCCCGTTTCACATATGGGGGGACTGTCACTTTATCTCCGCCAAAGACGTATCGCCCATTTAGATTGGAGTTGGCCTTTTCCATAAGTCCATCTTTATATTCAACCAATTTATTGGCAAGAGCCATGGAAGATTCAGGGGTTAAAGAAGTAGTGTCGCAGCCGACTATATCTTCACGAATTGCTTGCAGGTATTGATTTACATCATATAACGCTTCATCGGTAAAATTCAACCAACTGGAGGCGTCATTCGAATTCGAGGTGTATTGTTCGATCTTGGTCAAAGTAGTCCGGTAGCGCATACTGAGAGCGGTGCCGATCGGATCGTCCGAAGGCTTGTTAATCCGCCGTTTAGTGGCGATCTGGTTGTTCAAATCATAAAGATCCGACTCCATCCTGCGTAAATTGTGGTTGTAATTGCCATAAATCATATTTAACGATACTCGCATGGCAGAACCTCCTTAACTATTCAGGTGTGAGGCAAGAGGCGCGCGTAAAAAAACAAACAATCAATTTCAGGCAACAGGTTTCAAAAAAATCCATTGCCTATCGCCTATTGCCCATTCACATCTCTAAGCAAATTGCACTTAGAATAGCTTCAATTGATTGACGATTACATCCAACATTTCGTCCATCATGTTAATAATCTTGGCCGCCGCATTAAACCCTTGGTTAAAACGGAGCATATTGGTGGTCTCCTCTTCCATGGAAACACCGCTGATCGACTCCCGTTTACTGTCCAAATTTTCAATTAATAAAGTGTAATGTTCCGTATTTAAATCAGCTTCCTGTGCCCAGGAACCTATCTTAGATATCAAAGTCCCCATAAAATCTCCCATGGTTGCGGAGCCGTTAATAAATAATTTTAAATCGGCCAGTTTCGCCATGGCCAAGGCAATTTCATTATTCCCCTCTAGGCCATCCTTAGTTGATGATCCGGCAATCCGCCTCAATCCTGCTTCACCGTCGTTGATCCGTGAAGAGACATAGATATCGCAAGCGCCGGAGCCGACAAAAAAGTCTTCATCGGTGCTACCGTCAAGCCCGTAACCAGTCCGGTGTAAATTATTGATTGAGTTAATCATGGTAAAGGCGAAATTATCCAAGTCTTTTAAAATTTCCGGGATAAGTTCATCCCTGGCTTCAAGCAGCCCTTTAAGTTCGCCGTTTCGGACATCAACCTTCATGTTTAACGCTTGCCAGCGGAGTTCAACCATACTCTCGTCATTGGGATTGGGGGTCGTAGTTATTTTATTGGCAGTAATCCCGTTCACTAGGGGAATACCCTGAATAGTCAAGGACATCCGGTTTTGCGCATCTACAGTTGTAGAGATATTGACGATCTTTGAGGCTTCTTCAACCAGTTGATCTCTCCGGTCTAACAGGTCGTTGGGGTTATCCCCCAAGGCAGTGATCTTGCCGATCTGGTTGTTCAATTCAGCAATTTCCTCGGCCAATCGGTTGAGCTCATCAACTTTATTTACTATCCGCTGATTGGTATCTTCACGGAGCAATTGAAACTGGTTATAATCCGACTTAATAAAATCAGTCATGGTTATCGCGGCTTCCAGCAAAGGCGTGCGCAATTCCATAGATTCGGGTGACTTTGAAAAATCCTCCAGCGCAGACCAAAATGCGTCCACTGCGGTACGGATATTGCCGCTCTCCGTATCCGGTTCATTCACAATCGATTCCAACTGTCCCAGTAAATTGTTACTGGACTCCCAGTAGCCTAAACTAGAGGTGTTCCGCCGGATTTGGGCGTCAATTAGTTCGTCCCGGATCCTTAAAATCTCCGATACTTGAGAACCGGTGCCCATCTGCCCGGCTGCATTGCTACGGTTAAACGCCGGGTAAGTAAAAGGTTCGGTTGAAGTAATCTCCGCCCTCTGCCGTGAATATCCGGGGGTACTGGCATTACTAATATTATTCCCGGTAACGTCCAGGGCGGCTTGATGTGTTACTAACCCCCGATAGCCGATCTCTAAGCCGAAGAAAGTTGAACGCATCCATCATCACCCCTTATAATCGAGAAAGACGTTCTTTTTTTGATTCGATTCTATTTTACCTGAAGCGCCGTATACCCCGGCCTCCATCTCTTCCAAAGATAGCAAAGAATTAACCGTAAACTGCGTAATAGCTAAGGAATCTTGAATCAGTTCCAGGTTTAGCCGATTATTTGTTTTTAATTTTAAGGCGACTTCTTTAATTTCCTTAAGTAAATCGGTAATAGCTCCGGGTAGATCGGTAGTCTTTCCGCTTAAAAAAAATTGCACCTGTGGGGAACAGGCGTCATCAATCTTCTTAAACTTATCTGTTAAAGCCTCCTCCTTGAGGACTATTTTTTCTAATAACTCGATCTCATCCTTTAAAACTGCGTCTTTCTTCTCCAGGCTCAACTGGTGAAGTTCTTTTAAAATAGATAGCCCTTCAACCAGCTTTATTTGTAATTCATTATTGCCGAGCATGCGGGTTACCTCCCGGTAATTTCATCTACCAGGCTCCGGCCGATCATTTTAGCAGCGATCTCACTCCCGGATACCTGATAGTTTCCTTCCTCAATTTGTTTCTTGAGTTCAAGAATCTTATCGGCACGAACTCCGGTAGACTTTAGCACCTGTTCCTTAGCGAAGTTTAATTCTTGTGCCCGGCCGGACAAGACTAAACTATCGTTTTTAGTTACTACGTTAGTGTCTTTCAACATGTCTTTCTTTTTAAGGGAATTAACCCGTTCCAACTGCAAAATATTTTGAACTTGCTTATTGGAGATGATCATCCATTATCACCCACTTTCAAAATGTATCTGATTAATCTTTTCGCCGTAAAATATGTTCAAAAGTATGGACTTTTCCGGGTTGAAAATTATTAGCCGGAGCAGCAGCCGGTTTAATGGCTTTGCCAAAATCAGCCTGCATTTCCCGGACGCAATTTTCGCAAAACCGGCCCGATTTGACGGGCTTACCGCATTTTTCACATGTTAATTCGGAACCATCCGACATTTTGATGTAGTCCGCTTCCAGGCGTCCTTCTTTTAAAAATCTGGAGATAACTTTCAACTCAATTCCAGTCGCCTCGCTAACCTCCGCAGCCGATGAATTGGGGTTCTGAAAAAGGTATTCGCGAATTTTTTCAAAGTCTTCCTGCTCCTGCCGGAGACAATTGTTGCAAACCGCACCGCCGTTGTAATTATAAATTTTGCCGCAGCGCTTACAATTTCGTACGTCCATTATCTGCCTCCCCTAATTTTCTAACCAAGTGGTATCTATTACTCCCACCGCTAAAGTCAAGACTTTAACCGTTATAGCGCCTGATCTCAACAACACTCTGGCCGCTTCCGAGACTGTGGCCCCGGTGGTTAAAATGTCATCAATCAATAAAACGGAGGTCCCGGATAAAGATTGAGCGTCAATCACGCGAAACGCGTTAGCGATATTGGAAAAACGGTTCTCTTTGCTTAATGAGTTTTGGGATTCGGTTAATTTGTCCCTGACTATTATATCGTTCTTTAATTTAATTCCAAAATGCCTCTGAATTGGATTAGCTAACAATTCCGCCTGATTATAACCACGGAGCTCCAACTTTTGACGATGGATCGGAACTGGAATAATCAAATCAATTTTTTGGTATTCCGGATTAATTTTAATCCATTCTACCATTAACTCTCCTAAAGCTTCTCCCAATTCCGGGCGGTACCGGTATTTAAGTTCGCTTAGATATTCCCGTAAAGCTCCCTCGTATAGGCCGACCGCTCTAGCTTTAGAAAAATAATATCGATTTCCCTTACATTGACCGCAGGTATCCTCATCTTCGACTTTCAAACGAAGCGGCCGCCCGCATTTCTGGCAAATCGGAGGAGTTATCAAACTGATTTTCTGGAAACAATTTTTCCCGATGCCTTGCCGGTAACTTGGTTCTTGGCGACAGATAGGGCATTCCTTAGCGGCAGGATATATAAGTTCAATTAATCCAAATCCAACCTGACAAAACCATTTCTTTATCCCTATATAATCCATCGTCATCATTCCCAAAAAGTTTAATAAGACCCAAGACCTAATTTGAAATTCAATTTATTCCAAAACCCTATAAACGCTAGAGTTAATTGACTTTTAGTAAAAATTGACATCCTAAATGTTACAAACTTTTAACCGGATTATGTCAAATCTACTTTGTTAAATTCAATAATTTAAGCTCGTTTTGAAAATAATCGCGAACGATTTAACGCGTTATTTTAAACGTAATTTTTCAATTTTAACAAAGTGGAATCAATCAAGGTACCCTAAACTCAAGCCTTCTTCGTTCATTTTGGTAATCCATTGATAACTATCCCGCATCGCTTTGGTAACACTTTTGGCGGTAAAAATCACCCGCGCCGGTTCGCCAAGCCGGCCCGAGCGACCGGCGATTTGCACCAGGGTCCGGCTGTCAAAAACCGTTTCATTGTCGGCTAGTAGAACTAACACATCCAAATTTGGGATGGTGATTCCTCTCTCCAACACAGTGGAGGCAATTAAAAAATCTTTAGCGCCGTTGACTAATTCCGCTTTGATCGTATCCCTGTTTCTAACTCGGGAATGAATGATGGCCCCGCTAATACCCTGCGTATTAGCCCATTTAATTAAATATTCGCCAACTTCATTGATGAGTTTAATGGTTGGTAAAAAGATCAGTCCGCGCCGCTTATTTCTTTTTACATCTAATAAAAACTGCTTAATGAGGGGTGGTGGTTCCCATCTCGAACTGGGAATTGTTGGAACCCGAAGATCTTGCTTGATTAATTCCGGTATAATTAGCGGCTTGCGATGTGGCCGGGCCGGAATAGTGACAAACGGTATCTTCCCGGAACTGGTTTTATTAATTAAGTTTTGGTCGGGTGTTGCCGTCATAATTACCATTTTCCCATTAGGTTTAAGGGATCTCTTGACCGCAAAACGCAGCATGGCGCTTCCCTGATAAGGATAGGCGTCGCCTTCATCCAAGATTATTAAATCATAATTTTGATAAAACCTTAGGCACTGATGAGTGGTGGCAATGGTCAAAGGAACATCCGGAAACCGGTTCCCGCTGCCGCCAAATAATGCGGTAACCTCCACCTCCGGAAAGGCCTTTTCAAAACGGGGCAAGAGCTCCTGAACCACGTCCTTTCGAGGGATAGCAACCAAAACCCTGGCCCTTTCACTTAAGGCTCTGGCGATAATCCCAAAACTGACTTCGGTCTTGCCGGCCCCGCATACCGCCCAGACTAAAAATTCATTGCTGTTTTGTTCCCAAAATATCTCTAGCTGTTGTGAAGCCCGAAACTGGGGTGGTGTTAGTTGAAAATTTAATACCGGTTTTATTTTTTCCTTAAATCCCAACTTATCTAGGTTAGGGGCTGAATAAAGCGGGGTGCAACTCTTTGCCAATCCCATGTTCTGGCAATTGGAACAAGTTAGGCAATGAGGATTGCCGCAAAAGAAACAACTGTCTTCATTGATTTCTTTGGTTGAACCGCAACGCCGGCAATAGGTCAACCCGATTCGGTCATAGGAGACAGCGGCCTCTCTATGAATGTTTCCTTCACAATATAAATATTGGAGCCAGTCTTCGGCGTCCCAAGGCAGATCATGCCCGTAGTTTCTTAAGAGTTCCGGAATTTCCGACAGTAATAGGGATCTGCCCTTAAAAGTGCTTTCCAAATCCGGAGGTTCAAATCCGTCTGCCTTAATATCGTTAAGCAATAAGGAGTCGGAACTAAAACGAACCTGCGGAGAAAGTTCTTTAAGTATTTGAATGGCCCGTTTTAGAAAAAATTTAGTCGTGATATGCTTTGAATCTAATGAGAGCTTCTGAAGGGCGGTTTCGATAATCCATAACGGCTGTGGCGGTCGGAGTAGGCAGATGGTATGAAAACCTTTCGCTTCGAGTAAACAAGCGTCGATCCGCGGGTTACTGGTTAGATCCAGTCTGGATTGACCGTCAGTTCCCGTTGCCAAATACAAAAAATATTGCGGAGATAGCATCTTTCACCCTCTTCCGCCAATCGCCCCCTTAATTCGTTGTTGCAATAATGAATTCCTTTCCTCGATCCGGTTGTTCTTTACGGCGATGGCAATCGCTTTTTTGGTACCGATGATAACAACCATTTTCTTGGCCCTGGTTACCGCAGTATATAACAAATTACGTTGCAACATCAAAAAATGTTGAGTGGTAACCGGCATTATTACTACCGGATATTCATTTCCCTGGCTCTTATGTACTGAGATTGCATAGGATAGGACCAATTGATCCAACTCTTCTGATTCATAGCCGATTAAACGTTCCCCGTCAACATCCTGATAGGCGACGGTCAGGGTGCGCTCTTCAAGGTCAATCTCTCTAACCCTTCCGATATCGCCGTTGAAGACCAACTTCTGGTAATCGTTTTTAAGCTGCATCACCTTATCACCGACACGAAAAACATTAGCGCCGAATCGAAGTTCGCCTTTATCAGCTTGGAGAGGGTTTAAAGCCGCTTGGAGATTAAGGTTGAGATTTTCTACTCCGGTTATGGTCCGGCGCATCGGGGTCAAAACTTGAATGTCTTCCAAGGGATCACATTGCAAATAACCGGAAATTCGGCTTTTAATTAGATCAGTAATGGTGTGGACAATTTCCTCCGGTTCTTCCTTTGGAATAAAGAAAAAATCTTTAGAAGTTGATAGATAGGGAAAGTCTCCGTGGTTAATTTTATGAGCGTTGGAAACAATCAAGCTCTCCCCGGCTTGGCGAAAGATAACATCCAAACGGACCGTAGGAATACTTTGTGATTGAATTAAGTCCCGCAATACCGAGCCGGGCCCGACCGACGGCAACTGGTCAACATCCCCCACCATAATCAGCCTGGTGCCAGGGGTGATCGCTTTTAATAAATTATAGAAAAGCAGTAAATCAACCATTGAAAATTCATCGATAATTAAGACTTCAGCGGATAACGGCTCTTTTTCATTATGTTGAAATCTGCCGCCATTCTTGGATTCATTGCCATATCCCAATAAACGGTGAATAGTCTTGGCCTCTTGCCCGGTAGTTTCGGCCAAACGCTTAGCGGCGCGGCCGGTAGGCGCAGCTAATAATACCGGCATTTGGGCTTTATTGAAAAGCTCGATGATGGCCTTGATAATAGTCGTTTTACCGGTTCCGGGGCCTCCGGTAATCACCATTATGCCATATTTTAAGGAGTTAATTACCGCTTCCGTCTGTTTAGGCGCAAGGGTGATTTGATTTTTAACCGAAAAATCTTTTAGCGCCGCTTCCGGGTTAACTGAAATCCGTTTTAATTCAATCCCTAGTAAATTTCCGATTTTAGCGGCAGCTCCAACTTCACTGTAATAAAACGGGGCCGAGTAAAGCGCTGTAAACTCGGAAACGTTTTCTCTAAACACTTCCTTTTGCAGGATGAGTTCTTCAACTTCAGCCGCTAATTGAAGTTCATTGACGCCCAATTCTTGACCGGCTTTGGTTAGAAAATCCTTTTCGATAGCAAAAACATGCCCCTCGCCGCTTACCTCGTTTAACAAATACCGGATTCCGGCGCGGATCCGGTAAGGCGAGTCCGTTTGAATACCTAGTTTCCCGGCTATTTGATCGGCGATTTTAAACCCGATTCCGAAGACATCGTCGGCCAAGCGGTACGGGTTTTCGGAAACTACATTAACGGCTTCGTTGCCGTAAACGCGAAATATCTTTAAAGCATAAGCCGGACTGATCCCTACTCCCTGTAAGAAGACCATGATTCGTTGAATGGCGGCGTGCTCTTCCAAACTGGCGGCGACCTTTAGGGCTTTTTTAACGCTAATCCCCGGAATCTCCGCTAGACGTTCCGGATTGTTTTGAATGATCTCCAAGGACTCAAGGCCAAATTTACGGACGATTTTTTGGGCGGTAACCGTTCCGATCCCTTTAATCAAACCGCTGGCCAAAAAACGCTCGATACCGGGTAAGGTTTTGGGGATCCGCCTTTCCCATTCTTCAACTTGAAACTGCTCGCCATATTCCTTATGCTGGATCCATTCTCCCTTGAGAAGTAAGGTTTCTCCGGGATATAAAGGCGGCAGGTTTCCCACCACGGTTGCCGGTTTTCCGGAACGGGACTTAATCTTGGCTACAGTGTAATAGTTGTCCTGATTATAAAAGATGATCTGCTCGATTGTCCCTTCAAACTCAGTCATATATTCCGCCACTCCCGAGCGACGGTCGGAAAAATTCGTTCAACCACCCAACCGGTGATCATCCCCGCCGGAATAGCCAGCAACATTAACCCCGGTAGGAGGTATAATACTGAGATTCCTGGAAAAAGGCCGGGAAGCAGCGATAAAACCAACAACTGCCCCAGATTATGCCCTACAGCCCCAATAATGCTCAACCCAATTAGGCTAAGCTTATCTCCCAATGCTAAACGGGATATTTTCATCAACAGCATACTTAAAACAGCTCCGCCAAGACTCAAGGGAAAAACCGGCGTGGCGAGCGTCCCGGTCAAGGCCCCTAAAATTAAAGTTCTTAAAATTGAGAGCGTCATGGCAGTTTTAAAATTTTCCAGGAGTAAAATGATTAAAAATACTATATTCGCCAAACCGATTCTGGCCCCGGGTATCGGTAGAATCGTCCATGGCAAAAATAAATTTTCCATGGCGTTTAGGACGATTCCCAAAGCCATTAAAACGCTTAGCATCACGATTCTTTTAGTTGACATTCACGTCTCTCCAAAGAAAAAATAGGGTTAGACTGGAAAGGCATGAGGCAAAAGGCATAAGGCAAGAGTGGGTTTTCCTAGGTTTTCCTAGCTCTCTCTAGCTTTACCCAGCTTTACCGCCTATTTTCATCCTTTCGATTGCTCCGGCGGGCCGGTATCTATACTTTGCCATGGCGCCGCCAGAAAAAGCGAGGGGCCTATTCCCTCTTGCCTCTTGCCTTTTTTCAAGTATAATAAGCCAGGCTTTGCAACTCAAGGGTCACATCGGAAGTATGAAGCTTAACTCCGGGAGGGACTTTAATCGACGCCGGAACAAAGTTTAAAAATGATTTAACCCCGTTTTTAACGCAAAGATCGACCACATCTTGGACATTAACCGCCGGAAAAGTCAAGATCATCAGTTTAATCTGAAACTCGACGATTTTTTTTTCTAACTCATCCATCGGGAAGACCTCGACTTCAGCGATTTTCCGGCCGATTTTTTTATCATCGGTATCAAAGAGCGCGACAATTTGTAAAGGCCGGTGTACCGGGCTCTTTTGATGATATCTTACCAAAGCGGCGCCTAGATTACCCACACCGATCAAACCCACGCTAAGCTCCTGGTTCAATTTGAGGATCCGCCGGAATTCATCGCGGAGTGAGGCGGTTTGATAGCCCACTCCTTGTTTACCGAAGACCCCGAAATAAGAAAGGTCTTTTCGGACTTGGCCGGCCGAAGTTCCAACCATTTTGGCCAATTGTTCCGATGAGATAATCGGTAACTCGCTATGGTCGATTATTTCGAGCGCCCGCAAGTAAAGGGGTAGCCGCCGTATAACCACATCAGGCACTTTTCGTTCCCGGTCCATCGGTAACACCTTCTTCAATTATTGTTTGACATATTTTTCGACATTACCGCTTGCTTTTCCTCTTTACTGAGGTTCCTTGCTTAAGCTTTTAATCTCACCCGCATAGCGGGCGGTTTTTTAGGTGTTTAACCTGATACTCGCTGAAGCATAACGAAAGGCCATGAACTTACATTCACGGCCTTTTCCAATTACCTTTGATCCTCGATCCCAAACTCCCGCCATAATTCCCGCGGAATCTCGATCTTAACCAACTTCCGGATCTCGGAGACTAACTTGTTCAGTTCTTCAATCGTCTCTTCGAGGCGGGTGGTCTTTTCCTTGAGTTTGGCCTTGAGCACTTCCTGATCCTTATCGAATTCGATCGCCTGATCGTACAGGCTGGTCAACCGGGTTACTTTTTCAGCGGTCACGCCCCGCGTGGCCATTCGTTCGGTGTTTAACTTCATTCCGTTCATCAATAACCTGGCGACGGCCAAACGCGCTTCCAATGATTGTCCTTGCACCATTGTTATTCCTCCTTGGTTATTAGATTTTGTCGGTATTTTAGTATCAATATCATTGCGTTGTCATCCAAATAAAAGAAAAATTGATATTGTTTACCAACATTATCCACAATATAACATAATTTAAGTTATAATTCAATAATTTTTTTGTAATAATCTGTTAATTATGGCAACAGCTTAATTTGTTGTTAATTGCAAACAGATGAATGAAACGTATAACGTGAGGGTATTTAGGGCTGATTATGATTAATTGGCATTCGTATTTAATTGGCCATAGAGAATGTGGTTATTTTGGGAGCGGACGGGGTAGGTTATCCCCCAAGAAAGAATCTGATAATCAATAACTTTCTCATTTTTATTATATATTAGGTAATTCTTGCTATGAAGGGAATCATTCCTTTTAAGAATAAGTTCGTTTTTGCAATAAATGAGAACGTTCCTTTTATAAATGAGATCATTCTTTTAAGTAATGAGGTTCTTCTTTAAAGGAATCAGTTCATTCTTGCAAGAATAAGATTGTTTTTCTAAGGAATGAACATATTCTTGCAATAGATGGCTATTTTATCTTTTTTTAAAAACCGGGCTGTTACGGCCCGGCTGATATCTACAAGATGCAAGCCATCCTTGGCTAATTTCAAGCCAAACGTTTCATCCCGCACAGGGCAAAGCCCTTCTACCTTGTAGCCGGAGGATTCATCCTCCGGTCGGCATTCTTGAGTAACAATCAATCTCCATCAATCTCCTTCCGAATATAACTCTTCACCGACCGGGATTCCGCGTCAACGACGGCAAACAGGCGTCCTTCAGCGAACAAAGATCGTAACGATGGCCTTTTTCGGCAGGGGGAGTAATCCCGCTTTCAAATACTTGATGCATCCTTTGGCTTAGTTCCTCGACCCGGCCGCGCAATGCTGGATCTCCAGCGTTGAACTTTGAGGCATACTTCTTAGTTATTTCAGCGTTTGACTCAAATGTTCTAGTATTATTTGCCATGACTTTTTCAGGATTTTCACTACTTCCCTCCCCGCCTCAGCGGGTGGGTGGTAAAGATAGGAGTGTTAAACCTCGCCTTAATTCCTTCTTCATCCAAAATTATACTAAAATAAATTCCACCATTTTCCTGGGTTTCCTGCTAAAAGCAAGGCCGGATCTTTTATTTCGTTTTATACAATTGCAAAACCGACCTAACCTTTGTAAATTTTTTAATCAGTAAATCAATTACATCTGCAGGAAACCTCTTATTAAACTTGAATATATCAAATGTCTTTTGAAAAAGTCATGGTGAACAACATTAAGTTAATAGCGAAAAGATCAACATTCAAAAATACAACATAAAAGTTAAGATCTTAGAATAGACTTAAGTCTTTGGACTTATGACTTTTGACTTTAGACTGATCAAAAACTTGTAAGGGAGGGGCCATCATGTTCTGGTTGGATTTTGTCTTCAAATTAATTAAAACGCTCCACTCCGGCGAAGAACCGCACCATATTGCGGCAGGATTCGCGTTGGGTTCGATTATCGGGTTAGCCCCGTTTTTGACGCTGCAAAACGTATTTGTGTTCATAGCTATTCTAATCTTTAATGTCAGTATTGGGGCAGCCTTTTTCGGTATTTTTTTCTTTGGTTGTTTTGCTTACTTCTTTGACCCCCAATTCCACAGCCTCGGTTATTTTTTGCTGGTAAAAGTCGAGTTTTTAAAGCCAATTTGGACTTATCTTTACAATATTCCAATCGCTCCCCTGTCCAAATTTTACAATACCGTTGTCCTGGGAAGCCTACTAGTATCTTTAGCCGCATTTTTCCCGGTATATTGGGGCTTTAAACAACTGGTCAAGTTTTATCAGTTGAAAATGGCCGCTAAAGTAAACCAGTTCAAAATAATGAAAATTATTCAGGGCAACAGCCTCTATCAAATGTATCAAAAGATAAAACTGCAATAAAAGAAGGTGAGCAAAGTGAGAACTAAAGCAATTCTGATTCTAATCGGATTTCTTCTAATAATTGGCGTAATTTGCTTCTTCTGGGCCAATTCATTCCTGGAATGGTCCCTTGAACAATCATTGCAAGCAGTCATCGGCGCCAAAGTAGATGTCGAAAGGTTCCAGCTTGATCCAATCAATTTAGCGGTCCGGATCGGAAATATTCAAATTACTAACCCCGCCGATACTTGGAAAAACCTGATTGATACCAAAAACATCAGCTTTAAACTGGCGCCCGTACCTTTATATGAAGGCAAGACAGTCATTGATGAGATTATCGTTGAAGATTTGACCTTTAACGCGCCCCGTAAAACCGACGGCAAGCTAAACAAAAAGGTACTGCCCGGGAAGTTAGGAAAATCCCAATCAAAATTACAACAAAGTATCGCCAAAATGCCGATCCTTAACCCGGAGACCATCACCAAGAACTTGGATACCGAAAAACTCACCGCATCCTATCGATTCGAAACCGACCTCTCCGCCGAACGAATTAATGAAGAACTAAACGATTACCAGAAAAAATGGGATGCTAATGTCAAGGAATTGGAAAACATCAAGGGCGAACTTAAAAGCCTTGATGGTAAAACAGCCCAAATAAAAAATTTGGACTCCAAAAACCTTTTGGAACTGAAAGAACAATTGAAGCTAATCCAAGATACCCAAAGCTCATTGAAGGACATCCGTTCCAAAATCAAAACCACCGATGACCAGTTTAAAAAGGATAATCATGATTTGGAAAAAACGGTTAAAGGGTTGAAAGAAGAAGCGGAAGCTGATTACCGTTCCTTGTTAGCCTTGGCCAAAGTCCCGGATTTGGGGAGTATTAATTACGCAGAGGCTTTGCTCGGAAAGCCCTTAGTCAATGCTTCAACCACAGTATTAAAAATTGCCGACGAGATCCAAAAATCACTCCCGGTCAAAGTGGATAATCCGCCTAAGGAAAAACATCCCCGCGGCGGACAGGATATTGCATTTCCGGGGCGGAAAACCTTTCCCCGCTTTTTAATCAAAAAAATCGCTATTTCCGGGAAAGGGACCCCCAGTTCTTCCATGGACGGTTTTTATGGAAAAGGCATCGTCAACGGGATCACCAGTGAACCCCCAATCTATGGATTGCCAATAACCGTTGATGTCTTCGGGAAGACTTCCAACCAAGCTTATTTGAAACTAGATGGCCAGATTAACCATATCTCACCGGCTTTTCGGGATAAAATCAACTTAAAATTGGAGAATTTACCCCTCCCCGGAATTGATTTCCCCGGCAGCGACTATCTTCCGACTAAAATTATTTCGGGTAAAGCTGAAATTGACGCCGTTTTCCAAATGACCCCCGACTCAATGAACCTAAATGTTTTGTTGACCGGTAATAATATCAAATCCGATTTTACCGGTAAACAAGCGCCTGGTGATCTAGTTTCGGAAATAGTCAGAAAGTCCCTTTCCGGCTTGGATCATATTACCGTCAACTATCAATTGGTTCGAACCCAAGACCAGTTGGAGATGAAAGTAACTTCGAACCTTAACCAGGTAATCACAGACGGATTAAAGGAAACCGTAGGCGAAAAAATGGCCGGGTTCACCAAAGAACTCCGAGCCAAAGTCGACGCCAAGCTCCTCAAAAATCAACAAGCTTTAGAGTCGGCAAAACTCCAATATCAGAAGGAAATTACTAATAAGCTGGATGAGGTTCAGATGCAGCTGAACAAAGAAGAACAGAATTTGGAAGCTAAAAAGAAAGAACTGGAAGTGAAAATACAGAAAGAGCTTAATAAATTAAAACTTAAGTTATAAAATCAACCGATCATACTTTTTAACCCTACTACAAAGTTTTCAATTGCTTCCTTAACCGCCGGGGAAAGGTATTCGCCAAACGCGACGCTTTGAGGCTGGATCCCCACCATTATGATTCGGCATCCGGCGGTGGTGGCGCTTAGGTAATTGCAGATAATCTTTAAAGGCAAGACATGGGAGGCGAAACTAGCGCCGTCGATTTTATCGGGCGGGATTATCGAAAACATTCCCGGGGACTCTCCAAGTTCCGCCGCATCAAAAACGATCAAATATTCCGGACTAAAATCGCGAATCGCTCCCGTGAAATTCTCGGGAGCTGATTCGCCTTGATAAAAACGAAATTCCTGTCCCGGATTGGCTTTTAACTTCGCTTCCAATAGAGCTACCAACCGATTTCCAACATTATCATCCGCCCGTAAGGGTGAACCGACCCCTAAAAAAGCTACTTTAGGCGATTTTTCTATAATAGCCGCAAGCTGTTGGGATATTTCGTTCATTCCTGAGTATCCTCGAATTGATCCCGTTCTAAGCAGGTTAGTTCGAATTCGGTTGTCGTTGACAAAGCGTTACGCTTGCACGAATCAACGCATTGGGCGCAAAAAAGGCACCGATCCAGCAATATGGTACATTTATACTTCTTCTCCACTCCGGTCGGTTCAATCTTAATCGCTCCGGCCGGGCAGTCTTTCACACATAATTTACAGCCGATACATGATTTAGAATCGAAAATAATCTTTCCCCGAAAATCTTTTGGCATCTCTATTTTTTCAGCGGGATATTTAATAGTGGCCGGAGATTTAAATAAAGTCTTAATTACTTCCGGCAAAATCTTGGGGTGAAATTTTTTATACCCTAACATTAAAACATCTCCTTATACCAAGTCGCAAGCTCAAGTCGTCAGTCAAAAGCCTAAAGAAACTAAGGCTCTGTTTTCAATAACGGTTGATCTTGATATCCAAAAAGTAAGAGGTTCTGTCCCCGCGGGCTAAACCCGCACGGCTAGGCTTATAGTCAACCCGGCTAAAGCCGGCTACCCTAGATATTAAAACGTAATATTAAATAATATATTAGATCCGGTAGCCCCATTTTTGGGGGTTCGTGCGTGAAATATATTCAGCCGTGGGGTTTCAGCCCGCGGATTGACCATAATTGGTAGCAAACAACATTCTAGATCAACCGTTTCTGATAAGAAAGCCGAAACTAAACCTAAAGATTTCCACTCTAAACTTTTGACTTTAAATCTTTAGGCTTTAAATTATTAATGCCTTCACAACAATATTAATCAGCAATTGAAACAACGCGATCGGAGCTAGGTATTTCCAGCAAAAACGCATCATCTGTTCCATCCGCAAACGGGCCACCACTGACTTGAACAAAGCGAGAAGGGCGACGATGAATAAAGTCTTCAAAATGTATAAAATAAAGCCCCATACCGGTCCAAGCCCAAATGAACCGCCAAGAAAGATAGCGGAGATTAAAGTAGCCAGGACCACCATCTCCACACTTACCGATAGTCGGATGATGGCTAACAAACGGCCGCTATATTCGGTGAAAAGCCCCCCGACAATCTCAGTCTCCGCTTCATCGATATCAAAAGGGACACGCCCTAATTTGCCTTGAATCGCTACTATGGCGACGATGAAACCGATTATATTAACAACCAACAGATTAGGATTATTAACAAAAAATGCGGTGATCTCGCTAATCGACCAAGTCCCGGCAAGCAAAGCCGGTCCCATTAATACTATTAACAACGGAACTTCATAGGCAAACAGCTGCGTAAGAATACGAAGCGATCCCAAGGCAGCGAATAATGATGTTGAATTCCAACCGGCCAGAAAGAATGCTAGCGCCGGAATCGTCAATAAATAAAAAACCACTACCAGATCGGCTGGAAATGAGTAAAAAGCGGTAATATTCCAAAGCGGAATATAAAGAAATGAGGTCAATACCGCCGCCAGCGCCACCATTGGCAGTACTTGAAACATCTTTTGATCGGCGGCTTCCGGTACAATCGTTTCCTTAGCTAATAATTTAATGAAATCAGCCAACGGCTGGAACCAAGGAGGACCTACCCGGTTTTGGAACCGGGCGTAAAGTTTGCGATCCACCCATTCACAAACCATTCCATAGCAGGATAAAAATAAAAAACCCGGAAAAATCAACATATATCCTAAACTTAAGATGAGATCCATGACTTCACCACCAAAACCTATTTTAGATATGTCGCAATAATTTTTTAGGATGCATGTGGATTATTGCGACATTGCTATTTGCATACGGCATTAAGAATGTAAATTTAGAAAAAAAAATTACTTCATCCTATATGATCCCTAAAATCAATTCCACGTTTTTGATACCAATCGATGCTGTAGTTACGAAGTTTCTCCCAATTCCAAAGTTCGCCGCCGCCGTCTCCGGTTAGTTGAATCATTCGGTCCGCACAAGAGAAACAAGGATCGATCGCTGCAATAATAATCGGGAAATCGGCCAAATAGCCTCCCCTTGCCATTTCTCTGATTGCGGCCAGATTTGCCAGGGTCGGCGCCCTCACTTTCACCCGCTCCGGAATCTCGGTGCCATTGGTCCGGACATAATGAATATCCTCCCCACGGGGGGCTTCATAGCGGGAAATAGCTTCTCCCGCAGGAATTTTCCGGGGCGCCTTAACCGCAATCGGACCATCGGGCAAGTTCTCAAGGAGCTCTCGAATGATTTTGTAACTTTCCAACAACTCATAAACCCTAACTACCGTTCGGCCAAAAACATCGGCATGTTCGTCGGTGATTACCTTAAATTCGACTCGATCATAAGCCGCATAAGGATCATCTTTTCTAATATCCCGCGGAATCCCCGATCCTCGGGCAGTCGGTCCCACCGCTCCCAACCTTAAGGCTGTTTCTTTTGGTAACTTTCCGACGCCGGAAAGCCTACCCCTTAAGGTTGATTCGGTTACCGCAATTTTGATATAAAATTCGGTCCGTTCCGTTAATAATGTAAGGCTCTCTAAAACCTGCCTTGCCTGGTCGGGAGTAATATCCCTACGAACGCCGCCAACCGTATTCATCCCATAATTGATTCGGTTTCCGGTGATCAACGCTAATAAATCCATAACCGCTTCCCGATCCCGCCAAGAATACATGAATAAAGTATCAAACCCGACTTCATGTCCGGCTACCCCTAACCAGAGCAAGTGACTATGGACTCTCTCCAATTCGGCGATGATCGTTCGAATGTAGAGCGCTCTGGGCGGTGTCTCCAATCCGGCTATTTCTTCAACTGCTTGCACAAAAGCGGTTGAATGTGAGTGGGAACAGATCCCACAGATTCGTTCGATTAAATAAATGCACTGGGTAATATTTCTGCTTTCACACGCTTTCTCGATCCCACGGTGGTTATAGCCCAATTTAACTTCGGCATCGATTATACGCTCACCTTCCAAAACCAAGTTGAAACTCTCCGGTTCTTTAAGCGCGGGATGCTGCGGGCCAAAAGGGACTTTAATTGGAGCCATTACCGGTCACCTCGCTCTCGGAAGGGAGCCCCTTCCAGTCTTTACGTAGCGGATATTCTCCATCCGGCCAATCTTCGGGGAGAGGATATCTCCGGCTATGCGGAGTTCCTTCCACCTTGATCCCGAATAAATCAATTAATTCCCTTTCATACAAAAATGAGCCGGGGAAAATATCGGTAATACTCGGAATTCGGGGGTCTTCCCTGGATATAAAGACTTTAAGGTTTAGTAAAACCCCCTCGTCATTGGATAAATGGTAAATGATTTCAAACCGATCGCCTAGATCAAGCCCGGTAATAGCGCCGCTAAAAGCCATTCCCGCTTCTTTCAGGGCTTGGACTGTTTCAACCAGGTTTCGAGCTGGAATCTCAGCCCAGATCCTCCGTTCACGAGAGATATTTACATTTTGAGCATTAAAACGTTCCGTGATAAAATCCGCTAGTTTTTGGCCATTCATACTTGGTCACCCCCATTTGCTCCAAGCGGCGCGGCATTTGTCCCAGAAAGTTCCGGATTTTCAATCCGCTCCAGTAACTTGACGACACCGTCTATAATCGCCTCGGGACGGACCGGGCAACCTGGTATATAAGCAGCCACCGGAATGGTGGAGTCTATTCCTCCCATTACACTATAACACCCGTCAAACACCCCGCCGGAACAGGCGCAAGAACCAACCGCCACAATAAATTTGGGTTCTGGAGTCTGCTCGTAAATCCGCATTAAACGTTCTTTGATTTGCCTGGTCACCGGACCGGAACATAGAATAATATCCGCATGGCGCGGGGTCCCTTTTAACTGGGTCCCAAACCGCTCCAGATCAAACTTTGGAGTTAATGCGGCCACGATCTCAATATCGCAAGCATTACAAGCTCCGGTATTGAAATGTAGGATCCAAGGCGATTTTACCCGAGCCCATCTTACAATCTTTTCAATCATTCGCTCTTCACCTCGATATCAGAGTATAAAGTGAAATCGCCACTCCGGCCAGATATAAGACTCCCATTAACGCGACATTTCCCGAAGGAAGCGTCGCCATAATTAAAGCAGTTACATGAATAATCGAAAAAAACAAGGCGAATGGGAAAAACTCGTTGTAATCCGGCTGAACTCTTTGGGCCGGCACATCCTCGCCGCAAGCATATTGAGTTTTCTTCCCGGCGCTTTTTTTACCCTTTTCCGCCAGCCAAGAACCGGAAAAATTAATCCACCCTCCAACAGCCAAAAAAATGATAAACGCCACCGGTGGAGAAGCAATAAATTCCGTTCCGCTCATTTCTGATCACCCCTTGAGATTGGTGAGTTTCCGTATATCAAGCGATTGTTTGTTCTTCTGAGTAATCATTACTATTGCCAAAGCAATCGCAATAAATACGACCTCAATTACAATAACTGTAATTGCTAAAGCCTGACTAAACGCGATTTTCCCGTTAACGCTACCGGCAGTTATCAAAGCCAAGGAAACCCCTTTGCCAATAATCTCAAAGCCAATCAGGATCCGTAATAGGTTCTTAGCCACAATCATGGTATATAACCCGATACAGAATAAGATCGCCACCGCAATCCAATCGATTACAAACAAATTAAGCATTTGGCTTCCCCCGTCTAAACAGGATTGAAACTCCGTAAACTCCCACAAACAATACAATAATCTGACCGATTAAATCGAGGCCCCGTGATTTCCATAATATTTCCCCGACTGTTTGTTCCTCGACCTGTTTAACGGATAAAATCCCGGCGGCCCAAAAATCTTGATGCCAAATCATCACCAGGCCAATCAGAATCACCAACACCGGTAAAAGGGCGAACCGTTTATAATGGTCTTTGGTCCGTTCCAACCTTTCTTCCTCCGTAATCAACCTGGTAAGGCTGATGGCGTTCACAAACAGCACTGTGATTAAACCAGCCCCTACCGAAAGTTCAAACGAACCCGCCAGCGGAGCTCCCAGGTTAAACATGATTAATGCCAGGCCAAAGCTGGAAACTAATAGCGCCATCGCCGCCTTGAGTAAATCCATGGCAAAAGCGGCTATTATCGCCGGTACTATTAGAAAACCGATTAACATTAATAGATGGAGTTCCATATAAATACCTCCATTATTTAATAAGTACACTAGAGAGTGAGTTTAAAGTCCGAATGGCCACCGGATAGAAAACGCCGCCAGCAACAGCCAATAAAGCCATTAATATAGCTGGTCCGTATAATAACGGCGAAACTTCTTTGATCCCCTCCAGGCCTTCACGGACTTTGCCGAAAAAGACTTGCCTTTGAAGGTAAAGGAGATACGCTAAAGTAACAACGCTGGTAAATATGGCAAGCATGGCATAGAACTTGTAACCGGATGACCATAAGGCAATGATAATAAAAACTTTACTCCAAAAACCGGCTAAAGGTGGAATTCCGGCTGCCGATAATAGCCCGATTATCGAAGTAATTCCGGTAACCGGCATTTTAGCCGCCAATCCGCCTAACTCGTCAAGCTTTCTGGTACCGGTTGCAGTCTCTACCGCCCCTGCATTTAAGAAAAGCAGTGATTTGAAGACGGCATGGTTAAAGAAATGAAAAACAGCTCCAATTAATCCGATAGTTGTGCCGGTAGCGAAACTCATCAAAATGTAACCAATCTGACTGATACTTGAAAACGCGAGCATCCGTTTGAAGTCCTTCTGTCCCAAAGCCATAAAAGCGGCTAAGGTCATGGAGATTGCTCCGAAGATCATTACCAGGCTGGAAACAGAATGTGAAAACCCGAAAACGGCAATGATCACCCGCATCAGGGTATATACTCCGGCAACCTTAGTGATAATACCGGCAAGTAAAATTGAAACCGGCATCGGGGCAGCGGTATAGGCGTCGGGGAGCCAACCATGAAACGGCATTAACCCGGCTTTCAAAGCAAAGGCAAACAAGATAAAGCCCAAGCCGAACTGGGCCAAAGGCGCGTTAGACCTTAGTCCCGCCGCTAAACCTTCGAAGGACACATCACCGGTAATTGCAAAAAGAGTCGCGATCCCAAATAAAAGAAAGAAGGTAGCTACCGCCGATAAAATCATATATTTAAACGAACCTTCGGTCCCGATATCATCCATGTTATAAACTATTAAAATAAATGAACTAATGGAAACAATCTCAAGAAAAACATAGATTGAAAAAATATCAGTAGCCATCGCCAAACCGTTCATTCCGGTCACTGCCAATAAAATCAAGGCATTAAATCCCGAACGGCGGCCAATCGGAACGCCTGCCGAAAAAACAATGGTGGCCAAGGTCACTAAAGCGACTACCATTAATACTACGGCAGATAAACCGTCAATTTGCAGTATCACGGTTTCGCCCAAAACGGTCCGACCATACCTAATACTTTGTTGAGAAGTAACTTCCTGATAGATGTTAAAAACTGATTCTATCAACATAAAAAGAGTGACTGCGATAGTTACCAGGGTTGAACCCTTTACCCAAAATTTCCGCATAATCGGCATCGCGGCCGCCCCGAATAACGGTACCAAGATGAATGCTAAAGCCACGGCAAAACCCCCTACTCTCTTTAAGCTTGAGTCGTAAGGCTCGAGGCATGTGGCATGAGTCTTTTTGATTACCCAAGATAGGGTAATAAGTTATTAATGAACGTTGCCACCAGGGATCTATCAAAAGCTTTGTTACTTATGCCTCGCGCCTTGTGCCTTATGTCTATTATTTCATAAACCATGCCAAATAAGTTACAATGAAGATCAAGCCACCCAATGACCAGGCTAAATAATTTGAAAACAAACCTGTATGGATCCGGCGGATTGATGAAAACAGCCAAGCAACCCATGGGATAAACACCTGATAAAACCAATCGACCGCCCGGTCGATCATAAATAACCCTTTTGCCAGATAGCGACCGGCGTTTCTTCCTTGAACATAAATATCAAAGGCCCGCGCTTCGGCTAGATCATAAATTTGATTCAGGCCTTTGGCTTGATGAATGTGTTCGGAAGCTCCTAACCCGCTGCCGCTCAATTTGACTCCGAGCAAATGATTAAACAGCGCGATAGTCAAAATAACAACAGTAACTAAAAGTAATTCGTTTAATCCGAAAGCAAAATGAACCTCGGTGAGATCAGGAAGTAAACTAAAGGCAAGAGCCGGTTTTATTAAATAATCAAGGGGAAACCGATACCAGAGCCCGAATAAAAGACAACCCAGGGCTAACGTTCCCATGGAAACCAGCATCGACCAGTGCGGATCCGAGGCTTTTTTAATTTCTTGAGGAGTCTTCCCAAAAAAGACGGCATGCCCCAACTTTAAAAAGGAAGCGGCGGTGAAAACCGCTCCCAGAACGGCTGCGGCAAAAAAGAGACCGTATCCCGATTCTAAAGTTCCCTCCAGGATTAATTCCTTAGAAACAAAACCGTTAAATGGCGGAACCCCTGAGATCGAACAGGCGGCGATGACGAAACACCAAAAAGTAAACGGCATCCGTTGGCGTAAGCCGCCTAAGTGCTTTAAATCGGTCGTTCCGGTTTCTTTTTCAACTGATCCTCCGGTTAAAAAGAGACATGATTTATACATAGCATGATTGATCATATGAAAAACACCGCCTATCGCACCGATCGCGGTTCCGGTCCCGATACCCAAGATCATATATCCGACTTGGCTAATAGCATGATAGGATAGTAATCTTTTGAAGTCTTTTTGAATTAAAGCCATCATTACAGCGAAAATAATCGTGACCGCCCCGACGGCCATAACCGTAATCTTCATTCCCTCAGTCAAAGTAAAGAAGTCAAGTGATACCCGGGCTACTAAGTAAATACCGAGCAGCTTCTCCAAGGCGGCAGGCATTAAAGCCATAAATGGCAGCGGAGCGTCGGTAGCGGCATCCGGAATCCAGGTATGAAAAGGCATTGCTCCCGCTTTTGCCATAGCGCCGATGAACATTAGAATGAACGCTACGCCGTTAATGCCGGTGGTGTTAAGATGGATGTAAGACATGACCAAAGTCTTGGCCTGTACTCCAACAATGGCTATCCCCAACATCAGGCAAAGATCCGACAATCCAACGATTATGAAAGCTTTTAATCCGGTTTGATAGGCGTTTTCTTTACCGAGGTTAATCATTAAAAACAAAGATATTAAGATACTCTCCCAGAAAAAGAGCATCACTACCAGATTATTTGCCAAAACGGCGCCCATCGCCATAGCTTCGGAGATGAAAAGCAAGGCATAAAAAATATTTTTCCGGGGGTGATCTTCCATAAATTTTATCGTAAATAATGTGATTAAAAAGGTAAAACCGGCAATTGCCACTGCTATAAATTGGCTAAAGCCATAAAAACGGAATTGCAGATTGATCCCGAAACCGGCCCAGGGAATATTTATGGAAACGTTCCGGCCCCAAAGACTGATCACCAAATAAAATAGGTAAGCGGCGATTACCAGGCCGATACTCTCTTGAAAATACTTAATTTTGGTTCGAATCGCCAACAATAACAATCCCAGCGCTGCCGGTATCACAATCAGCAACATCAGAATAGTCTGATTCATCATTCAATCCCCACCATCTGCCGTACGGCGATTTGAATAAACTCATTCGGAAACCTGATTAAAAATCCACCGAGTAGTGATAACCCTGCTAATATGGCCACCGCCCATAACATCCCAACCGTCCCTTCCTTAGCATTAGGAAGTTTTGGTCCGCCCAAAAATACTTTCGCAAAAACCCTGACCAAATAAAGAACGGTTAAAAACGCGCTCAAAATAAATGTTCCGGCAATCCAAGGGTTTCCTCCATCGACCGCTCCGGCGATTACCATGTATTTGCTGAAGAAACCGCCAAAAGGTGGAATCCCCATCACCGAAAGGGCGCAAAATGCGAAGGAAATAGCCGTAACCGGCATAGCCTTAACGAGACCGCCCATTTGGCGAATATCCTTGGTATGAATATTATGTTCAACAATTCCGGCGCACAGAAATAGTCCTGCTTTAGCCAACCCGTGCATTAGTATATAGAGTAAAGCGCCGGCCACCGCCAACTGGCTTTTCATAAATAATCCCAAAAAGATAAAGGCCAGCTGACTGACGGTGGAATAAGCGATAATTCGTTTAATATCATTTTCCACCAGCGCCGCCCCGCCTGCCACCAGAGTGCTAAGAGCGACAACTACCGGTAGGACCTGCCCCCAAATGGGTTCCAGGACTACTCCCCCTACAAAGACCCGGGCAAAAACGAAAACCCCGATCTTGACCAATACCGCCGCATGCAACAATGCAGTCACCGGGGACGGAGCTACCCCGGCATCCGGAAGCCAAGTGTGAAACGGCAAAGTGGCTGATTTGGAGAAGATTCCAAACATGATTAAGAGGACGGCCAGATTCGGAGCAGCCATTCCATGTAAGACCCGGAGATCAAAACTGCCATACTCAAAATATAAGATGATGAAGCCGAGTAACATGGCAAGGGCTCCGAATACCGTAACCAAAAAAGCTTTATCCGCCTTCAGGATAATATTGGGTTCACGGTAAAAACCGATCAAACGCCAACAGGCAATTGCAGAAATTTCCCAGAAAAGATAAATAAAGATTAAATTATTGGAATACACCAACCCGGTCATTGCCCCTAAAAATAAGGTCACCCAAAAATAGTATTCGTTCTGATTAGATTGGTGTTGAATATACCCTAAAGAATAAAATACAATTATGATCCCAATTAAGGTTGCGGCCAAAGCCATAAAAACACCGAGCGCGTCAGCGCTGAAAATTATGTCCATCCCGAAAACAGCGGGAATAAAAACAGTGGTTGTTTTTCCGGAGAGGATTGGTCCTAACAACAAAATTGAAGCTGTAAATGATAGAAATAGTAAAACGAGAGTGAATACATTCCGTATTTTGGACGAAAAAACCCCGATGAGCGGTAGTAGAAACGCCCCAAGAACCGGAGTTAAAACAGCAAAGAGCAAAGCGTTTTCCATAGTCATTCCCTCACTTGGTCAATCCGTTTTAATAGAGTCAAACATCATAAATTCCACACCAAAAGTATGTACGTTTCATTCCAATATCCATATTAGGCGGTTTCATAATTCCTTTTTTCCGGCTTCGCATACAATATATTGATAGACTAAAATAAAACCTACACTATATATTGCATGCAAAGATAAATTTTTGTAATTATGAAACTCGCTCATATGCTATTTTACTCCTCTTTTTAAAGCTGTCAACTGAAATATCCATAATTAACCTTGACAATATCCTTAATAACACCATTTGTAACTTAATAGTTGTAAAACCGCAACCCAAATTTAACAATCGTTTTATAATTAAACAAAAATAATTCTACTTTTGTAAAATAGGCATTACATAAACTGTGTTTAAAAAAACCGTCGACTGTTTCTTTTCAACACCTAAATGCCTTTTAACCAAAGTAAAATTATCAAAAAAACGATCAAAAATAATTTAAGTTTTCAGAGATTACCTGATGTATTGGTAGTGATGTTTGAAAAATCTGAAACATTATGCAAAGTCTTTTTCTTGAATTCTTCCTGATATACAAAATCCGCAGCCCCAATAGCGCTAGATAAATGACCTAATTGCGGCAGGACGAACTTGGTCATTCGAAATAGGACCGGTAATGAATTTTCGCGCGCTACATTTTGGACAATTTTAACCAACATATCTCCGGCGCTTTTCATTACTTTGCCGCCAAGCATAATCACATCCGGATTAAATATATTAATCATTCCCGCAACAGCTAACCCAGTCCACTCCCCAATCTCCACCAATAAATTAGTCGCTTGGAGATCGTTCTGACGGGCAGCCTGAATTAATGTTTCCAAAGTGATTTTATCCAAATCCCCGTTAACCAAAGTATTAAGCAGGCTATCGGGAAATTGTTTGGCCAAGTGGCGGGTTTTTTCTAAAATAGCGCGCATCGAAACTAGAGTTTCAAGACAGCCCCGGGCCCCACAGGTACATTTATCCCCATGACGGTTCATAATGAAATGGCCGAGTTCCCCTGCGCTAACTCCGGAACCACGCATGACTTCCCCATTCAAAACGACACTAGCGCCAACACCTCTGCCGATATTGAGATAAAGAAACCTATGGGCTTCCTGGTTTAACCCTATTTTATATTCCCCCACCGCAGCCGCGTGGTTCATATTTTCCACTAAAACCGGAAAACCAAGTTCATGTTCTAGAATCCCTTTAAGTGGTATAGTTTCCCATTGTAAATTGACTGATTTTACTACCGTGCCGGTTACATTATCAACTAGGCCCGGACTTGCTACGCCAACCCCAATAATTTTGGAAGGTTCAATCCCCGAAGTGGATATGACATTCTTAATTGATTGATACAAAACCCTCACCAAATCCTGGCCAGTTTGGTCGCCAATCGGAATTTGGCTTTCATGGATAACATTCAGCTTAAGGTCGGTAATTAAAATAGTCAAAATGTTACTGCCCAAATCCGCCGCCACTATAAAATGAGATTCATAATTAATCTGATATACTACCGGTCGGCGGCCGCGCTGAATCGGTTTTTGGCCCAATTCTTTAACCAGCTCATTTTGTTTCAACTCTTCAATCAAAGCTGAAACCGTGGTTGGAGACAATCCGGTTTCCCGAGCAATTTCAGCCCGGGAAACATGATACTTCCGGTCAATAACCTCTAGAAGCAGGCTTTTATTTACATCTTTTAAAAATTGAGAATTTGCCTTGTTTTTTTTCATTACCGTACAACCTTTACTCAAACTATCCATTCATTTATCTAATGAATGGGTTCCAACATACTCCTAATTTGGCTTCTAATATTTCAACATAAAAATTCCATATCCTGCTGTATAAATACATAACCTATTAAGATTCAAACCGAAAAGATGAATCCGGATCCATCAAGGCCACGGCAAATTCTCCCATTCCAAAATTCATCAAACGTTTCCGTAGTATTCTTGTTCATCCTTAACTCCTTGATGAAAATGGCGAATGACTATATCAATTTCAGTTATGGAATACGGAAAACATGTCGCATTAAGCCGTTCGCCGCCAAGAGGATCTTTACGGCATATATAGTTAGTTATTAGTTTTAAAAAACAAATATTTCAACGGTATTAATCCGGTATTTCGTAGTGAATGAAGCATTTCAGGCATAATAGAGACTATAGTTCCCTCAACCACCGGACATTCATGTTCTCCAAGCCGAATCATCCCTGAACCGGAGATTATATAATAATATTCTGCCACTCCGTCATGTTTGGCAACAGGATGCCCTTCTCCCGGAGGTAAAATAACCTGCCCTACTTTAACTTTCCCCGATCCAATCTCTTCAAACTGTAAATCTTTGTTGAATTGAAAAATTCCGGGATAAAATAGATAATTTTTTAAGATATCCAAACTAACCGACGAAGCCGAATCTTGATCAACGAAAATATTAACATCCGGGTGATTTTTCAAAATAGTTGCCGGAATCATGTTGGTCACATCTTTTTCCAGGGTATCCCTGATTGCATTAGCTTTTACCGGATACGGAACACATGATAAGATGGCCTTGCTTTGCATTATTTGATAGACAGTCATTGAGATGGCTTGGTTAGGGACATCATTAATTGTAGGAAACCAGCCCTCCCCAACTTGTTGCGCTTTGCATTTATCATCCAAGTTTACCACAATGTAAGCCTCTTTGGTTTCAAAATCAGCCGGCGGATCATTAAAAGCAATATGCCCATTCTCGCCAATTCCGATTAAGGCCAAGTCGATTGGCGCCTCACGGATTTGTTCGGTTAAGCTTCGAATATTCTCCGCCAAATCTCCTTCCCCATTAACAAAAACAGCTTTTTTCAGATTAACTTTGCTGGTAAAACGCTCTTTTAAATATTTTCGAAAACTGGCGATATGGGTCTCCGGTAAATTCACGTATTCATCGAGATGAAACATTTCTACCTTACTCCAGTCAACATCTTGATCGACTAAATGTTTGACGGTGTCAAACTGAGACGCGCCAGTTGATAAAAGCAAACGGGCTTTGCCATTTTCAGCGATGGCTTGTTTTAAGATCCGGGCTGAAAATAACGCGGCTTCTCTTCCTAATTCGTCAGGGTTTTTAAATACGGCGACTTTCATCATCATTACTCCTTTATTTTTGATAATATTACGCTAGATCAACCTTTTACCGCTCCCGCAGTAAGCCCTTTAATAAAACCCCGGCCCATAAACGCGAAGAATATGATAACCGGCAGGATTACCAAAACCGAACCGGCGGTCAATGCCCCCCAATCCAAGTAATACTCACCCATCCAATCGGAAAGTCCCACTACTGCTGTTTTTTTCAACGGATCGTTAATCAAGATCATTCCAAAAAGATATTCCGACCAAGACAAGATAAACGTCCAGGATGCGACAGTGACTAAACCCGGCACGGCTAGCGGCAACATTACCTTGGTTAACACGGTAAGTTTCGAAGCCCCGTCGATATAGGCGGCTTCCCGAAGTGAACCCGGAATGGATTCGAAAAAGGTTTTTAAAGTAAAAATGCCAAATGGTACATATAAAGTTACATAAACCAGTATTAACGACCATAAATTATTCAACAACCTCATTTTGGCCATTAAAACATAGAGCGGAATCATTAACAATACTCCGGGAAACATGCTGGTATATAAAATAGCCTTCTCCGCCGCGTTTTTACAACGATAATTAAAATCCGACAAGCTATAGGCGCTAAGCACCGAAAGAACCAAACCAATTGCGGTGCTAAGCCCTGCTACAATAGCGCTGTTTAGCAAATATTTGGAATAACCGGACTGAAACAAAATCCGGTTATAATGGCCTAATGTGATTTGATGAGGAAAAAACGTAGGGACTGCGCTTAATAACTCACTCTCCGGTTTAAAAGAGGAAATTAAAATCCAATAAAATGGAAAGAAAATCGCCATCCCCAAGATAAACAAACCGATAACCCGAATCACTTTGAGCCAAATACTTTCCTTCATTTGATCCGCACCCCCTTGTTAACATTGGTGATTAAGCTTTCTCTTTTTGGGTCAATTTGTTATAAAAAATTGTATAAACCAACAGAATAATAAACATTAAAACTGACAACCCGGAAGCTTCACCCATACGGAAAGATTGGAACGCCTTTTTATAAACCAATATTGGCAGTGTGGTAGTGGCAGTGGCCGGTCCACCGGCAGTCAACAACCAATTTAAGCCAAACGTATTAAAGTTCCAAAAAGTCATTAAAAGTGTAGTTGTCCCAATTGAAACCCTTAAAGAAGGTAGAGTAACATAGATAAACTCCTTCCAAACATTACAACCGTCAATTCGGGCGGCTTCATAAAGTTCGTCAGGGATGCCTTGTAAAACCGCTAAATAAGTAACAGCTACAAAAGGAAACCATTTCCAGACATTAACTATTATTGAAGTAATCATGGCCAAATCTAAAGAACCTAAAAAATTTAAAGGTTCGCTAATTAAACCGATCTGGATCAGGACCCAGTTGATAACGCCAAAAGTACTGGAACACATCCAGCGTGCTATCACCGCAATGACTGAATAGGGAATTGCCCAAGGAAGGATAATCCAAGTGCGAAAAAAATTTCTCCCCCAAAATTGTTGGTTTAACAATAAAGCGGCCATAAGGGCCAATAGTACTTGTAATAATACGCTGGATACCGTCCAAACCATCGTATTATAAAATGCCACCCAAAAATCTTCTTGGATTAGAATATTCCAAAAGGTGGCTAAACCTACAAAGTTAGCGTTTGAACCAATTAACCTTTGGTCGGTCAAGCTTACGTAAAATGTATTTAAAAACGGATAAAGAAATACAACCACCAGCCAAATTATTATTGGCAAAACTAACAAAGCACCTAATGTTTTATCATTTTTAATCTCAAATTTATTCCAATGGATCATCTTAAGCCTCCTTTGTGAAAGGCGGCCGGTTCGTATGTATCGGCCGCCTTTTCAATTTTATTACTTGGTTAAGGAGATCATTTTATTATAACCCCATTCAACCGCTTTTTCAGGGGTCAACTGTTTGGAGACTGTCCGTTGCAAAGTTTCCGCCAAAATAAAGGAGACTCCGATCTCCCCTACATAGGGGTTGCGCTGGGGATACTCAAACCCAAAAAGAGTACCGGTTTTTACTTGTTGGAGTTCAGCATCGATAATTTGACGGAACCGTTTCATGGTAGGTTGTTCGAAGTAATCCTTGGAATTTACGTTCAACTCGGTAATCGGCAAGAACAAACCGGGTTGCATATTTGCCAAATGCCGGCCATAGTTTTTCTCATGGAACATATATTCAATGAATTTTTCACAAGCTGCCCTTTTAGCGCGTTCTTTAGTGAAAACCATCACTCCCTCATTATGGGTCAGGCCGCCGGGCCGCCCTCCTTGAGGAATAGGAATGGTAACCGCTTTAACATTATCCGCAAAATTCGATTGTTGTTCTAAATCCAATAAGGTGCTGCCCATCAAAAGGGCCATCGCCGCTTTACCCGATGTAAAAGCCAATTTAGTTTCGGCCCAAGTCCAACCGGTAGCGTCCGGCGGCGAATATTTGGAAAGTTCGTTTAAGAAGCGATAGGTCTCAACAGTCTTAGGGTTATTAAAGACGATCTTTCCGTTTTTATCGTACACTTCAGCGCGATTGGTGGACATAAAACTCCAAACTACCTGTTCGGTACAGTTTTGTCCCGACGAAGCCGGTAATGCAATACCGTATTGCCCATCCTTCGTTAGGGCTTTGGCCATTCCCAATAATTCATTCCAAGTACTGGGAGGGCCGTTAAAACCAGCTTCTTTCAATA
>JAEZJK010000122.1 GCA_023415835.1 Bacillota bacterium
AACTTTGATGGCCCAGTAATTCTTGGATATACCTCAGATCCGTTCCGCCTTCCAAAAGGTGCGTGGCAAAACTATGCCGGAGGCTGTGAACGGAAACCGGCTTTTTAATTCCCGCCTTCTCTTTAGCCTGTTCAAATATATTTTGAATCGCAAGGCATAATATCCAAAATATTCGATCAACCAACCTCATTTCCTTCTTTTTCCTTTACTTCCTTCACTTTATATCAAATAAATAAATCTGATTATGAATTTTGTTCATCAAGAATGCACAGCCAAGATGCCTAATAACGACTCACCCCTCGCCAAATAGTGGTCATAGTTGTATGATCCTACCCCTCTCTGTTATGATCCCTTTTCTGCTTACGGATTCAACAAAGAGGGGCAAGATGGACTGACTTTCAAAATTACCGCCTTGATCCGCCTTTCCTCTCTATTGACACGACTTTCAGTATTTCTTCATGATAGAGAGTCGAAGTGAGTAGATTTCTCCTTACCTGAATTAACTTTATATCAAATAAAAAAAGGCCGCGCCATGATAATCACGATCTCTCCCTTAATCTTGGGATACACTTTTACCCTTTCCCTCCGCCGGTACCGTAAAGCTGAACACCGAACCCTGATTCAACGAACTCTCTACCTGAAGCCTACCGCCATGACCCTCCACGATATGTTTGACTATGGCAAGCCCCAAGCCGGTCCCGGCTTTAGCCCTCGACCGCGCCTTATCAACCCGGTAAAAACGTTCGAAGATCCGGGATAACTCCTCCTGGGAAATTCCGATCCCCGTATCGGCCACGGCCACCTTGACCCAATCCCCTTCCTGCCATGCGGATAGCCTAACCTGGCCTTCAACCGGAGTATATTTAAAAGCATTGTCTAAGAGATTAATCAATACTTGCTTAATCTGATCCCGGTTAGCGAGAACCTTTGGCAATGTCCCTCCTGAAAGATTAAGGGCAAACTCCGGGGCTGGATCGGTATTCGGCAAAAAACGCTCCTGAACCTCTTCAAAGAGTTCAACCAAGTCAAACGGTTCCCGATTCATCTCCAGTTTAGCGTCGAGTTTGGCTAAATCCAAAAGATCCTTGATCAAATTGCTCATTCTATCGCTTTCTTGGTTAATCGCAGTCAAATAACGGACTAGTACCGCTTCATCGTTCTTGGCGCCTGCCAGCAATGTTTCAGCCATTGCTTTCACGGAGGCAATCGGTGTCCTTAGTTCATGTGAGACATTCCCGACAAAATCCTGGCGGACCCTTTCCAAATGGCGCAACTGGGATAAATCATGCAAAACTACGATCGATCCGGTTAACATCCCGGTATCGTCTTTCAAAGGGGCCAGAAATACCTGTAACATCCGGTTTTGAGGATAATATAGGTTTAATTCGCTTTCAAAAGGCTGCTTCGTTAAAGAAACATCCTGGATTAAATCGAGGAGATGGTGGTTCAAAACCACTTCCATGATTGGACGTCCCTGAATGTTTCGGTCCCCCAAGCCTAAAATGACCTCGGCAGCCGAGTTGGTCATGATAATCTTCAAGGTCCGGTCAATCACTAAAATACCATCGCTTAAAGTTTCGAGGATTACTTCCAACTTTCGTTTCTCGTTACCAAGCATTGAGAATGATTCCGCTAAACGTTGAGCCATACTGTTGAATGCCAAGCCCAGATCGGCTAATTCATCCCGGCCGAAATAACGAACCCGTTCCGATAAGTCGCCCCGTGCAAAACGGTTCGCTACTCTTTGCAATTCATTGATAGGATCGGTAAAACGGCGAATCATAATTATCCCTAAGAGCAAGGCAAAAAGGGCTACCGTTAAAACGCTGGTAATGATTAACAAGCGCATCCTGAATAGAAACCGGTTCAGTTCTTGTTGGTCTTTGGCTAATCTAACCGCGCCGATAATTTGGTTGTTATTTTTAATCGGATAGGCGATATAAATAAATTCTCGGTTTATGGTCCGGCTAAACCGCCGGGCTATTCCAGCCTTCCCGGAAAGAGCCTTGCTTATTTCCGGCCGGTCGCTGTGATTTTCCATTACGTTGGGATCCTCGGCGGAATCTCCCCCAACATTTCCGACTGAGTCAACCACCGTAACCCTAGCCCCAATGTCTTTAGCGGTTTCGGTTATAGTTGCGGTTAAACGGTTTTGGTCAGTTAATCCCTCTGCGGCAACTTGAGCGGCAACTAATTTGGTTTGAATTAAAAGATCCGCTTCCGTTGTCCGGCGTACCCTATTTTCCTCGAAATTAATGAAATATACCGCCAACATAACAGTCATCAGCCCGACGGCGATAATATAAAAAAGAAAGAGGCGTGTTTTAAATCTCATGGCGTCCCCTTTTCAAAATTTCCTTACTTCTTAAACTTATAGCCAACACCGCGAATTGTCAATATATACTGTGGATTACCCGGATCGGTCTCAATTTTTTCCCGAAGCCAGCGGATATGGACATCCACAGTCCGGTTATCCCCATAAAAATCACTACCCCAAACCAGGTTAAGCAGTTGCTCTCTGGATAATACTTGCCCCGGATGGGAAGCCAAAATCCTTAAGAGTTCGAATTCCTTACTTGATAGATTAACCGCTTCCCCATTGACCAAAACCTCGTGCCCTAAAAGATCAATCTGTAATTGGCCGCTGATTATCGATTGGGATTGACCAATCGCTTCAGCGCGTGTTACCGTCCGTTTTAGGACCCTCTTAACTCGAGCCATCAATTCACGCATACTAAATGGTTTGGTAACGTAATCATCGGCCCCCAGTTCCAAGCCAAGGACCCGATCGATCTCTCCCTCTTTGGCGGTTAACATGATAATCGGAATTTCAGACTGTTTGCGAAGCCTGCGGCAGATTTCTAATCCATCGATACCGGGAAGCATCAGATCCAAGAGAATTAAATCAAACTCACCCGCTTCCGCCAGCCCCAGTCCGGCCTCGCCATCTCCTGCGGCGACCACTTCGAATCCTTCTTGCTTTAAATTATAGCTAACCGACTCAACGATCATTGGTTCGTCGTCAATGACTAAGATCCGTTTGGGCATTCTCCCACCCCGTAACTTTAATAACGTTCATTTTTCCCCGTAACTAAATAAATGGTCCTTTCACCGATGTTGGTGGCATGATCCCCGACTCTTTCAAGGAAACGGGCGGCAAATAACAGATTTAAGGCCTGGACCACCTGCTGGGAATCGCCTCCGGCCGCGACAAAACCGGTAAGTTCTATAAAAAGATCCTCGTATACCTTATCGATTACGTCATCTTTCAAGCAAGTCGCCTTGGCGAATTCCACATCCCGGTCGACGAAAGCCTTCAAGCTGTCCCGGATCATTCCTTCGGCCATCCCCGCCATTTTCGAAATATCGACCAGCGGTTTAATCAAATGATCGGTCCCGATTCTTTGTGCGATCTCGGCAATGTTCGTGGCATGGTCGGCAATACGTTCCAAGTCCGTTGCAGTTTTTAATACAGTAGTGATTACCCGTAAATCTCGCGCCAGTGGTTGTTGCAAAGCGATTAAACGGATACAATCGTCCTCAATCTGATTGGAAAGATCGTCAATCAAGTCATCGCCGTCAATGATCTTTTTCGCTAACCCCAAATCTTGTTTGGATAGAGCTTGCACCGCAAGGTGAATAGCTTCTTCAACCATGCTCCCCATCCGTAACATCTCCTGTTGCAATTCACTTAAGGATTTATCAAAATTTGCCCGAGTCATCGGATTCACCTCTGTCTATTTTTTAGAAGGAGTTGAAATCAAGAGCCAGGAGTCAGTAAAATCTTTGCTGATGCTCTGAAAACCTAAACCCTTCTGTAATTATTTACCGCTTACGGCTTAATATTTCGACTCTCAACTTTTGACTCCCTATAAAAGTATACGTAAAAAACAAAATAAATTCCAGTCAAGACAAGCAAATATTCAGTATATACTGATTAACCGAACCGTCCGGTCAGATAATCCTCGGTCTCCTTCTGCTCCGGATTGGTCATCACCTTTTCGGTGGGACCGTATTCCACCAACCGGCCCAGGAGGAAAAATCCAAGGTGATCCGAGACCCGGGCTGCTTGTTGCATATTGTGAGTGACAATAATAATGGTATAATCCTTTTTCAGCTCTGCGATTAAATCTTCAATCTTCCCGGTGGAAATGGGATCCAAGGCAGAGGCCGGTTCATCCATTAATAACACTTCCGGTTCAACCGCCAATAATCGGGCGATGCACAACCTTTGTTGCTGGCCGCCGGAGAGCCGCAGCGCCGGGGACTGAAGCCGATCCTTTACTTCATTCCATAATGCCGCGCCAATTAGGCTGCTCTCCACGATCTCATTTAAACTTTGCTTGTCTTTAATGCCATGAATCCTGGGGCCATAAGCGATATTGTCGTAAATCGACATCGGGAAAGGATTTGGTTTTTGAAAAACCATCCCCACCCTTTTCCGTAAAGCGACTACATCCGTTTTTGAATCGTAAATATCGGCTCCGTCAAGCTCAATCCGGCCCTCAACCCGCACCGTATCGATTAAATCGTTCATCCGATTGATCGAACGGAGAAAAGTGGTCTTGCCGCATCCGGAGGGGCCGATTAAAGCCGTTACCGTTTTGGGATGAATATCCATATTAATCCCTTTGAGCGCCTGAAATTCCCCGTAAAACAAATTGAATTGTTCCGCTTTTACTTTCAAATCCATATGGTCCAAGCCTCCCGATTAAACTCTCAGCTTTAATGAAAAACGAGACATTAAGTGGTTGGCGACAGTATTAATAATCCAAATACAAATTATCAATACGCTAGCCGTAGCGTAGGCCCGGGGCAACGACAGCCCTTCCGCGGCCAAGGTATATAAATGTAAAGTCATTGGCCGGGCCGAATCCATAATCGAGATCGGCAGCCTTAAAGCTCCACCCACCGTCAGCCATACCGCTGCTGTTTCACCGATCGCCCGCCCCACTCCTAAGATCACTCCGGTTACAATCCCCGGCAAAGCCGCTGGAATCACCACCTTAGCGATGGTCACCCACTTGGTGGCTCCCAAGGCCAAACTGCCCTCCCGGTAAGAATCGGGTACCGCTTTAATCGCTTCTTCCGAAGTCCGGATAATAGTCGGAAGGAGCATCAACGCCAGGGTGATGGCGCCGGAAAGAATTGAAAAACCGAGATGCAGGAAGGTTACTAAAAAGGCGAACCCAAATAATCCAAAGATAATTGAAGGCACTCCAGCCAAAGTTTCGGTGGCGAAACGAATGACCCGGGTCGCCACGCCTTCGCGGGTATACTCGGTCAAAAAAATGGCTGTGCCGATACCAATCGGAGTCGCAATGATCAACGATACTATAGTTAAATATAGCGAAGCGATAATCGTAGGAAAGATACCGCCTTCCCGCCCCATCCGTCGCGGATAAGCGGATAAAAACTCCCAATTTACGGAGGGAAGCCCCTCTTTTAAGATAAAGAAGATGATTAACAGAAGACACCCAATGGTGATCAATGCCGTAGTCCAAAGCAACCCAAAAGCGGCTGCCTGAGTGTATTTTGCCGCACGGCGCATCAAGTACCAACCTTCTTTCCGGAGAAGAATAATGCAATGGAGTTAATGATGATAATCAGGCCGAATAAAAGAATGCCAACGGTAAACAAGGCCCCGGCATGCTCTCCCGAGGCGTAGGCCCATTCCTGACCAATTGTCCCGGTTAGGGTAGCGCCCGGTTCCAACATGGATTTGGGAATCAACGGAGTATTCCCGGTGATCATGATCACCGCCATGGTTTCCCCAATTGCCCTTCCCATGCCCAAAACCACCGCTGCCATAATCCCGGACCGGGCAGCCGGAACCAATACCTTGTAAATGGTTTGCCAGTGAGTGGCCCCCAAAGCCAGGGAGGCTTCTTTATAATCCCTGGGCACCGCTCGGATAGAATCCTCCGCTACACTGATGATCGTCGGTAAGATCATAATCGCTAAAATAATTCCCCCCGCCAACAAACTGAAACCAAATCCGCCCACAATGGTCCTGAGAAATGGAACCAATACTACCAGGCCGAAGAAGCCGTATACCACCGATGGTATCCCGGCCAACAGGTTAATGGCTGGGCGGACTATTTTACCAACCGTTTTCGAAGCGATTTCCGCCATAAAAACGGCGCAACCAACTCCGAGCGGCACTCCGATCACTAACGCTACTAATGTAACATATACCGAACCCACAATTAACGGTAGCATACCATAATTGGCAACCGTCGGCTGCCATACTTTCCCTGAAAATAAGGCGACCGGCCCATACTTCGCCAGTACCGGCCAACCTTCTATTAAAACGAATAAAATGATTAATATCACTCCGGTTACCGCCAGGGACGCTACCCCATACAGCAAGCCGGAGATGCTACGTTCTTTTTGCTTTATCCTCTCTTGGTTGGTCATTTAAAAACCTCCGTCATTAAAAACGCAAAATCTATACTAAAATAATAAGATATTCAAATTAAGCTGTTTTAAAGTTAATATTAAGCCTATATTAAGAATCTTTTTTGACCCTGTTTATCGTATCCGGTTATTTGACGGTTTTAAATTTCACGGTTGCCTCATCCACCTGGCGTATTTTAAATATGATCTATTTGGCCTCGGAAGTGTTGAAGGCAATCTCCGGATCGATCGGTTAATTTTAACCATACCTCTGACCACAATAATTTTCAGGTTTATCCTGGTTCACTAGTGAATATATAGAATTCTATTACATGGGAAGACTACAGAAAAAGCTAAAAGGCCTGACTCCGATAGAATACCGTAATCAGGCCTTAGTAGCATAATTTTTTAATTTTTACCTGTCTACTTGACAGGGGGCAGTTCATTAATCACCGGGGGTTCAACTTTTTACTCTACAATTGATAGGGATTATTATTTCTCGGATTTCTTCTGCCAAGCGTGTAATGCCAATGCCACCGCGATTACCCCATAGGCCAGGAATACCCTAAAGTACTCCCCTACCTGAGGTATACCTACAATTTTCTGTCCGGCAAGGGGTGAAACCACGAATAAGGTATGGAAAAGCAATACCCCAACCAAAGCGTTCCCAATGGTCGCTTTGCGGGTAGTGGCCCCGCCCACCAGTAAAGCGGCAATCGAAAACATCCCAACCTGTTCGTGGCTATTATAAGTATTCATAGTACCGATGTTTTGCAAAAAGATTATTTGGCCCCAGGCTGCCAATACAGTTGAAATAATAATAGCAGTCATCCTAACCTGATTAACCTTGATGCCGGCTACTTCAGCAATATGAATATCCTGGCCCACCGTTCGCATTTGCTGCCCCAACCTGGTTCGGACTAGAAAAGATATTATCCCACAAAAGAGACTGATCACTAAATATGTAAAGAGGGGAATCCGCCAAGGACCTATCGGAATCTGTCCGGCTTCTCCCATTATCAAACCGTTCCAAAGCCAATCAAAGGCCCGATCCAGTGAATTAACCACTCCAATCAGGTCTACGGTGTTACGGAGTCCGACTCCTGAAGACAATACCAAAATCTCGTCTTTAATTGGGATAATAGTACCCACCAAAACCAAAAAGACCAATTGATAAAGCCCGTTGGCGAAAAAGCCCATGATCAGGCTGGTGACCATCTCCCTCCCTTTTGCTTTATTGAGAACAATACCGGTTAGCCAACCGAAAAAAATTCCCAAAGGCGCTGCGACTAAAGCAGCCAAAGCGAGACCGGGCAAACCGGTTACCCGAAAGTGGGTGATAATGATCAGGCCAATTTGGCCGGCCATTGCCCCGATAACAATTCCGAAGTTTAACCCCAGCCCGGCCATGATCGGAATTAATAATGAGATCACCAAGAAAGAATTTCTTCCTAAACGGCCAAAGATCTCGTTAATTAAAAAATTAATATCCAATTTG
Organism: Bacillota bacterium; assembly: GCA_023415835.1. Lineage (GTDB taxonomy): Bacteria > Bacillota > UBA4882 > UBA8346 > UBA8346 > JAAYHS01. The sequence goes on from JAEZJK010000122.1 coordinate 7,898, forward strand.
GCAGTGATAATTCCCGCCAAACATAGTAACGAAAAGAAAAGCGGCACCGGACCTTTCCTGATAATTTGAATGATTCCGGCTTTCGGGAACGACTTTCTCGGCTCGGTTTCGATTATTTTACTCTCCATATGGCGCCTCCTCCCCCTCTTGTCAGAGCATATAAAATCATGCCGTTACTAATGATAATCCGGGCGATCTCGCTAATATCAGCGCCTTTGAGAGCAGTTTGGGTTATCGGCAAGGTGATGGTTAAAATGGTTTGAAAAAGCACCGTTCCAATGATTACATTCCCTATGGAAGCTTTTTGCAGGCTAGCGCCCCCGATCAAAATAGCCGCCATTGCCGGAAACGCCGCATAAAGCGGGGCAGTGTATAATTGGAGGAATCCATAACTCTGAGAGTAAATTAGGATCCCTACCGCGCCGAGGACTGTTGATAAAATCATGCCCAGGCTACGCATTCTCCTTACGTTTATTCCGGAAGAAACCGCATACATAGGATTGGAGCCGGTAGCGATTACAGCCAGTCCGGCTTGGGAGCGGAAAAATAGATTGAGTAGAAAACAGAACAGGAAAAAACAGAGTAATAAGCCGGTAGGAATAGTTATTCCGAAAACGGAGAACGTTAATAACTGGTTAAGTATCTGACCATAACTGTTGTTAAGCGATAGGGTATAACGTAAGCCCTGCCCTCCGATGGCAAAGATCAGAGCTGGGTTACGGAAAGGAGCCATCAACCAAAAAATACACATCACCGCGACTACTGAAAACCCGACATAAGTACCGACCATCATTTCTTGCCCTTGCACCTTCTCTAATAGCTGAGCGTAAAGAGCCCCGGCGATGGTAGCCAGTAAAGCCCCCAATCCAACCGCAACCAATAATCCTGGAAAACCGTTGATATTCATATTTAGACTAATCACACCGCCAACCAAACCACAGACAATTCCCACCGGTAACCCGAAGTTTAATCCAGCGCCGCAAGCCAACGAAGGCATCATTGCCAATACTAAAATACCATTCATACCGATTCGGACCAATGAATCCGAGCAGAGAATGGCTAAATTCATTTTCATAATGAACGCCAATAAAAACAAGCCTAAAATAAAACTGCCAATAATCAAGCGGGGTAAGCCCAAAATCCGGTATCCTTCCAGTAGCCGCTTGCCAACTCTGCGCCCCATTTCGTTTAATTTTGAAAAAAACGCCTCATTTAACATTAACCCGCCTCCTCTCCTTACCGTCCCTTACCGGCCATCAGTAATCCGAATTCCAGATCAGAAGCGTCAGGAGGCAAGACACCTTCGATCCGGCCTTCATAGACAATGGCGATTCGGTCACAAATCTTACGCAACTCACTTAATTCGCTTGAAGTAATGACAATAGTCATGCCATACTTGCGATTAAAATTGACCAACAAATCCAAGACCAATTGCTTGGCGCCCACATCAATTCCGCGCGTCGGTTCCGATACCCAAAGCACTTCCGGCTCAAGGGTAAACGCCCTTGCCAAACAGACTTTTTGCTGGTTTCCCCCTGATAGGAACCGGACCGGTTGTGCCGAACCGGCGCAACGAATATCCAAATCATTAATTAACTTTTGAGCGTGGACGCGAATCTTTTGCTGGTCCTGTACCCTTAAGGCAGGGATCAACCCCGGCGACAAAAACTTATTTTGAACCTGCAAACTGGTCAAAGCGATATTCAGTTCGATTGTTTCATCTAATAATAGCCCCACTCCCCGGCGGTCTTCCGAGACAAATGCCATACCGGATTTTAGGGAAGCCCGGGAATTATTAAGCCCGATTTCTTTGCCATCCTTAATTACGCTCCCGGTAGCGGGGTACAGGCCCATTACGCCATTGGCGACTCCCAGTTTTCCATGTCCGGCCAGGCCCCCGATTCCGATAATCTCGCCTTTTTGAATCTCCAAGTCAAAACCCCAGACTTCCTCGCCAGGCATCTTCACTGTCAAATCACTGATTCTAATAATCAAGTCATTGCTATTTGGTTCAATTGCTCGTGGAGGAAGCGCAGCCCGTTCCACTCTCCTTCCAACCATTAATTCGGCGATTCTTTCCAGCTTAGCCTCGTCTTTGCCCATTCGGGCGACTACTTCGCCGTCACGGAGGATTGTGATATTATGGCTTACTGCCAAGACCTCATCCAAACGGTGGGTAATAAATAGGACGGCTACCCCTTCCGCCGCCAGCCTTTGCATTGCCGTTAAAAGGTACTCTGCTTCACTTTCAGTTAATACCGCAGTTGGTTCGTCAAAGGCCAGTACCCGTAAATTCTTTTTATCGATTTCCCGGGCAATTTCAACAAATTGTTTATATCCGACCGGTAGCCCTAACACGGTCATTGTTTCATCGATATTTAATCCCAGCTTTTCCATAGCGCGCCGGGAATCTTGACGCATGGTAGGTTCGTCAAGAGTTTCAAGTTGGTTGCCTAAAAGGCGGCTGATTGTGTTTTGCTTGGTAATTTCCCGATTGAGCTTAATATTTTCAGTAACGGTAAAGCCGGGGATCAGCATAAACTCTTGATGGACCATTCCAATACCAAGTTCCATGGCGCGCCGCGGCGAATCGACCTCAACTTTCTTACCGTCAAGGAAGATCTCCCCTTCAAACCCTCCGGTTTCCCGGATCACAGGCATCCCAAATAAAATATTCATCAGGGTTGATTTGCCGGCTCCGTTTTCTCCAACCAGGGCATGAATTTCACCACTTTTAACCGATAAATCGATCCCCTTCAGGACCGTTGTACCGGAATAATCCTTGGTTATTCCTTTTAACTCTAATAAATATGTATCAGCCATTACCTAACTCCTCTCTTTGCTCTTTCTTCCCCAGTCTAGAGTTAGTGGAAAAGATAAGGAATTGAAAGCAAAAAGGGCCGGTTAATCCCGGCCCTCGACCACCCGGATTATTTCCCAAAAACAATCGAGTCAGAGAGGTACATATAGAATTGCCCGTTATCACTCTGCCTCCGGAACTGCATTTTAGCTCCGGCGGAATTTTCTACAACTTTGGCTACAGCCTTAATATCCTTTAGATTAACCTTCTTTTCAATTGCTAACTTGGCCAATTCGACACTGGCTGTGGAATGTAAATATCCGGTCGCTACCGGCCAAGTGCCAAAACGGCCGGCCGCTCCCCGTTTTACAATTTCATCTTTGATTGCCTTGGAAATTGCCGGGAAATTGCCTTTCATCTCATTGGTAATCTCTAGGCCTAAAGCTCCTGGATAACCATGTGTCGGGCTGGGGCAGCATTGTTCGGGGAAGATCGCTCCGGCTTTCAAAGTTGCCAGGATCAAAGGCTCTTGCATCCCGCAGTTAGTCGAGAAAAATGCGATATCTTTCCCGTATTTAGCGACTTGACGCGGGACATCTTCTAAAATAAATTGTTGAGCAGCGGGGAGCCCACCTTCACCCATCGGATCCGGAGCGGTGACGAAGACAAATTCCATGCCGAGCTTTTCGCATTCAGCTTTCATAAGGTCGCGGCGTTCCGCCAGTTGGGCGTAGGACATATGGCGCGGGAAAGAATAGTGGAGGAATTTTTTGGCCCCGAGCTTTTTAGCCAGTTGCGGGATGGATTTGCCCCGGGAAGGATTATCAGGAATCAATGCAACATCAGCATATTTTTCAACCATTGGCGGATCTTCATGTGGTTCTCCCACTACAAAAATTATATCCGGCCGGGTTTCTTTTACTTTACGAATCGCGGCAACGGTTCCGGGTACTCCTTGGTTGATTACAATCGCTTTGACATTTCGGTCGGCGGCCATACCGGTAATCTGAGCCATAAATGTCTCTTGTTCCTGCATAAAATTATCAGGATATGTAACATGCTTAATCATATCGGGGTACTTTTTGATTACCGCTTCAGCTCCGCGATATTCATCTTCATTTTGAGAAACCGTACCGGTAACAATACCAATTTTATAGCTGGTTTTTGATAAAGCTGCGTTTGCTAAAGAAATAACTAATAACAGGATAGTTATTAAGTATACAAATTTTTTTAACATATAATTTACCCCTCCTTAAAATAATTGTAATATAATATTATTCCTTCTAATTCCAGAAATTCCTCTATAAAAAATTGGGTAATACCAATTTGGTAAACTAATTGGGACTAACTCTTCAAGCTTTTCCAGAGAGTGAGCGGACATAGAAAAACCGGGCTTTAGCCCGGTCTTACTGATTCTTCCATGATTAATGGAAGACTTTAACCCAACCTATTATTTTTGAAACTTGTTGCTTTTAAATATACAGGTTATTTAAATGAACAATTGTTATTGCCAAAAAAACCATTCATGTTCTGAAATTGCCGGATAATGTTGCCAAGGCCAGGAATCTGGCATTGACCGCCATTACAGCCATTTTGATAGCCAGGAACAAACGGTACATTAGGTTGGGTTAATGCCGGCCTGTTGTTGGCGCCCCAATTAAAAGAATTGTTACACCCTGCAAACGCCGGCAAGGCCATTACCGCTATTAGAGCAATAATGGTAATGAAACTAAGCCACACTTTTCGCATCGTTTTTTCCTCCTTTCGTTTCACTTATAATACAGGATGTAATAAATTAAATCAACATCCAAGTTTTGGGTAGAGCATTTGCGCCTTAATTATCGGACTATTGATTGCTCGGCTAAGATTCAAGCAAACTGAAACTTCTTCCCGTCAAACAAACCCCGATCCGAAATTTTCAATTCTGGAATTACCAATAAAGTCATAAAAGACATCGTCATAAACGGGTCTTTCAGTCCCGAACCCAACACCTTAGCCTTCTCGGCAATTTGTTGGTAACGCTCTCCTACCCGACGCCCATCTTCGGTACTCATTAACCCGGCCACCGGAAGGGGCAAGATCTCTTCCAAACTGTCCCCCACAATTGCCAGGCCGCCTTTGTTTTTAATGATTAAATTGACCGCCCGGGTCAAATCTTCATCGGAGACTCCCACCGCGACAATATTATGGGAGTCATGGGACACCGAGGAGGCAATCGCCCCATTTTTCAGTCCGAAATTCTTCACAAAAGCCACCGCTGGAGACTCATCCCGGTAACGATTGACTACTGTTATTTTTAAAAGGTCCCGTTCCGGATCGGATAGGATTAATCCATGAGCCACTTTGGGAGCTACTTTAATCCAATTGGTGACAAGCTCTCCATCAATTACTTCAATCACATCAATTTCGTCCGTATCGGCTTTAATTGTAAAATCCAACGGTTTCCTTGGTTTCGCCTTAAAGTTGTTAATTATATCGGTTTTCACTTTTGGAATTAAAGAAACGCCGTCTTTGGCCACTAAAACGCCGTTGATATAAGTCTCCAGAATATTAAACCTCTCAAAACCGTCAATAACTATCAAATCAGCCGGGTCCCCTTTTTGAAGGAGACCTACCTCCAAACCGTAATGTTTCACCGGGTTTACGGTAGCGCATTTTAAAACTTTCATATGGTCGTAACCCTTCTCCAAGGCCATTTTAACCAATTCGTTAATATGACCTTGGAACAAATCGTTGGGATGTTTATCATCACAACAAAACATACATTGATCGGAGTATATAGGAACCAGTCCATGGAGTTCATCAAAATTCTTAGCGGCTGTCCCTTCCCGGATTAAAATCTTCATCCCTGCTTCAATCTTCTCCAAACCTTCTCCAAACTGAAAGGCCTCGTGATCGGTGCTGATTCCGGCTTGGATGTATTTCTTCAATTCTTCTCCTTTTAAACCGGGAGCGTGCCCATCGATGGGCTTCCGATATTTTTGAGCAATTTCGATCTTGGTCATTACCTCAGGGTCATCAGTCAGGACTCCCGGGTAATTCATCATCTCACTCAAGAACTTTAATTTATCTTGATGGAACAGTTCTTCAATTTGGGCAGCGTTTATTTGAGCCCCGGCGGTTTCAAATCCGGTAGCCGGGACGGAAGAAGGCGCCCCGAAATAGAATTTGAACGGTACTTTTTTACCGTTTTCAACCATATAACGAACCCCATCAATCCCTAAGACATTGGCGATTTCATGAGGATCGGCCACTACGGCCACCGTGCCATGAACCACAGCCAGCTTGGCGAATTCCGCAGGTACTAACATTGAACTCTCGATGTGGATATGAGCGTCGACCAAACCGGGAACCAAAAAGTTCGCATATTCACGCTCTTCCCGAATTATGTCGATAATCTTTCCATCGCCAATTTCCAATGTTCCGGGATAGATAATGGCGTTAACCGGATCCACGATATTACCGGATATTTTAAAAACCTTTCCCATGTTATTACTCCCCATCGCTACATTAATTAAAGGTTTTAGGCGCAAAGTTTAAGTACCTACGTACTGGCCGTAAATCAGGCTACCTTATATTATTTCAATCACTTGTTTCGTTTTTCCTTTATTGCTTTAAAGATCCAGGTATGATTTTAATAATTTCCAGCCAAAAGCTTCCCCCAACGAACTTCATATAAAATTACAGTCATAAAAAAAATTTATTGACTCTCCAAAAGAGGCGTGATATATTCTTCGTATCCAAATATTTTGTATACGAATGAAATTTACAAAGGAGGCATCCCAGATCGAAATTTCAAACCAACCTTTATTTTGCCTGCTCATCAAAAACACCTGGCAAAAATTGGGCCGTTACTACAATCAACGCCTTGCGAAATATGATCTGACCGTCCCTAAAGCCTTACTACTTTTAGAGATCGCCCCTGATAGCGGGCGTACCCCCGGGTTCCTAGCTAGCAGGCTTAACTTAGAAAACTCAAGCATGACTGGGCTCTTGGACCGCCTTGAGAAAAAGGGGCTGCTTGTCCGAGAGCCCAATCCCAACGATCGGCGCGGGATCTTAGTTTTCTTAACACCCGAAGGGGTTCAAGCCCGGGATACCATCAAATTCTTAGTGGAGGAACTCGACTCTAAACTAAGGGCTGAATTATCCCCTGAAGAGATTAAAGTATTTCGCAGAGTTATCTCCATTATTAATAAACAAATTTAAAAAAGCAGGTGATATTATGAATAGACGTGTTGCGATTACCGGAATCGGATTGGTGACCCCGATCGGACTAACTACGGGCGCCAACTGGGAATCAATTTTGGTTGGAAAGTCGGGGATCGGGCCGATTACCCGCTTTGACGCCAGCCGTTTTGACGCCCGGATTGCTGGAGAGGTCAAGGATTTTGACCCCAATCAATTCATTGAGAAAAAAGAAATCAAAAAAATGGACCGGTTCATTCATTATGCAATAGCCGCCACTACTGAAGCATTGGATGATTCCGGGCTGAAGATTACTCCTGAAAACGCAGAACGGGTCGGAGTAATAGTCGGGTCTGGCATGGGTGGAATCGAAACAATCAGCATCAACGACAGCACATGCCGGGATCAAGGCCCGAACCGGGTCTCGGCCTTCTTTGTCCCAGGTTGTGTTATTAACCTTGCTCCCGGGCAAATTTCCATTCGTACCGGGGCTAAGGGGCCAAATTTTTCACCGGTTTCGGCCTGCGCCACCGGCACCCACGCCATTGGTGAAGCGTTTCACATCATTAAACGGGGTGAAGCGGATGCAATCATCGCCGGCGGCGCTGAATCAACCATTACCCCGGTAGCAATAGCGGGTTTCGGTAATATGAAAACCCTATCAATCAGAAATGACGCTCCCGAGAAAGCTTGCCGCCCGTTTGATGCGGAACGGGATGGTTTTATTATGGGAGAAGGAGCGGGAATCCTGATCCTTGAGGAGTTGGAACATGCCCGGAAACGCGGCGCACGGATCTATGCCGAATTGATCGGATTTGGAATGAACAGTGACGCCTATCATATTACCTCGCCGGCTCTGGATGGTTCAGGCGCTGCCCGCTGTATAGAATTGGCCCTAGCTTCAGCAAGCCTTAGAAAAGAAGATGTAGATTATATTAATGCCCACGGCACTTCAACTCCGGTAAACGACGCTATGGAAACGAAGGCTGTCAAGTTGGCCTTCGGTGAACATGCCCGAAAAATACTAGTTAGCTCTACTAAGTCGATGACCGGCCATCTTTTAGGTGCATCTGGAGCCGTAGAGGCAGCCTATACTACTTTAGCTCTCTATCATCAAATAGCCCCCCCAACGATCAATCTTGAAAACCCGGATCCTGAATGCGATTTGGACTATGTACCGAACAAAGCCCGTAAAGCCGAGATCAAAGTTGGAATCAGCAATTCCTTCGGTTTTGGATCCACCAATGCCTGCGTGGCATTGAAGAGATACCAATAATTATCAATCGGCGATAAAAAATGGACCCGGGAAATCCGGGTCCATTTTTTATCGGGACCAGTCTGCTTCTTTAAGGTTTAAGGTTTGGGTCGGTAAAATTAAGGGCACTTGCAATAATAGTATAAACAGATACTTTATTTATTATTCCAAATATAAAATATTTTAGGCTACGTTTTCTCGAATGTAGCGCGAAATCTTCTGGCAGTCGTTTTGACTGAGATTTTCAAAGGTAAAAGCGTAATAATTTAACATACCCACACTAGATTCGGCACGAACAAGGTTGGCAACTGCCGTTACCCGATCAATGGAACCCGGGAGTACAAAACTGATGTTCAATTTGACACCAGCCTGGAAAGAATCCAGGGAAATAACTCCCATCCCATTTTCGCTAAGATTCTCAATATACCCGCAATATCTCGGGAATTCCCCCGGAAGGTTCATTTCAACTACGATATGAGAATTGGTCCGTGACGTTTTCCTTTTTTCGGTAATCATAATTAGCCTCCTTTAAATCAGGTAAGATACAGCTGTTAAACAGCTTTTCCTTCTATTTATCGTCAAATTTAAACAGAAAATTAGGTTAATCGTAAAAAAACTTGAGTTTGTTTGGGTGAAAGTTATATTTGAAGGCGTTTGGTTAAAAGTTAAGACCGGAAGTAATATGAAGGAAAAACCCGATAAAAAGGCGAATTATAAAGAATCTCAGTATTTACTTCTCCCATGATGCCAAATTCACTTTATATACAAATTTATTAAAGTAAGCGAGCTTGTTTTTTACCAAGGGGGAAAGGCCTTGCCTCAATTTGATTTAAAAGAAACGCTCCTGATGTTGCCAGCTATTTTGTTCGGTTTTTCAACTCATGAATTCTGGCACGCTTATACCGCAACCAGTTTCGGAGACGATACCCCCGCCAAACAAGGGCGTTTAACCCTGAATCCGTTAGCGCATATTGACTTGATCGGTTTTTTACTATTGATCTATGCCGGATTCGGATGGGCTAAACCGGTTCAAGTCAATCCTCAAGCTTTTCGAAACCCGAAACGGGATGATATTTTGGTCTCGATAGCAGGGCCATTATCAAACCTAGTCACCGCCGTCATTTTTGCTCTAATCATCAAAGGGTTGTTCCTGTTTGCCCGGGAACTATTTGTTATTGCCGGCTATGGCGAATATATTTTGAGAATCTTAATCTACTTCGTCTGGATTAACCTGGTTTTGTTCGTTTTTAACCTGATCCCATTACCGCCATTGGATGGTTCACACGTTCTTTTCGCCTTATTGCCGGATCGTTTTCAACATTTGAAAGAACAGTTCTTCCAGTTTGGTGGCATCGCCCTGATGGCTTTAATTCTCTTTGAAAGCTTGTTAAATAAAGACATATTACCGATAGGGAAAATAACCCAATCAATATACCAAGGATTATTCCAACTCTTAGGGCTCTAACAAGATCAACTTGAATAATAGTTTCTTAATCAATCTTGGTTTTTGGGTTGTCAATTGCGGTTGGATAAGGTGAACTCTTAGCGAATTCTTGAACCTTGGCTGTTGCTTGCCGTGTTGGAAGCAAAGTTCCCGGCCCTCCGACACACCCTCCCGGGCACGCCATTCCTTCCAATAAATACCCATTTCGTTTTCCCGCCTTGGCCAAAGTCAACATCTTTTTACATTCAGCCAGGCTATCGGTTTTATCGATTAAAATTTCCTTATCCGGGTATAAGCGCTTGACATTTTGGGATATTGCTTCAGCAACTCCACCGCAATTGGCATATCCGCGCCCGTAAACAGAGCTGTCTTCGGGTTCCCGGTCATCCTCCATTGCAGTAATGTCGATTTCTTTGGCGACAAACATCGCAATCAATTCTTCGAAAGTTATCACGAAATCAATGTATGGTTTTACATCCTCATCTAAAGCCTCAATTTTCTTGGCGATGCACGGACCGATAAATACAACCCGCGCCCGAGGGTTTAAAGCTTTGATTTTCTTAGCCGTCGCTACCATCGGGGTATGGGAGGACGATATATACTGGGCTTGCTCGGAAAAAAATTTTTCAGCCATCATCGCCCATGAGGGGCAACAGGAAGTCCCCAGATAAGGCTGATGCGCCGGAACATTGTTTACCAAGGCTTCAGCCTCATGAATCGACGCGATATCCGCTCCCAAAGCGACTTCCATCACATCTTCGAAACCGAGCCGCTTTAATCCCTGAACGATCTTGCCCGGAGAAGCCAAAGGTCCGAACTGCCCTACAAATGATGGGGCGATTGCAGCGACAATTTGGTCACCTTGGTTGAGCGCCTTAATTAACTGGTATATTTCCGACTTATCGGAAATGGCCCCGAAAGGGCAGTTAATGATACACAAACCACAGGAAACGCATTTCGTAGCGTCTATTACCGCCCGGCCCAAATAATCGCTTTCAATGGCATTTACACCGCAAGCAGCGGCACAAGGACGTTCATATCTAACAATTGCGTTATAAGGACAAGCTTCCTTGCATTTCCCGCATTTGATACATTTCTCTTGATCAATCCTGGCCCGGGTTTTTTCCAGGCTGACGGCATTTACCGGACAGACCACGGTGCAAGGGTGAGCCAAACATTTCCGGCAATTATCGGTAACCGTAAAAGCATCGGTGGGGCAAGCCTCGCAAGCGAATGGGATTACATTAACCAGTGGTGGTTGCAACACTCGTTGCGCCACATCAACCTGCTCCAGGCCGCTGGAGAGCCTGGAATGTTTGTCTACCTTCCGGACCGGCAGGCCCAGCGCTAACCGTAACCGTTCCCCGACAATCGCCCTCTCCTTAAAGATACTATCCCGATACTGGGCTACTTCTCCCGGGAGAATTTTATAAGGAGCGTCGTCCAATTGGCTGTAATCTCCCTTTTCAAAAGCGATCCGGGCAATTTCCGCAAAGACCTGCCGCCGAATCTTGGTAATTGATGTATAAATGCCTTTCATCAATTTACCTCGCTCATGATTTCAGCCATAACTTTTTCACTGGTGGCTGCGGTAATCTTCTTCTCATTCACCAGCACCACCGGCGCATCCAAGTTGGATTTACAATCGCCAAAACACTTGACAACTTGGATCTCAATTTCCTGATCGCTCAATTCATCCCGAATTTGGCTAACCGCTTCATATAAATCCATAGCTCCCATCATCGTACAATGAGTGCCGAAACATATTTGCACTTTAACTGTTTTCATTTCGACAACCCCCCATATTTGCTGCCCATGTTTATTGATAAAAATCACTTCATTATAACATATCTCGGTTATGGCTAACCAGGCCATCAATAAAATTCCTGCTAAGTTAGGCTGTAAAATTAATCGAAAAATGATATATTATTTATATCGGGCATCGGGTATATTATAAGCCAAAACACATTTGATAACAATTCTAAAGGAGCGTTATCCCATGAAATGGTTGACCAAAATGGAACGTTATCTGGATCGTCTAGCCATTAAAAGGTTGATGTACTATATCATCATGTTGAACGCGGTAGTTTTTCTGTTGTATCACCTATACCGGCCGATTTATTACTTCTTAATCCTAGTCCCGGAGTTAGTTTTAAAAGGTGAAATCTGGAGGTTGGTAACTTACGTGTTTATCCCCCCCACCTTTGACTTGTTTTGGGGAATTTTCACCCTTTATTTTTATTACTTGGTCGGAACCAGCCTGGAGAATGAATGGGGCAGTTCAAAATTTAACCTTTATTACCTTACCGGTATGATCGGTACTACAATTGCGGCTTTTATTACCGGAGGCGACGGAACCGCCCTTTACTTAAACCTATCGCTCTTTTTTGCCTTCGCCCGGATTTACCCTGACTTTGAGATGCTGATCTTCTTCATCCTCCCGGTCAAAATTAAGTATTTGGCTTGGCTCAACTGGCTCTTTTTCGGGTATACAGCCTTGTTTTCACCCTTTTTAAATACAAAAATAGCTGCCTTGATCGCAGTCGGCAACTACTTCCTTTTTTTCGGCAAAGACACGTTTCAATTTTTGAAGCTAAAAAGGCAAGTCCACTCCAACCGGAAAAAATTCTTTGATGAAATAAACAGTACTCCTCCGATACACAAATGCGCTGTTTGCGGCATAACCGAAAAGGACGACCGCCGAATGGACTTCAGTTATTGCAAAGAATGCGGCGATGATTACGAATACTGCGACAAACACATTGATAACCATCAACACTAACCAAAATTACACTAAAAAGGACGGGCTTAGCTCGTCCTTATAAATCACTTAGTATCAATCGGCCGCATCAGTGGGAAGAGAATCACATCCCGGATCGACGGCATATCGGTCAACAGCATCACCAACCGGTCAATTCCGAAACCCATTCCCCCGGTCGGAGGCATACCATGTTCCAAAGCGACCAAGAAGTCCTCATCCCAGACCATGGCTTCTTCATTGCCTTTGGCTTTCTCTTTGGCCTGCTCCAGGAAACGTTCCCTCTGATCGAGCGGATCGTTCAGCTCGGAAAAGGCGTTGCCCATCTCCCGGCCATAAATAAAGATTTCAAACCGATAAGCCAACTCCGGGTCATCATCCTTCTTTTTGGCCAACGGAGAGATCTCGATCGGATGATCCATCAGAAAGGTGGGCTGGATCAATTTTGGTTCGACAAATTCGGAGCAAATCTCATCCAAAACCATACCTTTGGTGGACTTAGGATCGATTTTTAAGCCCAGGCTTTGGGCAGCCGCGACCGCTTCGGCGTCACTCCTAATCTTCCGCCAGTCTAAGCCGGTATATTGTTTGATCGCCTCAACCATCGAAAGCCTCGTCCAAGGAGGAGTGAGATCAATCGGAGTCCCTTGATATTCAAGTTTTAAACTGCCGCAAACCGCCATAGCGGTTTCGGTAAAAATCTTTTCCGCCAGTTCCATCATTACTTCATAATCGGCAAAGGACTGGTAAAGTTCCATCATGGTAAATTCCGGGTTGTGTTTGGTGGAGATCCCTTCATTACGGAAACAGTGCCCGATCTCATATACCCGGTCAAATCCACCGACAATTAACCGCTTATGGAATAGTTCCAAGGCGATGCGCATTGTTAAGTCCAAATCAAGGGTATTGTGGTGGGTAGCAAAAGGGCGGGCATGTCCACCTCCGGCTATTACACTCAAGGTGGGGGTCTCAACTTCTACAAAACCTTGACCGTCTAGAATCCGCCGGATGGTACTGATAATTTTGGTCCTTTTGAGAAAAATCTCCCTTACTTCAGGATTTGATATCAAATCCAAATAACGTTGCCTATAGCGGAGGTCGGTATCCTTCAATCCGTGCCATTTATCAGGTAAAGGCCGGAGCGCTTTTGACAATAATTTGAAATCCTCAACCTGGACGGTAATTTGGCCACGGTGGGTTTTAAAAACTTTCCCGGTTAACCCGATAATATCACCCAGATCCAAATCGATGAAAGCAGTATATTTAGCATCGCCGAGGACGTCTATTTTGGTATATAGTTGAACGTTACCGCTCTGATCGGTAATATTAGCAAAACAGGCTTTCCCCTGATCCCGCATGGCAATCAACCGGCCGGCCAAACGGACTGTTTGGTTCTCCAGCTTCTCAAATTGATCCGTAACATCTTGGATCAAATTAGTCCGTTCGAACCTCTCGCCGAAAGGGTTACCTCCCTGCGCTTTTAATTTCTTTAGTTTTTCAATCCTTAGCTCAACTTGTTCACTATTTCTTTGTATTTCCGGTTCCAAAGGATCCGCCTCCACATCCAAGAATAAAAAGGGCTTTAGATAAATTTAATCCAAATCATTAAATTATTGCCCCAAAAAACTAGAGTGGCGTAAACCACTCTTATTTCGTTATTGCCTTGATTTTATATTGAATTGTCCCAATTGGGACTTCTACATTGACCACACTGCCGACTTTTTTCCCCATTAAGCTACGACCGACAGGCGACTCGTTGGAAATTCGGGCTTGGGCTGGATCGGCCTCAGCCGACCCTACGATCATATATTCAAACTCGGTTTTATTATTGACATCAAGTAGGGTTACCCTGGAACCAACACCGACCACATCGGAATTAACATCTTGCTCGTCAATAACCTTCGCGTTACGCAGCATTTTTTCAATCTCAATAATCTGGCCCTCAATAAAACCCTGTTCGTTTTTGGCATCCTCGTATTCGGAATTTTCACTGATATCGCCAAGTTCCAATGCTTGCCTGATTCTTTCAGCAACCTCTCGACGGCGAACAGTTTTTAAGAGTTCCAACTTTTTCTCTAATTTACTTAAACCATCAACCGTTAAGATGACTTCTTTCTCGTTGCTCATCATACCGCTCCTTTCATTGAGCTTGGGTTCTATGTTAAGTTAATATATGTCCAGCCGAATTAGATTATTCTAAACCACAACCATTGGTATAGCCGCGAAAAAACCCGAGAGATGCGGGTTCGGGTTTTAGGGGCTTAATAATCGTTAAATACTTTACGCTATAATATCGGTTTTTTTTAAAAAAAGTTTATCTATATAGGATGAAATAAATTTCTTAACCAAGATTTCTAAATAGTTATTAGTAAATGTTAAGCACCGGACCCTACTAGTCTCAGTGCTATCAAAGTTATTTTATATTATAATCGAAAGCGGTTAGGGTGTCAAGCGGAACGATGTCATATTCTAATTTCCAGCCCTAGCTCTTTAAATAAAATAGCAAGTTTAAAAACCCTTTCCAAGGGGAGTTCCGGACCATACCAAAGTCCCATGTTTATGTCAAAACAGGAACGCAAGATTACTTCGGCCAAAGCCGGATACAGTGGTAATCGGCCAGTTTTGGCGCTCGCATCAAACGGCAATCCCAAATTTATATTCATAATATTCGGCCGGTAAGGAAATAGATCGCAGCAAATAACATTACGGGAGCCTTTGGTAAACTGATATTTGGTTAACCGCCCACATTTAATAACTACCTTAGCGCCTTTATAATCCGGAGGGAGATCCGAATAAACCTGGGGGACAATACCGGTTTCAGCCATGATTATATCAGCAGCCCGCTCTAAGAGCCGCACATTAGGAGAGACCAAAGTTAAGAACCGGACTTCACGGGCGATTAACCGGGCGCAAGATAGTCCCAAATTGCCTTCTTCCCAAATTACTAAAGCCTTAGCCCGTCCCGGCGCAATACCGTAGTTTTGAAGCAACCGTCGGAACCGGTTGATAAAAAACAATAATTCTAACGCTTTACCATCACTGACGCCGGGAAATGAAGGCTGAGCCAATAGCTTTAAAGGCGGGTGAAAAGAAGAACCCACCTCAAGGCCGACTACTTTTACGCCCCTGCTATCCAATTCATCGAGAAAAAGCCGCCAAAGGTTCAATCGATCTTCTTCACTCCAGATTAAGATTGGTTTGTATGGAAGTTTCCAACCCCAACCCTGAACCTGACGTTGAAAAAGAGTACCGGTTATTGCCCCGGTTCGGAGCGGCCCTTTATAATAACGCCATCTCTCCGGTATAATTCTCAATATCCGCCGCCATGATGAAGTGGATTCGATTAGTAACGGAGATAAAAAACCAAAGTAACTCATTAAACCGCCCCTCTGATAAATTAAATATGAGGGACGGGTTTTTGTTAGACCTTTTTAACTCATGTCAACTTCACTACCCGAGGCTCAAATTTCATTTTCTCCAATAATTGTAAATAGTCGCTTTCATTCAAATCTTCAGGCCTTTTTCCGGAAAATGACACCAATAACGCTTCCATAACATTGGTGCCAAACGAACGGCCGGAAAACTCCGGTGTTGAAGTTACTAAAAGCGCGGCTTCCCTCTTCTTTAATTCCTCAAGGTCAGAGGATGTAACGGTATTGGTAACAATGATCTTACCTGGAATTTTGGAAGGCATATATTTTTTAAGGTATAAAAAATCCCCAGCAATAATCTCCGCCGTTTCGTAATATTTTGCGTATTTAGGTGTATAATGGTCCTGTTTGGAACCGGTCGGATAAAGCAGCTGAAAAGGCATCCTAGTAATTACCGGCAATAAAGTCTTGGCCAACCTTTCCAACCCCCGTAAAGTCTTGATTGGAACCGGTATTCCTAAAGCAAAAATCAAGTCGCCAAAGGCCAGATCCGCTCCAGCCGAGCTGAAAGCCTGTGCCATTCCGAAGCGATCAACTCCGGAAGCCATTAATACTTTTTTATCCTTAAGGCTTAAATTCAAACACTCATTCAGGAACCGGACTACTCTTCGCTCCAGGGTGTTTTTTAGTCCACTTCCATCGACTATTGGCGATATCCGGGCTGCCCGGGCTAATTTGGCGGCGTCTCGAACTATAAAACGTTTATTTCCCGCAAACAGATAGAGATCGATCCCTCCCATTCCAAAAGCATCAACCTGGCCATCAAGTTTTTCAATCATTTGAATTGCTTTAGGGAGATCCCCATCAGTACCGATCCGTTCAATTGTGACTTCTTCACCGAAAAATTCCAATTCCACCCGGTGATCCCTTTTCGAACTTCCTAAGCTGACACTGACAATTCGTTTCAAGTAAGTCCCTCACTTTGCCATGATATCCTAAAAAACAGTTGTATCGCTCAAATTCTTTTGATATTCGTCAAGGGCGTCTTCCAGCATTTCCAGTGTAGTTATATGATTTATTTGATCCCGAATCCGTGACGCTCCTGGTAGGCCCTTAAAGTACCAGGCAAGATGCTTGCGCATCTCTTTAATGCCCCGTTCCTCTCCGGAATAAGCAATTTGTAACGCTAGATGATCCCTAATGATATTGAATTGTTCCTCAAGTGGTGGTTCCGAAATTAAGACGCCTTTCTCAAGATACGCCACTACCTGGCCAAAGAGCCACGGGCAGCCCATGGCTGCTTGTCCAATCATCACACCATCACATTTAGTCTGGTTGAGCATTGCCTCAGCTGCCTGTGGCGAATCAACATCGCCATTTCCGATTACCGGAATTGAGACCCGTTGTTTAACAAGGGCAATCTGGTCCCAGTCAGCCCGGCCATGATAGTATTGTTCCCTAGTCCGCCCATGGATCGTAATCGCCGCCGCTCCGGATACTTCAGCTATCTCCGCCAGTTGGGGAGCTACCAGATGGTTATGATCCCAGCCGATACGGCATTTAACTGTTACCGGGACCCGGACTGCAGCGGCCACCGACTCAATAATCCGGCGGGCTAAAGGCAGGTTGTTAAGTAAGGCGGCGCCATCCCCGTTTTTAACTACTTTCGGGACTGGACAACCCATGTTAATATCAATGATATCCACTCCGGCAGCTTCAACCGTACGGGCCGCCTCAACCATAATCTCGGGGTCGGAGCCGAAAATTTGAATGCTCACCGGTTTTACAGCCGAATCCACTCCAATCAGTTCCTTGGTTCTTTTACTGTTATAATGCAAAGCCATTGCGCTAAGCATCTCCCCGCAAATAAGCCCGGGGCGATAACGGCTGGCTATTTCACGGAACGGCGGGTCGGTTACCCCGGCCATTGGGGCTAAGATTACCGGATTAGCCAACTCTAAAGAAGCGATTCTTAACATTCCAAACCTTCTTGTAGATAATCTTGATATTGGCGTATTAATGAATGATCCATCTCTACCAACAGTTTAATTCCATCTTCGGTAAAAACTTCTTCTAAAACCCGCGCCTTACGGTGCAATAAATCAAGCAACCCGGCTTCCGCAAAAGGGATCAACAAGCGAACAGCCTGAACGGCTTTTCCCAATTTAGTTTTGATCTCATTCAATAAGCCGTCAATCCCAGCCCCGGTTAGCGCCGATACCGGAATCGCCGACCATTCCTTGGAGAGCCGGTTTAATCCCGGACCAGGTCCAATTAAGTCACATTTATTTAATACAGTAATGACCTCTTTGTTGGAGATGTCCAGTTCTTTTAAAACTTCCCGGACCGCTAGATACTGCTCGGCGATTTCCGGACTTCCGCCGTCCATAACTTGGATCAGCATTGTTGAGCGCGCCGTCTCTTCCAATGTACCTTTGAAAGCAGCCACTAGTTGGGGGGGGAGGTCACGGATAAACCCTACCGTATCCATGAGGATTATTTCATTCTGATCTGAAATTTGAATGCGACGTGAAACCGGATCCAAAGTATCAAATAAACGGCCTTGAGCGGAAACTCCGGCGCTGGTTAACCGGTTAAATAAAGTGGATTTACCGGCATTTGTATATCCAACTAACGACACTGTAGGAATACCATGCTTCTCGCGACGGTGGCGTTGGACTTTCCGATGGAGTTCGATTGTTTTGAGTTCCCCCCGGAGATCGGCAATCCTGCGCCGAACCCGGCGCCGGTCAACCTCTAACTTGCTTTCTCCCGGTCCCCTGGTTCCGATTCCACCGCCCAAACGCGATAAATCCCGGCCCAACCTGCCGCTAAGCCTTGGCAATAAATAGCTCAACTGCGCCAATTCAACTTGAAGTTTCCCTTCCTTAGTTTGGGCGCGTTGGGCAAAAATATCCAGGATAAGGTCGGTCCGATCCAGCACTCGGACTCCGGTTAAATCCTCTAAATTTCGTACTTGGACCGGAGTAAGCCCTTGTAAGGAAATTATTAAGTCTGCCAGGTTCTCTCTGACCAAAGGCTTCAATTCGTCTGCTTTTCCCGAGCCAAGAAAAAAAGCTGGGTCTGGTTTTGAGCGCATTTGAACCACCTGTGCCGCCGTTTCTGCTCCGGCAGCCATGGCCAATTCAATAAATTCGCTCCAAACAGCCTCAAAACCGGCACCGTTATATTGAAACCCGTTAATTCCGATTAGGATTGCCCGTTCTCTTAGGTCATTCCCGTTCATAACTTTCCTTTGGCTTTCAGCTTATAAATTTAACTTGTAAATATAAAGAAGTCCATGTAAGGTTAAATGCGGCTCTATTCGGTTTATCATTTTAGTGTTTTTACCAATTAACTCTCCAAAATCTCCGGTGGCGATTATCTGGGGATCACAATTCATCTCCGCTTTCATCCGGGAAATTATTCCCTCAACCAACCCGAGATAGCCGAAGAACAAGCCTGCTTGCATCGCATGGATAGTGTTTTTGCCGATTACAGCCTTAGGCTTTTCAATCTCAATCCTGGGTAACTTGGCGGTCCGTTGAAACAACGCTTCACTGGAGATGCCCAAACCCGGCGCAATCGCTCCACCTTGGTATTCTCCATTTGGAGCTACGGCGCAGAAAGTCGTCGCCGTTCCAAAATCCACTACTATCAACGGCGGCCCATAGAGCTTGATTGCGGCTACCGCATTCACCACTCGATCTGCCCCTACCTCTCTAGGGTTTTCATACTTGAACGCAAGTCCCGTCTTGATCCCTGGTCCAACTACTAACGGCTTAACCAAAAAGTACTTGACAACCATCTCTTCAAACAACCCGGTGACAGGCGGCACAACACTGGAAACCACCGCCGCTTTTACTTTTCCAAATTCTAAATTGCCATCTTGAAAAAGGTTTTTGAGCAGGATACCATATTCGTCAACAGTTTTTTGGCGATCAGTCGCCAATCTCCAATTGGCAATTAGCTGTTCCCCTGATAAGACTCCAATTACGGTGTGAGTATTGCCAATATCGAAGACCAAAAGCATTAAGCTTCACTCCATCTAAAAATAGTGAATTATTCCCTTTATTATCAAAACTGTTATCATTATAACACAGAGGCAATTTGAGGACAATAAATCCGATTTAGGATCGGGAATCCTTATCTTTTAAATAATTTACAGTTAGCCAAAAGGAATGTTTGAATTCAAGTTGAATATCATGAACCATAATAATGATAACCGTCAATATTGCTAAATTGAAAATAAAGGGGTATCAGTGAATGAAACGTTATCTAATTCCAGTAATGTTAGCCTTATTTAACTTTATATCAATAACTCCGGCGACCGTAGCCGAAACCGTTGAAGATTTTTATCCCATTCGAACCGGGATGAGATTGACTTTTATGTATGTGTTCGGCCATATTCCCCAAAAAGAAAAGTTATGGCATTTAACAGTAGTAAAAAATACTTTCCCTGAGTCGCTCACTTATACCTGGATTCGGCCTAGTGACGAAGGGGAAACGTCCGGAACCAGAATTTTAACTGATCTAAAATATAGCCGCGATTTTAATCCTTGGTACAAAAAAGATGAGTCCAAGGCTACCAATGACACGGCTCCTTGGATCTCACAGGAAGTATTGAAGGAATTGCGGGAAAAAGAGGCGGCCCGTAATTTTCAGGAAGGCGGTACCGGCGCAATCAATTGGTTGGCCACTTCACTTAAAGTTAAGGAAAAAGTCGTCTTCCCATTGATCATTAATGGAAAACCGGAAGCGGTCCATGCTTTAAAACTCAACAAAGGACTGATAGTCTGGAATAATTTAAACAACCCGTTAGTCCTGGAATACGAACCTCTGGGCATCCCTGTCCTCACCGGCATCACCGGCTGGAAAATAACGGAGATCAACTATTAACCGAAGTTACACCCCATCATTAGCCCTGGGCGAGGCCAACATAATTTGGGTTGTATTTCTGACATGGTCATACCTGGTATCAAATTCGATATTTACCTGGCGGGTTTCAAGATCAACCGAATCCTTTATTAGGCTGCTAAAACCTATTTGATTGCTATTTCCATCTTCAAATGCCGAATCTAACAATTCGGCATTTATTTTTCGAAAAGCCCGTCCGGATAACTCCCTAACCAACGTCGGGGAGATCCTTCCCAAACGCTCTCCAATAAAAACTACGTTAAAGTCGAGGTCGCTACTGAGGCTGGCAAGCTTTGCCCGCAAATCCTGTATATATCGGCGTAAGTTGTTCATCTCTCCAACATGTACGGTATATACCCCTAATTGCGTTTCCGAGATCTCCTCGGTCATGGTGGTCTGAATCGTGATGGTAACGCTAGTCCCGTTGGGTTGGATCCCTTCATATGATAGATAGCTAAAATCATCTTGCTCCCCGGTCAACATCTTGGTTTTAAGTCGGAGATTCAGTTTCCTTTGGATCTGACGGGCTATCTCTTTCAGTTCATAAAGGCTAAGCCTCCGGTTATTCAACTTCATCCAAGCCGCTGTGTTGATTTCGCGAAGGGGGATTCCGGTCGCTTTCCATGCCGACTCTAACGGGTACTCGTACAATCTTTCGCCAATTGTTACATCAACGAATTTAGTTGAGAAAAGTAATAAAAATCCGGCTGATAGCAGCATTTTGAGGAAAAAATTCCGAACCATTAAAGTCCCCTCCCGACCGGTAAAAAGCGTGATTGTAATGCTCTTCACCATTAGATCCTAAGTCATTATGGGGATTTTTAAAATGAATTATACTGTAATGTTTTTGGTGATACTTCATTCCAAATAGCCGGCTTCAATAGCCTATTTCACCTAACCCCCGGCCCCTTCCCTCGGTGGACTCGAAGATGCTTGAAGATGCTGACATCCGGAGGGAAGGGGTGACTTATTCGGTATTTTGATGGCTTAACGAGGGTTAGCTCTTACTGGTTATATTCTTAATTAATTCCCTAGCTTGCAATCTTTACATAACTTGCATAAAAAGCAATTCCCCTTCCCTGTCCCAGATATTGACTGTCAGAATGAGGGAAGGGGCTAGGGGTTAGGTCAATTGGCATCTTGAAAAATCCAGATTTATTTCGCATTATAATTCATATCCATATACTTGTTGCCGCCGCGTAATTCCTCAATCATCTGAGTTATCCGCTTTTCTCTGGTCTCCGGCCGCTTGGCTCTCAAGATCCAACCCAGATAATCGTTGCGTTGGTAGGGAGGCCTCTTTCGATACGCCTCCATCAAGTTTTCCTGATTAAGCCTTGCCTCAATATCCGGAGGCATCGGATTAATCTCCCGTTTCAATCTGGATGAATCCAACATCGCGCTGTCACTCCTTTTCTTCAATGACGGCAATTGCCTCAATTTCAATTAGGTATAAGGGATTGGCAAGGCCCGCGACTTTGATGACCGTAATCAAAGGAGGGTTATCCATCGCACCGATTGCTTCCTGAAACGCTCTCAAGCCAACCGCCGGATCGTGTCCGTCCACCAGATAAATATTGAGCTTGATAACATCATTAAAAGTCGCCTCTTCGGCAGCTAAAGCCATCTCGATGTTTTTTAGAACTTGTTTTGTTTGTAATCCTAAATCATCGCCCCCGATCAATTCCCCTTCGGAATTAATAGCATTTTGTCCGCCGATATATAGGGTTTTGCCACTGCCGCTGACCGTAACCATTTGACTGAAAATTTTGGAATCAAATAAACCCTTCGGGTTGCTATGTTTCACCATCAGCTTATTCATCAATATAACCCCCTAAACTATAGGCCGTTTCAGTTCCTTGCTTACAAGATACCGGATTCCCGATGAACCGTCAACAACTGCTTAAGTTTAATTTTTCCCGAACTTCAGAAACATCTAAATCCAGTCCTGAATTTGTCCCATTCTTGGTCCGAAACACCGGTAGCTTATTAAAATCTCTAATATCCTAAGACTGAATCATACTCTCCGAATTATTCTAACCCGGATTATCCGTTTACTGAATTTTTAGTATCCCGAGGGTAATTTCCTGATATGATCAGCACGGGGCTGACTGTAAAAGCCCGTTTTAAAAACTCTTCGGAGCAGTACCGCTCTTGGTCAATTCCAGCAACTGTTTGACTGGTATCTTTTCTTTAAAATCATTGTCAAAAACATATTCATCAGTCATTCGATCGATATAGAGAATACCATTTAAATGGTCGATTTCGTGTTGAAAACATCGGGCCATTTCATTTTCAGGTTCAACTTCAAGAAAATCCCCAAAGCGATTTTGATATTTAACTTTTATTTTTTGATAACGTTTTACCCTACCCAGATAATTAGGGAGGGATAAACAACCTTCATAATCTATTACCTCACCGCTTGTTTCAGTAATGGCCGGATTGATTAGTTCATAGTATTTTCCCAAATAATCAATGACTATTATGTTCTTTAATAAAGCTATTTGAGGAGCGGCTAAAGCGGCCCCTCCGCCGTGCTTTCTGAGGGTATAGGCCATAATATCAATCTTTTGATGCAGCCCTTTATGAAATACTTCAACGGGTTTGGATCCGGTCCGAAGGGACATATCCCCAAAAAGAACTATCGGTTCCGTTTTTAACCTGCCCTTATTGCCCATCACTAAAGTTCCCCCCTAATATTTTTGACTCAATTATTATTACTCGCCAAACTAGCAAGTTGCCTAAATTCATTTTGGTGTCTCAATTTCATTATTATTGCACACGAAACCACTGGATCATCTCCGGAAATAAGTCACTGATCTTTTTATCATTGGGTTTATTTCGGTATAACTCCAAACAGAACTCGGAAAAGGAACTGAACCGAACAAAGCCTCTCGATTTATCCATTTGCCGATTAACGCGATTCACAATATCTTTAAACGTCAAATTATCATAATAGTCATAAGCGTATAAAAGATAAACCGCCCAAGTTAAATATTCATTAATAGTTGCATAAGCCGAATTATAAACGTTCTTCGTTTTTTGATCATCATTCCATTGGGAAAGATCCACTAATGCTTCGTTTACCTGAGTAAGATACAAATCGGTAATAGGATTGACATAGTTATGATTGATTTCGGTAAAGACGGCTCTTGACATACCGGCTTCCGTTAATGCCTTATTAACACCGTTTCCCGAATTAGGGCTACTTACGAACATGAGACATAATTTCGAACCTTCCAAATCAATCCTTTTTGTATTATTGGCTTCGACTGTCAAAGGGGAGATTATAATTATATAGCTATCATATTTGATGGAAAATTGGTTTTCCAGCCACAACCACATCTTGGTTACCGGAACCATCCCTTGGTAGCTCTCGATTTGTTGTTGGTAATAAGACTCATGTTGGCGGTAGAATAATTCGAAATCGGTTTCTTTAGCAAAGCTTTCTATGAGATGTACCATTTCATCATTAAAATTGGTTGCCGGTAAAAAGTCTTTTTTGAGCAACCGTCCATTTTTCATATCGTAGAAAAAAGAAGTGGTCCTTAAATTAAGGTATTCATAGAACTTTTCTTGAGAAAATTCGACCTTGCTTATTAAGGCATGCTTTTTAAAAGGCAAGAAATGCTTTAAAACATCCTGGCAATACTGGTCTTTTCTGTTTATAAATTTTGCCAGGCCATAGTCTGTTATTGCGATTGCAATATTATACAACTCGAAAACTTTAGAAATTTCAATAACCGCTTGATTTCTATGTATATTGATATATTGCCTGAATTTACTAGCGCTATAGCCAGGGTATTCCTCGCCTCTCTCCGGTTTTCGGTGAATCCGTTTCAAAGTAACATCTAATATATAACCGCCTTCGGTTAAAGTACCCCGGATATTATTTTTTTCTAAAAAGCCTTCAAAGATTTGGACATCATTGTTACTCCCTTTCAATTCGAAATGTAGTCGAGGAGGTTCAAAAACCAGATTATCAACTGGGATAAATTTGATGTCTTGTTCTGGCATACTTATGGTTGCACGGATATTACCATCTACAAAAAAATCCATAAAAATATTTCTCTGAATTCCACTGAATGAAACTATCCCCTCCCAATGGCCTTCGATCTGATCCCCTATTTTCTCTTTGGCATTTGGGTTGGAAGAACATAGGGATATGGACAGGATCAGCCCCATTGTGATAATATTAATCAACTTTTATTCATTGTTGATTACCTCCATAATAACTGATCAAGCACAAATCCGTTTACCTCGATTCAATTTCTTGATCCCAATAAATTCCTCCTAATAGTTCTTAGTTACTTTCGAATTTTCCTCTATTTCAACTTTACTCTGTAGTTTCTCAAGACATAGGTAACACCATAAGATTGTTGTTCTCCGAGCGCCCACTGTTTAGGTCTTCCTTTAATTCATCCCGGTTCTTGAATGTCTTCGCCCGCTCTCGGACTTCCATGTCCTTCGCTAGTTCGGCCCATCCTGGACCATACATGGCCTTCACCCATCTTTACAAGGCTCGGCTCCCTTTTGCTCCGGTATATCGCTTGTATCCATCCGTGGAGCAGATATTCCGGCCGCGCTCACGATGCGGCAGAGTTCACTTTATGTTACGGCCTGTATCTTTGCTCGCCCTGCTTTCGTAGGTACTTTATCCTCCCGCGCTGAGTATCGCTGAAGCTGATACTGTCAATTGTCGTGTAATGTTGCAAAATACAGGTATCAATTCCACTTAAGTAGCCATAATATTAATTATTGAGTTGAATATTCAGAGGTGGTATAATTGAAATATCGATTTGAACAAAAAAAACAGCATTTTTCAAAGGAGGGTGATGACATGCTTACTCAAAAAAAGGTTAAAGTTAAAACTGTTTCAGCAAATACCAAAAATATTTTGGCATGTCTTGCCAAATCAAATGAAAAACATGGAAAAATGCTGAATAAACTTGCGAAATAAATGGAGATTCAATTTCTTACTTCTGAACATATTTATTTAATTCATGAAGATCAAATTCAAAAATATGGTGGCCAAGAAGGCCACTATAATTTTACCTCTGATAGGATCGAAAGTATTCTAGCCCAGCAATATCCATGCTTTGAAGTGGATAAATATCCCGATATATTTCAAAAAGCGGCAATGCTTATGTATTTTTTTATAAAAGGGCATTGTTTCATCGACGGAAATAAACGGTTAGGAATTCAATCTGCAATTATCTTTTTGATGTTAAATGGATATGAAGATCACTTGGATGATGATGAAGGTTATCAAAAAGTCATGGAAATTACCTCATCGGAACTTCCTGAATTGAAACGGGATCAATATCTACTGGATTTAGCCCACTGGTTATCTGAACGATTTAATTAAATCCGGGTCTGGTAATATTGTACCTAATCTAACACCTAATCTTAACTAATCGCTTCAAATTTTATTTCACCCTAAAAAACTTCAAACTTCCGACACTACTTATACAATATTCTTCATTTCTCCTCTCCCAACCCGCTCAATCCCCCGGCATAAAAATACCCATCCATCAACCCCCGGCTGTAGAGGATCTACGCCACAAAACCATCAAACCCCAAGCAAGAATCATCCACCCTTATGAAAGAATCATAAAACTACAAGAAAGAATGACTAAACGGCGGAGAAAAGTGATCAAACGATCCGAAATAATTATGAAACGTCATGAAACATTGGAAGAATGTCACGAAATAATGATTAAACTGCGCAAAATAATTATAAAACTACCCGAAACAATCATGGAACTACCCAAAACAATGGAAGAACGACACGAAATAATGACTAAACGGCAAAAAAGATGAGAGTCAAAAAAATTTACTGATTATAAACTTTGTTTAACTAAAATGTATGACCCAGATGTCAATTACGACTCACCCCACGCCAAACAGCACTTATAGTTATATTGATCCAGCCCCTCTCTGTTCCGATCTTGTTTCTGAATGTCGTTTCAACAAAGAGGGGCACGTGGATCGGGTTTTCTAATTCCCGTCTTGATCATCCTTTCCTCTCTATTGACACGACTTTCTGTATTTCTTCATGATAGAGAGGAAAGGTGAGTTGTTTTTAAATTATCTTTCTTGAGTTAACTCTAAAATCAGAAAAAAATATTAAAAAGGAGGCAAAAAATTATGAGCGTATCCCGAAACAAAGTTAACGACTTCCTCATGTCCGCCAAAACCATGATAGAAAACGTCCTCTCCGACAACACGGTCAAAACAGCGCTGGCAAATTACGGTTACGACGAGGCCAAGCTTCAAGCGGGGAAAACCCTGTATGACGAAGCCTTTGAACTCGATCTCG
Source organism: Bacillota bacterium (assembly GCA_023415835.1). Lineage (GTDB taxonomy): Bacteria > Bacillota > UBA4882 > UBA8346 > UBA8346 > JAAYHS01. The sequence goes on from JAEZJK010000122.1 coordinate 34,953, forward strand.
CCCAAAAAAGAGAATCCGGCGAGAAGGTCGCGGCGACCAGCGATAACTGTCAAATATAAGGGGGCTAAAAATTGTAAATGGTAAATGGTAAAGTGTAAAATTAAATTCCTTCAGCATTTTGTTTTACCCTTTACACTTTTCTCTTTACACTTGTTTTTACCCTTTACACTTTTCACTTTACTCTTGTTTCTTACTATTCTATCCATCGATGCAAAAACGGGGGATCATTCCCCCCATTTCACTAATCCCGCTTTTCGGTTATTAAAAACTACAATTTCCTGATACCCGACACTAGTAAGTAATTCGGTAGCCCGTTCAAAATCGGCGCCAACATCCTTCGGCCGATGGGCGTCGGAACCCAGGGTAACTCTCACCCCTTGTTGACGACAGAGACTCAACAATCCCGGATCCGGGTATATTCCGACATCGCCCAGTTTCGAACCGCGGATACCATAGGTGTTTAACTCAATCACCGCTCCCGCTTTCCCGAGCCGGATCGCCAAAGCTTGATGAAGCTCGGCCATTAGTTCCGAATCCAAACGGGGAAAGGTTCGTTTCGGCAAATCCACATGCGCCAGGATATCAAAGAGTCCGCTTTCGGCCGCCTGAGCCACCCGGTCGAAATATACCGGGTAAACCTCTTCCGGTCCGTGTCCTTTTTCATTGGCGATATAACCGTAGCTCCATTCGGAAATAAAATGAACGGAACCGATGATATAATCCCAAGGAAACTGGGTGGTGATCGCTTCAGTCTCTTTTTCCCAACCGGGAACAAAATCAACTTCCAGGCCTAGTTTAATCGGGATTTCCCAGTATTGATGGCGCAGTTTGAAAACTGTTTCCACATAGTCTTCCAGCTCTTCATGGGTCATCCCCCGTTCGGTTACTTTAACATCGGGAGATGGCGGTTCATAAAAACGGGGGACATGATCGGCAAAACCCATTTCCTGAAGGCCCTTTTCCAAGGCGGCCTCTACATACTCCCGATCTTCACCGCAAGCGTGCCGACAACGTTTAGTATGGATATGATAATCTACGAGGTACAAAAAGTTCACTCCGGTTCTTTTGATAAATTTAGAACTAATTATTTGTAATAAAACCCAAGATATTCATAGAATAACTTTACATTGGTTCGCTATTATCCTATGATAAGGAAATAAAATAAGGCGACAGGGTATTACTTAAAATCAAGCCCTGCGCCTCATCTTTGCAACTGACTCCTAAAATTCTCTCTCTTGCAAATCAGTTATTTCCCCAACAACTCCAAGATCATCTTCTCCCCGGCTTGTAACGCCTGGTCGATTTTAGCAGCTTCCTTGCCGCCAGCTTGAGCCAGATCGGGGCGTCCGCCGCCGCTGCCGCCGGTTTCAGCCGCAATGGTTTTAATGAACGAACCGGCTTGTACCTTTGTAGTCAAATCTTTAGTGACTCCGACCACAAACGCCACTTTTCCTTCATTAACCGTTCCCAGCGCCGCTACTCCGGTTCCCATCTGGTCGCGAAGTTTGTCAACGGCGTCGCGGAGCAATTCCATGCTCAGCCCGTCAATCCTGGCCGTCACATATTTGATACCGTTAATTGTTTTAATATTGTCAAACAACTGTTTGACCTGCCCGGAAGCCTGATCCTGGCTGAACTTGGCCAATTCTTTTTGATATTTAAGATTGTCTTCAATCAAGTTATTCACTTTCACAGCAACTTGTTCAAAATCAGCCTTTAAAGTATGGCAGATTTCATTAAGAATGTCCCTTTCCCGGTTAGCTAATTTTAAAGCCTCGCTTCCGGTGACAGCTTCAATCCTCCGGATACCGGTGGCGACGCTGCTTTCGGACAAGATCCTAAATAGCCGTATTTGAGCCGTGTTACTGACATGGGTCCCTCCGCACAGCTCACTGCTAACACCGTCAACTGTTATCACCCGAACCCGGTCGCCATATTTCTCCCCGAAAAGTGCGGTGACCCCAGCGCCGATAGCTTCCTGATAACTCTTTTCCATAGCGCAGACCGGGACTGCTTGGGCAATGATTTCATTGACCAAACCTTCAACTTCACGCAACTTCTCTTCGGAAACTTTCTCAAAATGGCTGAAATCAAAACGCAATCGCTCCGGGGTAACCAAGGATCCCGATTGGTTAACGTGCGCTCCTAAGGCTTTCCTCAAAGCGGCCTGTAAAAGGTGGGTCGCCGAGTGGTTGCAAGCTGTGTCCCGGCGGCGGCTAGCATCGACTTTCAAGGAGTAATAGCCTTCTTTGGGAAGAACTCCTGTTTTTTTAACCAAATGAACAATCCGGTCATTCTGCTTTACGGTATCCACTACCTGAAAAGATCTCCCATCGGCTTCAACCGTTCCGGTGTCTCCGACTTGTCCACCCGATTCGCCGTAAAAAGGAGTTTCATTGAAAACCAGGCTCCAAAAATGTTCATCTTCGCCTACTAGGCAAAGTTCGGCCTGACCGGTGAGATTATCATAACCCCGAAACTGGGAATGGGGTACTTCCTTTACCGTTTCCCACTTGGTCAAATCCTCGCTCATTACGAATTTGCCGCTTTCTCTCGCTTTAGTCCGTTGTTTATCCATCTCCTGGTTAAATCCGTTGGTATCAACGGTTAGGCCTTTTTCCTCAGCCATCAATTGGGTTAAATCAAGTGGAAACCCGTAAGTATCATAAAGTTTAAATGCATCGACACCGGAAACTTCACTTGAACCTTGCTCTTTCAAGCGGATGGCAATTTCCTCAAAGAGCTCAATCCCTTTATCAAGGGTCCGGTTAAAGCCTTCTTCCTCAGCCTTAATCACCATCGCGCAGTGGTTTTGTTTCTCTTTAATCTCCGGGTAAGCTTCTCCCATCGCTTTGGCTAAATAAGGGACAACCCGGTAGAGGAATGGTTCCTCTATTCCCAGTGTCCGTCCAAAACGGGCGGCCCGCCTTAGAATCCGGCGTAAAACATAACCACGGCCTTCATTGGAAAGAATCGCTCCATCGGCGATGGCAAAAGTTAATGACCGAATATGATCGGCAATCACTCTAAACGCCACCTGATTTTCAGGCTTAGCATAACTTTGAGACGTTACTGTTTCAATTCCTGTAATGATTTCCCGAAATAAATCAATGTCATAGTTGGAACGTTCATTCTGCAGGACCGAAACGATCCTTTCAAATCCCATTCCGGTGTCCACATGTTTAGCGGGCAACTCTTCCAGAGTCCCGTCCGCTTTCCGGTTATATTGGATAAAGACCAGATTCCAAAGTTCAATATAACGGGCGCACCCCTGATTTACACCGCAAACATGCCCTGGGATGTGTGCTTTATCGCACCGCTCGGAGCCCAAGTCGATGTGAATCTCGGAACATGGGCCGCAAGGACCTGTCTCCCCCATTTCCCAGAAGTTATCCTTCTCGGCAAACCGCATGATATGGCCGGGGTTAATATCGGTGCAACTGCGCCAAAGTTCCTCCGCTTCCGAATCGGTCTTATAAACTGTTGCGTAAATTTTATCCTTGGGAAGTTTCCAACGTTCGGTCAGTAATTCCCAAGCCCAGATTATTGCCTCTTTTTTATAATAATCTCCAAATGACCAGTTGCCAAGCATTTCAAAAAAGGTATGGTGGTAAGTATCACGTCCTACCTCATCCAAATCGTTATGCTTACCGCTTACCCTGATACATTTCTGGGAATCCGCCGCCCTTTTGAAACTCCTGGTCCCGGTGCCTAAAAATACATCTTTGAACTGGTTCATCCCAGCGTTAGTAAATATCAAAGTTGGATCATTTTCCGGTATCAATGAAGCGCTGGGAACAATTACATGTCCCTTTTCTTTAAAAAACTCCAAAAATTCGGCCCGTACCTGTTTAGCTGAAATCAAAGCAATCTCTCCTCTACAACATAACTGATTTTATTGTAATCGAAAATATATTTAATCGCAACTAGATAGAATGAAATAAATTTCTGAACCAAGATTTGCATTCCTAAAGCCGAATGCAAATAAGATCAAATTCGTATTTATTTCATGTTATTACAGCTGTTATAAGTTTAATTAAATTCATTATCCTCTCCATCACGGGGCTGGCCGGAAGCTCCGCTTCCTGCTCGCCTATGCGTCCTATCCGGCTCTAGGGACCTGATGCATATTAGAAATTTAATTCAACTTATATAGATAAATTAGTTTATTCAAGCAACATTATTAGGTATAAAATAGGAAATCCAGGAAAATAATACTATATAAGTTTGATAGCAGAAATTTTTTCTACTTTCGATTTCATTTAAAAAAATAAGGAGGATTACCATGTTACCAAGTGAAACCAATTTAAGCTTTAATCAACCGGAAAACACACCCACCGCTAAAACCCTTGTCGATGAGGAGGAATTTTTTGAAAGGGCTTTGTTTCAGGATGTCTTAGAAATGAAATCGGTACGGATGCTTTCTGAAGATACCGCTATCGAGTTTGGAAAAGTCCAGGATCAAGTTTATCGCAACTTATTCAACCTATATCAGAAAATACGCGGAGTTACAGTGAGCGAAGAATCCGAGGCCGATGAAGTCTTCGTGGTTTTTGAGTTATTCTTTAAACGCTACTACCAAAGCTTCCGTAAGGCGATGGAAAACTTGATCGCCTCCTCAAAATCGCCGGTCAAAATCGCCTATGTCCTTGGTCAAAAAACAGATCAAATGATTACTGCGCTTGATTCGGTCGTTAAAGAAATTGAAAAAGAATTGAAGTAAAAATAGCCGGGCAACCGGCTATTTTTACTTACTCGAAAATTATCAATGCTAGATAATTAACTATTGCCTTAGGTCAATTTGCTCACTTATCAGTAACGTAAATTTGAAACTCCGGCGGATCGGCCAAATGTTTTTTTACGGTACAAAGATTAGCCACCCTTACTACCGCTTCCCGGTACTGCTTTGGAAAACCGGTTGGCAGTTTCAACTCAATCGATATTTTACCGATCAAACCAGTAGCTTGGTTTCGCTCTGTACTCAAAATTAACTCAATATCCTGATATGGGATATCCCTTTCCCGGCAAAAATTAAGTACATAAAAACCAGCGCAAGTCCCGATGGAACTTAAAAAAAGGTCAAATGGCGAAGGGGCGGAATTTTCACCGCCATCCGCTTCCGGTTGATCGGTATTGATCGTAAATCCTTTATAATAAGCTTGGACTCTTTTCCCACCTGGAAAATTGATTAGCATTTTAAAAATTCCCCTTTCCAAAAGTACCTTGATTATAATTAGTTTAATCCTTGCTAAAAATTCTTAAAGTTAATCTAATTTTCCCGTTGAAACTTTTAATAAATTGACTATTGTTATTTGACCTATTTAAATAGGAGCGGGCTGTTAGATTAAAAACCCCTCACCGGAAGTGAGAGGCAAACTTATTATTACAATTTATTTAATCTGGCGATCAACCTTCTTATCCATCTCCTGCCGAAGTTTGGAGTCGAATTCTTCCATTACTTTTTTTACTTGTCCGTATTGCTTTAAGCCAACTACTCTATTAACCCTATTATTAATAAAATTCGAGCGTGGATCAAAGCCTCCTTGCATTTTTAAACCTCCAATTTTTTAAATGTATATCAAATATCGGCCTGACTTGATCTGTATTTTATAGGACAAAAGGTCTATTTTCCTTAAAAAAATTTTTAAAAGTTCCTCTAAATAACTAAAGCTCTCTTTATAAAATGACGATTATTTTATAGAGGTGTATTTTTATGGTAGAAAATATTTCCATTTTAAGAACTACTTCGTCGCCAATATCCATAACCGGATTAAAACCCAGCCAAAACATTCAACAAAAAAAACCTGAAACCCAATTTACTTTGGAAGCGGTCAAACTTACCATTTCCCCCGAAGCCCGACGGTTACTTAAAGAAAACCCAACTAGCCAAGGCAAATCCACTATAGATCCTGAAGCCCAAAACAGGGCTCAATCGATAGAAACCTCCAATTCCGAAAGTAATCCCGATTCTGTATCCGAAATGAGCCCCGAGGACGAACGACAGCTTCAAAAATTAAAGCAGACCGATATTACCGTCAAAAACCATGAACGTCAGCACGCAGCCGTAGCTGCCGGATATGTAAAAAACGGTCCGGTTTACGAATATACCATCGGCCCCGATAATAAACGTTATGCGATTGCTGGCCATGTTTCTATGGATATGAGCCAGGTTCCAAACAATCCTGAAGCTACCATCAGAAAAGCACAGGTCATTAAAAGGGCCGCTTTAGCGCCAGCCGATCCATCCGGCGCCGATCGGGCAGTAGCCTCCGCTGCCGTTAAAATGGAATTAAAAGCCAGCAAAGAGCTTCAATCAGAACAAACAGAAAACCTTAAAACAGTCAACCAAAAAGGGCAGAACTCCAAAGTTAACGCTTACAGCCAATCTCTTCCCAAACTGGGCGGAGCTGTCAATCTATTGCTTTAGCTTCCCTTATGTAACTTCTATTATCCCCCATCCCAATTCTCCTCCATATTTTGTTTGGCAACCCAGCAATTCTTTGTAAACCCAAGATATTTTACTTCCAAATATGCAAAAACCATCTGTATTCATCATGCCTAAACCCTTTTTCAAATTTTCTCCTATTTACTTGCCATTACATAAATGTATAATATAGTAAAACAAACTTTTAGTTCCGATTCAGGTTATGTTATATGTTCCGTTACCGAAAAACTCTTCAGTTCCAATTTTAACAGTATTGCGAGGTGGATACATATGATTAGGACATGTTTGTTAGGATTGGGGAGAACCGGTAGTATTGTGGCGGAAAAACTTCTAAAATCTTCAGAATTCGATTTATTATCAGTTATTTGTAAACCGGGAAGCACCAAAATCGGGGCGCCGGTCAAACGTTACCTTAACGTCGGGAGTAACTTGTTAATTACTGGAGCCGATACCTTGATTGACGAATCCAAACAAAAACATTTCCAAATAGCCATCGATTTTACCACCCCTGAGGCTACGCTTGAAAATGCACCTATCCTTGCAGAAAAAGGCGTCCATTTGATCATAGGGACTAATGGATTTAGCAATCATCAATTGCAACAGTTAAAAAACCTGGTGCAACGTCACCGGATCGGACTGGTTTATGCGCCAAACCTTTCAATCGGGAGTAACTTGTTGTTATCGATAGTGAAAACAATTGCCCGGCTAATTCCAAATTATCATGTAGAAATTACCGAAACCCAGGATCCGGGTGAAACCCTATCCCATTCCGGTACTGCTATTAAAATCGCTGATGATATTAAAGTAATCAGAGAAGCTGCTAAACGGAACCGATATAAATTAGGGCATAAAGACGATATTTCCAAAATAGTCAGCTTTAATTCTGTTCCCGCTGAAAAAGGCGGTTTTCACAAAGTCCGCTTCTCCGGAGATTCCGAAGAGATCGAAATCATGCACAGGTCAAATTCCGGGGGCATTTACGCTGAAGGGGCATTAAAAGCGGCAGCTTTTATCCTCAATTTGAAAGGTTTTTACCACATGGAAGATGTGTTATTATTGGAACGGATGGATCGGGATTTCCGGGTGGCGGCTAACCGGCTCTATTTAAACTTAAATTGACTGCCAGGTAACCAACCTTATAACTTTACAATTCCAAGCGATCATTTAAAAAGGTCAAAAACATAAATCCCCCTGCATCCTGCTATTATTATCCAAACTCCGAATACTAGAGGTATTAATCCATAACCTATGTAGTGAATCACTGAACCCGCTTTTTCGCCATACGCCTTGCGCATCGGCTCCAACTTTTTAAATTTGCCATCCTTACCTTGCAGCCTCAATACAAAAACTAAAATCCCATACCCGCTAAAGATCAACCCAACAATGATTGTGATTAGATTCATTATATTACTCCCCCTTGGCTATTTTTATGGTAAAATAAAGAAACAACGCTTCACCATTTCTAAACTCCGTTTTGAATATAAATGTATTTAAAGAGGAATTTTAGCCGTAGAGACGAAGTTTTTGCTTTAAAAAGAAAGAATGAAAGGCCATAGTTTTTAAAAGGAGGTTTTCACTTTGGCTCAAAAACATTTATACCGTTCGGTAAATGACCGAAAAATTGCCGGAGTGGCAGGTGGAATCGGTGATTATCTGGAGGTTGATTCCTCCGTAGTCCGCCTAATCTGGTTATTGGCAATTTTATTCGGTGGTGCCGGATTTCTGGCTTACATTATTGCTTGGATTGTAATTCCGGAAGAAAGGATCCGCGCTAATGATGATATCATCGAGGAAGATCCCGCCCCAACTGACGGCAAAACCGAAATAACCGGCGGAATGAACATATTGGGTATTTTATTAATAGTCTTAGGCGGAATATTTCTCCTCAAAGAATTCATCCCATTCGGGCTTACTAGATACTTCTGGCCATTGATCATAATCGGTTTGGGAATTTTTTTGCTGGTTCCCAGGAAATAAAAAATACCCCCTCTTCAGAGAGGAAAATCATCATAATTCAGGTTTCAAACGAGTTATCCACAGGTGTGCAAAAAATCTGTCGGCATATTGATAACTATCAAGCATATAATGATCGGTTATTTGAATAAACGGTTCCGCAAAGAATTAACAAAGCTAATCCGATGCCCTCTATTCTTGGCAGGGAAAACCCCGGCGTTTACCGAACGGACTTCTTCAACCGAATAGAAAGCTTTTGGGTTAAATTGTTTAATAATCGACACTACTTCAGGGAGGCAGCTTCGTTTGAAAATCGTATAAACCACATTGACCGGTCCGGATCCTCCCTGGGCAGCTATACTGGTAACTCCAAAACCTGACTCCCGTAATGAGTCGATTAGTTCCATCTCACCGTTGGTGGTAAAGATCCTAATAATCAAAACCCCCATCGCCAGCTTTCCTTCGATAGTAATCCCGATAAAGTTTCCACAAGCAAAACCGGCGGCATAGGCAATGTAACAAAAAATATTATCTAAGTTTTGCATGATTTGACCGATTGCCACCAACCAAATCAAGACTTCAAAGAAACCGAAAATGGACGCCAAAAACTTTTGCCCCTTGGATACAAAAATTATTCGGAGTGTCCCGATAGTCACATCACAAATCCGGGATAAAAAGATCAGGCAAGGCAATACGACCCAAGTAAACAGATCCGAATTCATCCATTGTGCCAAATCCAATTCACACCTTATCGTTTGATATTATCTAATTATTAAATACGCTTCCCTAACAGTATTTCCTGCAAGCGCCCGGAATCCAAATATGCCTTCTACATAAAAAATTTAGCACCACCTACAAAAAAACCGGGCTACACCGCCCGGCTAAAATCCGCCTCTTTTTCTCCCGCGTACTTTAAGAGCCTTTCTAAGGTGCGTTTCCGTAATTCGGCAATCGCTGTGAAGTCCATATTCGGAATATAATATTCTTCCATTTGATCGTGCAAGTGTTTTGCTTTTGCGATAAACTTAATTGCCGCTTCAAAAAGCTCTTCAATCAATTTTTGTTCGGATGCGATAACCTCTCCATATTTGGTGAGCACATATGGGGCAACGCAACAGTCCATGTCAATCGTCCGGTTAACCTTACCCATCGGATAGCAGTGGGGTTCTATCGATGTTGTGAACGCCACTCCAATTTCAGGTATGATTAAATGTTCTATTTTATATGGATCAAATGCGCAATAATAACCCTCGCAGCGAAACCCTTTTTCCAGCGCCGCAGTAAGGACCTTATTAAGTAAAGTGGCCTTCCCTGTCCCTACTCCACCGGTAACCGCCAAGACTCTGGATTGGCAATCCAATAAACTTGGCAAGAAATTTTGAAAACCCTCCGGTGTAATCGCACTGGCAAATAATTTACGGAGAAAACCCGGTTTAGCAGTAACTTGATATCCGGAGAATAAATCATCTATTACTTCCGCGGCTATTTGATTTGCCTTACCAATCGCCAACCCTTCCGAGTTAATGATCTCCAAATCATCGTAAATCTCTTTAGCAGCTTTCAAATAACAGTAAGCCCTACGGAAGTTTTGGCTAATCTCCCGATTTAATTCGATAATCTCTTCTTTCCCGCGGCGGATCCCTTTTTCATCCCAATAGTCGCCTAAATGAATAATCTCATCCACTGCGCCTGGATGACGCGGATCAATAATATGGGGACTGGTTCCATCCATCAACGCCACTTCAATCTGGGGAAAAACCACTCCATCAAGGGAGTTGTTATCTGAAGAACAATGATGCAACTCGACATCATACCCTCGCTCGTTTAATTCAGCCGCCAACGCTTTCATAAACGAACTTTTACCCACACCGGGGCCGCCTTTAATTATCATAATTCTAGTGGCATCCGGCGGAATTAGATAATTGTAATATGAAAAAAAGCCCACTGAAGTATTTCCACCCGGAAAAGCCTCACGTATCTTACCCTTTGCCATTTAATCTCCCCTCTCTTAGGACTTTGGCCTAAAAATAGTCTATGCTCAAAAAGAGAGGGGGGTGAACCTATTACAGTTTGTCCTTTAAAAAAGCCCCCAAAAGCTTATCCACATTTCGGATATGGCCATTTAGCCAATTGACGACCGTCCGATTGGTCATAACCACGATATGGGTCCCCGGACCGGTAGTGGCCAACTCGTTCTTTAATCCCATGAAACTTTGAATGAATTGCTCATGTTGTTTCTTATGGTTTAAATAGTCGGGATAATTATATTGCTTCATCAATGCTTCTTCAGTGCCAAAATGGGTGACCACATAACTTTCTAAAAAACCGATGATCTCGTTCAATACTTCCTTCCCTTTTCCCTGGGTACATGCTTCCAGCATCTGGTTGATCCTTTTAAATAATTCTTTGTGCTGGTTATCGATTTCCAGAGAGCCCACCGCCAGATCTTCCGTCCATTCAATCGCCATGGTTTTCCCCTCCTAAACTCTAATGAAATACCTTTTAAATTATTTTCGGCTTTCCAAAGAATTGTCCTTAGCAAAACTTTCGTTAATCCGTTTAAATATTCAAACTTAAGTTATTGGCAATTTGGTTCTTTTGCGTTAGCACTGCTTAAAAGGGAACCATTCCCGCCGTAATCAGTAACCACCCGATTAGCAAATACGATTGGCTATCCAACCAAAACTGTAACCCTTCAGGAATCCAAGGCGATTTAAATGATTCGGGCACTGATTGGTTTTCCAGGTTCAAGATGAATTTTTTTAGTTTTAAGGCCATCTCCGGATTACCCCTTGGATCGCCTAGGCTGATATCTCCGTAAAACGGTTGGCTTTTCCCAAATAACATCCGAAAGTCTTCGGCGAAAGTCTCTTCGCTGGAATCATTCCATGCAGCAGTATTAACTTTACCCGGCCCCCGCCATTTACCCCCTCGAATCCGAAGGTAGGTATCCCATAACGAATTAGATTCCGGATTTTTAGAATGCATAAACCGAGAATGCAGATGGTGCCCTAGTTCATGAAGTAACGTTACGCGTAGTTGTTCATAACTTTTGTCATGAATATCGGGGGCGCTGATCATTACAAATCCCTCCCCTCCCAAACCGCTAATTTCGGGAACTCCGCACGGTAAAAGGTAAACCCGTAAACCGGAAAGAAAAGCGGATGGTAGCGTTGGAGCTAGCTCGGTTAAAACCCGAAACGCCTCTTCCCTGCTATAAGCCGATTTCCCCTTTTCATCCAAATGGTAACCTTCCCAATCTTTAATAGCGGTAATATCGCCACGATCCAAATATTCCAAGCCTTTCCGTAGTTCTTTGTAATAATTCAACAAAGTGACGGTCTCTTCAGGGGAATATACTTTAAAACCGGCGGTTCCCAACTTGCCATTATTCTCTTCAAAACTCTCGATTTTTCTTTTAATCGCCTCCAGTTCACGCACAATCTCCGCCTTACTCCGTGAGGAAATATTTAATAAATCCCCGTTCGCAGCGTTTAAACCTGGCTGAATAGGCAATATTACATTAAAAAAGCTATATAATAATAACAACAACATTGTAACAATTCCCGCCCGTATTTTTCCTTCTAACATCAGGTTCACCTCCTTCTTTCTGACCCGATTATATCACTTTTCCAATGTTATGTAAACTAAACGGCCTGTTTACAATATTGTTTCAACGGGCATTCTTGGCAATTGGGGTTATGAGGCCGGCAATATCTCCGGCCGAGATTTAATAGGAGAATATGAAGTGAAAAATGATAACGCGCAGGAATTATAGGCGTTAATAATTGCTCCATTTGGGCAGGGTCAACTCCGGGTTTAACCCAACCCATCCGGATTGCAATCCGGTGAATATGAGTGTCTACTGGAAATGCCGGTAAATTCAAACCAAACAGAAGTACACAAGCTGCGGTTTTAGATCCCACTCCCGGTAAGCCCTGGAGAAATTCCCTGGCCAGCTCGGGATCGTCCCCAAGTTTATCCAAGGTTAATTCTTGAATGCGATTCTGAATAGCTTTTAAAACGGCTCGGATTGTTTTGGCTTTTTGATTGGCCAGGCCTCCGGAACGAATCACCTCTATCAATACTGCCTCTTCCACTTTTAGTACCGCTTCCGGTTCCGGAAAGGCCAATTTAAACTGGCGCCAACTTGCTAAAGCATTCCGATCCGAAGTAGCTTGAGTCAAAATAGTGGCGAGCAGGACATCCAAAGCGCTTTCACAATAAGCCAACGGGCTGCTTTGATGTAACAGTTCCGGTTCTCCGAGAGATTTATGGAGTTTATCGTCGATCAAAGCGAAATAACCATCGGGATCTTTTAAATAGTTATTCATAACATGATTATATCAAATGTCTTATCAATTGGCATATCAATAAAGCAGGCAAATTTTTTTCATTATGTACAGCTCTTAAAAGGACTTCTTTAATTTGAAGCTTCAAACCTTAAAAACCGTGAATATACTTGATTTTCTGTTGATCTTCGGGAGAGGAATTATCATGTCCAACTAGAATATTTCTTTTGTTCAAAAAATGATCATTATCTAAAAAGCACAGATAATGATATCTAAAAAGGGGCGTCAGATAATGTCCAACGTCGTAATTGAACAAAATGAAGCATCAATTAGGGAAGAGTTTTATCTTCCTCCCCTAGAGGTTAAAAATTTATATGCGATAGCCCAAACCGGCGCTGCCAGTTCCATCAATTCACTACGTGATTTTTTAGGTATGAATGTGGACATTCATTTAAACTGCCTAACATTTCTCCCGTTCCCCATTTTAATTGACCGTATCAAACTCTTTTATCAAAACAATATCGGTTTTCATCTTCGTTTTTCCGGAGACATTACCGGCGAAATTTTTACTTTCTTTCGCGAACAAGATGCCCAAAATCTGATCGAACGGATGTTAGGACAAAAACGGAAGCCGGGACGCGGCCTAAACCGTGTTGAAACCTCCGTTCTTTCCGAATTAGTTAACATCGTTTCCAATACTTTTTGGCGGGCTCTCTCCGAAAAAACCCTTCTCAACTGGTACTTTACTCCTCCAACCCCGGTCACAGATTTAAACCGTTCCTTGATTTACTCTGCAAAAATCTATAATTTGGACAATCTACTGATCCATTTCGAATACATCATTCCGATTCTGGAAATCCGATTTCAATTCATCATTTTACCAGCTAAAAACACGATGAACAAAATCCTTTCCAAACTAAGTTCAACCCCAATAATAGAAAACGAATAATTTTTGGTAACGTCATTAGTCCTTAACGAATAGAACCGGATCCAACATAAACGGCACCGGCCGGCAGGAGATTTTCGCCAATCCTCGAATAATAAGGTAAAAATAACATAAAAGGGGGGAGTGCAAATGACGCTAAAAGAACGCATCCAAGAGGATTTAAAAACCGCTATGAAAAGCAAGGATCAATTGCGCCTTTCTGTAATCCGTTTGGCGAAGGCAGCAATTACCAATCTGGAAATTGCCCGCGGACATGAACTGAACGATTCCGAGACCCTTGAAGTATTGGCCAAAGAATCCAAACAGCGGAATGACGCAATCAATGAGTATGAGAAAGCCGGGCGGAACGATATTGTTAACACCCTTAAAGAGGAAGTCAAAATTCTTCAAGCATATCTTCCGGCTCAACTTTCCGAAGCCGAAATCAGCCAACTCGTTAAGGAGACCGTTGCCGAACTTGGCGTTACCAGTAAAAAAGAAATGGGCAAAGTAATGGCGGCCCTGATGCCAAAAACTAAAGGACGGGCCGATGGCAGGATTGTCAACCAAATTGTCAGTTCGATCCTTGGTGAATAGAACCTACCGGTTTGGTAAGACTAATTTTATGAAAGAAAACTTCGCAAAAAAAAGTTTACACGTCCGAATTAATATTGAATTATATGAAAAGCTCCGCCAAATATCCTTTTATGAACATCGGACGCTAACTGAGGTAATCTCGAGGTTAATCAACGAATATGTAGAAGAAAAGGCCGTTGAAGAATTGGATTTAACCACGCCAATAGTGCTATAAATAAAAGACCCCTTTCGGGGGGTCTCCATACTTACTCTTTGTTCGGCGCTCCAACCGGGCAAACATCGGCGCAGGCGCCACATTCAATGCATTTGCTCGGGTCGATTACATATTTATCGGAACCCTCACTAATAGCATCTACCGGGCATTCCGGCTGACAAGCACCGCAGCTGATGCATTCATCATTAATTTTGTAACTCATGAGACACCTCCTAATTTAAGTAGCGTTAAATATATTCCAATAAAAAATAACATACATGCTCATTGTTCGACCAAAAACCGAAAAATCCTCTTAACAATTTTTACTTTTTAGGAATATCAGTTCCTTATTTTGTTTTAGTTGGTATACTTTATCTCCCTCTTCCGCTTGCTTTTTCTGAATAAATTGGTTATAATATTATCTGCAATGCGGGTGTGGCTCAGTGGTAGAGCATCGGCTTCCCAAGCCGAGGACCGCGGGTTCGAATCCCGTCGCCCGCTCCAAATTTATTTAAAATGCTTCTAGAATAATTTCTAGAAGTTTTTTAGTCCCTTCATGGTCCCGGTTGATTTACGGTCCCGTATATGTTAAAATTAATCACGGTTTAAGCATTGAAGGATAAAAAGTTTTTTTAAGCTGGCGTAGCTCAATGGTAGAGCAGCGGTATCGTAAACCGCAGGTTGCGGGTTCAATTCCCATCGCCAGCTCCATTTTCTAATAAATGCCTAAATTTTAACCAGGGCTATCTGCTCTGGTTTTTTATGTTTAGTTAACCCTTCCATAGGATTTTTTAGCGTAATGTAGAAATATTACCATTAAAAGTCTTCCATTATCTTTCTTAAACCAGGAGGGTTAATATGGCACCGGCTATATCCTGTTCCGATTTATTTAAAAATTATGGCTCGAAAAAAGTGCTTCAGGGAGTTAACTTGGAAGTGCCGCCGGGGACAATTTTCGCTTTGTTAGGGACCAATGGCGCCGGTAAAACCACCTTGATACGCACTCTAATGGGTTTAATCCCCAAATCCGGCGGCGAGGTCAAGGTCTTGGGTGAAGAACCTTACCGGATCGGCCCCCAATTAAGGCAACGCATCGGTTATGTTTCCGAAGAACAAGGATTATATGGATGGATGACTGTAGCAACGATGATTAAATTCTGTAAGGCATTATATGAACGTTGGGACGATAAATTGATCCATAAGTATCTCAACCATTTTCAATTGGATCCGGATTCAAAAATCAGGGAACTATCCAAAGGCCAAACTGTTAAGCTCGCCTTAATATTGGCCCTGGCTCCCCAACCGGATTTACTAGTCTTAGATGAACCGATGAATGGGCTCGACCCATTGGCTCAATATGAATTTTTACAAGTAATTATGAAAGATTTTAGCCTTGAGGGCCGGACAATCTTCTACTCGACTCATATTTTGGCCGATGTCCAAAACACAGCCCATCAAGGGGCTATACTTTATGATGGCAAAATTCAAACAGCCGGGCGAATCGATGAAATTCGCAATCAAATCGCTAAAATCAGAATCAACAAAGGGGCTACTCCACCGGCAATTGAAGCAGTTCCACTAAACCAAGATCCATCCGAGGGCTTATTTTTGATTCCTAGCGCGAGCATCCCGGAAGTAGCCGCCGCTTCGGAAGAGGTAATTCCCCAGGTCTCATTGGAAGAAGCTTTCTTCTTTTATTGCATGAGGGGGAAAAAACATGATTAATCCGGTTATTACTTTATTCCGAAAAGAGATCCGCCAAAATGGATTCATTTATTTATTTCCCTTTATCTTGATTATCATTGCTTTAACCTTTCAAAAAGTTTTAGCTCAACTACTCACCGTAACCTGGGCTAAAAATTTTGCGGTTGCTATTCCGGTGGCCTTGGCATTTTCCTATGCGTTACAAGCCTTTGATTTGGAAGAAAACAGTCAAACCCGGGATTTCTTATTGACTAAACCGGTAACTATATGGCAAATCACCATCGCCAAATATTTTAGTGGTGTATTAGTCCTTTTACCACTAACTATTCTCTGGCAGTACGCACTGGTTCCCGAGTTGCTTCAATGGCCGAATCTAATTAACCTCGGAAGTTTTTGGTTTTTAGCATATCTCTTATTAATTGTGATCGTTTATAGTATCAGTTTTGCCATAGCCGCTTGGGTCAAAGGCCCTAAAAAACTAATTGCCGCCATTTTCGTTTCGGCCGTTGGAACAATTTGGTTTTTCTACGGTTGGCTGGAATTTCTAACTCTACTATATCTAGCCCCACCAACCGGCGGGCTCCCGATCTCCTTAGCGATCCTAACCATCACTTTAACTTCACTGATTGCTTTAATCAAATTATTGTTGGTTATGATCGATAGCAAGCTCTTAAACCATTCCCTGGCCGAATTATTCCCCCGCATAAAAACCTTCTTGCCATTACTATTGTTTCCGTTATTATTTTATACCGCTAATCTTTTCCAAAAACCGGAGATTCGCCCCTTTAACTCATTATTATATTGTCTCTACGGGTCTGAAGAACCTTTTTATGCGGTTGATGTCACCAAACAGCCTCAGGGAGGGCTTTTTGCCTTAACCGATGTCAGAGGCAGGCTGGGAATAGCCAAACCCGGCGAATGCCCAACCGTCATCTACCAGGGCGAAAAAACCGTTAATAATCTGCTGTCGAAACCTGTCTGGTCGCCCGATGGCGACAAGATCGCCTTTAACGAAAACGGAACCATCAAAGTTATATCACTCTCTCAGAAAAAAACCCTTAGTTTGATGAAGGGAGACATCCCCTTCTGGTCCGCTGATTCCAACCTTCTTTTAGTGGCTACTAAACTAGCTGCCACTCAGGAACCGGCGGCTTCGGTACCTTTCAATCACTACCGGCTTTCCTATCTTTCGCTTAGTTCTCAAAAGTATTATCATCTCCAAGGAACTCTCTCTTTCCCGGGGCACTCCCTTTTTTGGCACTCCAATAGGAATATCATTCTAGCTGTTACCGATTTCTGGCAAATTGCGGTAATGGACCTAAATAACGGTAAAGTTGAAATGGTCAAAATGCCTCTACCGCCTAAGCCGAAGCAGATCTTTTTAACGGAAATAGCCCCCTTGGGAAACGATTCATATCGAATAGCCGTTTTTACTGATTTAAAAGTGTCAAATAGCAATGATAACCGTTTCAGTTATAACTTACAGCTTTACGAATTTTCATTTAACAACCAAAAACCGATCTTAACGGCCAGTTTAAAAAATCAAAAATTCCAGGATATATTAATAAATCCCGGGGCAGATAAAGCCTGGGGTAGTAATTCCTTTGGCGCCTATCGTAAAATCAATCTTCCTTGAGGTGGTTAAAATGCCCCTTTATGTTGTAAAACCCTTAATCAAAAATCTTTTTCATTCGCTGTTATTAACCGGGAATGAGTTAAAACGAAACGTTCCCGCTTGGCTAGCGCCATTACCGGTATTACTGGAAACCATTTGGTGGAGTTCAAGGCATGAGTGGGGGACAATTACTTTAAATGCTTCCGGGACTTGGCTATATCTGCTAACCGGTATCATCTTGATGATGGTTTACGGCTTACAATCGTTTAGCAGTGAAGCGGATCGGAAAACATTAGACTTTATCCTTACTAAACCTATTTCGCTATATTCAATCATTTTTGTCAAGTACCTGACTGGCCTGTCTATCTTTTGGGGTTGGCGCTTTCTTTTTAATATCTTTTTAAAGCCTAACCTTACCCTTTTGACTTTACCAATAGGATTTGGATCCGAATGGATTACCCTTATTTTATTGATTGTCCATGCTGTCAGTTTTTTCTCTGGGCTTTTGGCCAGAGGCCTGGAACGTTTTTTCCTAATTACAGTCATGACCCTAATTATGGGTTCCGGAGCATATTATCTCTGGAAAAAAATTTTCACCTTAATTACAGTCAATTTCCTCTGGTTTGACATTCCGCCCCAGCTATTGTTCTTCCTTGAAAAACTCGTTCCTTACTATTTGACAGCCCTCTGTCTGTTTGCACCAATCATCGGGGTAATCTGGTGCTTAAAGAATAAGATTTGTATCTACCGGTTCAAACCCGGCCTGTGGTTGATGGGGATTTGGTTATTAACCCTTTTGATCATTGAATTAGCCGGATTTATCTTTAACCCGCCGGTTTGGCCTGATCTTAACGTCAAATCCGGCGACTGGGACAACAAAAGCGGAATTGTATTAGCAAGCGTCAAAAATGAGGGATCCTATCCTAAAGCCTCAAATTATCAATCATACCTTAGTTTAAACCGGATCGGCCAAAAACCCCGGGTAATTTATGATGGTACTAATCTTAACAACCCCCGTTTTTCCCCGGACGGCAACCGAATTGTTTTTTCCGAAAACGGCCGCTTGAAAATTTACGATCTAACAAAGAGAACCGTTGCTGAGATTGGCGAGGGCGAAGTAGCCGCCTGGGACGAAGCTGGAATGAGGTTAATCGCAGGAAAAAAAATCGGCTCAAACGGCCTTAGCCTACTTTATCAGATTGACTTAAAAAATAATAAGGCCCGGCTGCTAACCTCAGAAAGTTTAAATCTGACCGATCTGGTTTGGGATTCCCACCGGGACCGTTTATATATCTTTGGTTTTACCGATCAACTAAAATGTATGGACTTGAAGGATAATTCGGTTAAAGAATTACACTTTCCTGAGCACGATAAACCAAAGCATTTCGGAGCCGTTAAACCCAATCTCCGTTTTCAAAAAGAAGATCGCTTGATCTTTATCGGCCAAGTCTTTGCGCGGATTGTTAAAGTTTATATTCTTGACCTGGAAACCGAATTAATCAGGCTGTCCGAAGAAAAAAACGATTTTAGGATCCTTACCAACGGTCCGTTACTCTTTAACCAAGAGGGGACAGCTTATCTTTGGCACAGAATCGACGGGGGATTTGTATATCAGGGGGCTTATTATGAAAGAGAGCCTCACGGACACGTTCATGAAGATAATGGGCACGATTGCGAACATCTTCATTAACACAAACATGAAGAACCATAAATTCAGTCAATTGCACCCAGTTGTCTTAACAGATCCTCATTTGCAATATTAGCCGTCTGACAGTCTAAATTGATTTTCCCTTCTTCCAAAAGGACAACTCTGGAACATAATTCGGTGACCAAGTCCAAATCATGGGTTGCCACTAGCATAGCCTAACTTGAAAACCAATTATTAGATATTTTCCCCAGTTGTGGTGAAGACTAATTTACAATGTTTAACTCCTTTGTTGCTACTCAATCTCCCGGCGATAACCTGAATTTCGCTTGGCTTTCCCCTAATCACCATTACTTCGAGGCAGTTATGGGCATCTAAATGGACATGCAAAACCGACACGATTCGGTCATGGTATTCATGTTGCAGATCAGTCAATCGATCCGCCAATTCCCTTAAATGATGGTTGAAGACTAATGTCACCGTTCCCACTACCGTAGCCTCACCCGAACTCCATTGTTCTTCAATCAAATAATCACGGATTAAATCACGGATTGCCTCGGAACGGTTGGTATAGCCTTTGCTCCCAATCAACCGGTCATACTCTTCCAACAACTTCGAATCGATCGATACCCCAAAACGTTGCAAATCGGATTCCATTACATCCTCCATTGATAGTGGTTTTTAAAATTAATTGTGGGCTTGTCCAAGATTTGGTCTACTATTCAAATTTCCCAAATTTATAGCAAAAAAATGCTCTATTGTTAATTTTACCTGGTTTGGCCATACTTTCCTAAAGGTTTTACGTTTATACCAGCGAAATCTATTCTTACCAGAAAGGAGAGGGGCTGGTAGATTGGGGATTTGTTGGTTACAGTTACAAAATAATAGCGAAGTCGAAAGGAGAGATTCAATTGAAAAGAACATCTAAATTAGCATTAATCCTGATCCTGATAGTTAGCCTTCTGGCAATTGGAATCGTTCCTACGTTGGCTTATGGTAATTACTATTCCACTAAATGCTCAACAAGCCAAAACTATTATTACAATTTAGGTTCCTACCGGACAAAGTATTATTTCTATCGAAACACTCCCACTACCAAACCGGTTCAACCGACTCAGCCTAGCCAGCCGAGTCAGCCGAGTCAGCCGAGCCAACCAACCCCTACCACGCCAACCAATCCCGGGACATCGTCCGCTTTGACAGCTGATGAAGCTAAAATGGTGAATCTGGTAAATCAAGCCCGGCTCGGGCAAGGCGTCAAAGCATTAACTGTCAACTCCCAACTGGTAACCCTGGCCCGTCGTAAAAGCCAGGATATGGTGGATAATAATTATTTCTCACACACTTCTCCCACTTATGGTTCACCTTTTGATATGATGAAAAGTGCAGGGGTCAAGTACTCAACGGCCGGTGAAAATATAGCCGGTGCAGCTACCACCGAGAGCGCACATCAAAATCTCATGAACAGCTCGGGACATCGCGCCAACATTTTAAATTCCAGCTTCACACAGATCGGTATCGGTATTGTCTCCGGTAGCCAGTACGGCAAGATATTCACCCAAATGTTCATTGGTATCTGAGCGAGTTTCATAATTACAAAAATTTATCTTCGCACGCAATATATAGTGTAGGTTTTATTTTAGTCTATCAATATGTTGTATGCGAAGCCGAAAAAAAGGAATTATGAAACCGCCTAATCTAGATTATTCATTCCGGGAGACTAAGGTCTCCCGGTTTTTTTTGATCTTGGCCTTAAAATCAAATCTAACTTTTTCGATTGAAAATTTGGCACTTTGGATAAAGTTCATTACTTGCCGTGGCAACCAAGTAATAGCTCTCCAAAACTTGAGGTAGATCCGGATTAATTTCTGGCTGAAGGTCATATAATAAAAAGCCAGTCCGGTCCCAAGCGCTAGCCAAACATAAAACCGCAACTCTAACCAGGTACTCCAATAAATCAAAGGGACTATCAATAATAAAGACAGGCTCCAAAACAATAAATCCCCGAGATTATCAATTAGTTTATTAACCCTAATCGTACTCCGGAATACACGGTATAAATCATAAAAACCTCCTAAAACGATTCCGGTTAAGAACAAAATTAAAAAGGAGTTAAACTGAAGGTTTACATATTCCAAAAAATCCCCCTCCCGAAATCATATCTATAATCAACTTATGCATTGGGAAGGGATTATAAAACTTACTTCCTAAAGAGTTTTCGGTTAGCCCACCAAAAAAGAATCAGCCAGCATGAAAAAGTAATACCAAACAGCCATTTTAAACCATGCTGCAATTGAATCGATAGTTTTAACTGTTGGTCAATGGTGTATTTTCGCAGATCCTGCCAGGAAGAAATGGTGCGTTGAATATAACTCCTAGTTTCACTATATTTAGGCGCCTTCCCCGGCCTGACATTGGAGATCCCCGCATTATAAGCTTCCAGCGCTAAATCGATCCGGCCTTGATACTTATCAAGCAGATCACGCAGGTACTTTACTCCGGTGCGGACATTAGCGTCCGGATCGAAAATACAATCTCCCTGGCTGCAGACACGCCGATCTTTATGATTTCCCTCACATAACGAATCGTTATTATACTCTTGCCAAACTTCAGGCATGATTTGCATTAGTCCCCTGGCGCCCGCTCGCGAAATGACCATCGACTGAAAATTACTTTCCGATTTAATTACCGCATAAACCAGATTAGGGTCAACACTATATTGAAGCGCATATTTATTAATGGTTTTAATAATTGGCCTTAAATCTCCGGACAAAATTTCCCGGCTCTCAATTTGAGTCGAGACCATTCGTAATGTTTTAAATAAAGGAATATCATTCATTAAAATCCCAATTCCGGTCAATCCCATCACCACAGTGGTGAATAAAAAAAAGGCATAAAGCCAACTATGGTCGAGCATCCCTTTACGCCTGAAAGAATCAGCCAACAGCACCAACGGGCTAATCACCAATTTTAGAAGGACAATAATAATCCGTTGCCAAGTTGGTTGCCGGCGTTTAATTTTCTTATTGGCAGGAGCGGTTGAAGTTCGAGAAATCATTATTGCACCTCTATTATTAATTTCGATGCCCTTTTTAGAACTCCTGCATTTTCTGTTTCCAGTACTATTTAATTAACTTGCTAAAAAATCCCTTTCCTCTTTTTACCAAATCTTGATCGGTATAAACCAGCGAACAAATATCGCCGTCAATCACCACATGGCCTTGATCAATATTTAGTTGTTGCACATGCAAATGACCGCCTTTAATTTCCAATACCCCGGCTACAGTCTCCAAGATTAATAGATCTTCTTCATAACTTCCCAGATTGGTTACCCCGTCGATCGCCAATAGGTTTCGATTGCTCAGGGTAATTTGATGCGTTTGGTCTGTAAATTTTCGCTTTTCTTCCAAACTTATCCCCCCTCATCCATTGGTACAAGATATTCAAAATAGGAAAAGGTTAGAAGTTTGAAAGGTTCAAATAACAAAAGGCCTCCTAAGCAGCCTTTTTTAATAGATTGTAACTAATGAGTGAGTTACCAAATCTTTGAAATATGTGTCCTGGGATAGTAGTGTTTAACTATATCTTTGGGTGATCTATTCTCTTTAGCCAGGGCATAAGATCCCCACTGACATAAACCGACTCCGTGACCGAATCCTCTCCCTTTAACCGTAATCCTGCCCGGTTCATTTTTAATTTCGCTCAAAATCCAAATTGAACGAAGTTTTTCCGGTCCCACATTTATCCTGAAGTCTGCACCGTTTACATTAGTACTGCCTTTATCTCCGGTAAACTTAAGTAAAGTAGCCCGCTGGCTTTTACTCCTTTTTAAGACCTCCATGGCCTTTATGGTTCCCAACTCCGGCTGGTTCAACTTTTTTAGGGCCTCGTTAATTTCAGAACTTGTTAATACTGCTTGCCAGTATAGTTCATTCTTAGGGATGATTTTTTCCTCGGGACACTTCACCGAGCGAATGTAAGGCGGTTCCGGCCCCTTATAGCCCAACCCATCTTTTGCCAAAGCAGTCTGCCCCCCGCAACTTGCTGAATACCAGCCTTTAATGTATCTGTTTTTATAGGTTAGAACCAACCCCTTAGTCATTTTAACCGCATTCATGATTGTCGGGGTAATGTTGGCGGCATTATAAGCCTGTGCTTCCTTTTCGTCGGTGGAGATGTCGGTATTATGAATCTTTCTGGTTCCACCCCGGGCTAAAAATTCCATCGTAAACGTCCGGGCGATAATGGCCTGAGCAGCATAGGCATTAAGGGGCCATCCCGGTTTCATTTCTCCGGCAACCACTCCTAGTAAGTACTCTTCGATATCCATTTTCTTAACCTGCTTGGTCGCTTTCATATAGACAGTAATTACCGGCGGCTTACCAAAACGGGTAACCAAGTTTTTAATCAAGGTACCCTCTTTGCCAGGGCAACCGGCACTTATGACTACTGTTATTACCAGAACCAACGCCAGCAGATGATGCTGTTTTTTAAACATATCGCTTCTTCCTCCTGAGTATTATTGCGATATATTTAGCATCTCATTTCAAAATCATTTTATTCCGGCTTTATTCGTTAGCTTTGGCCTCTTCCCATAGGGAATCCATCTCAGCTAAGGTCATTTCGGTTAAGTTTTTTCCAGCCCCAGCCGCCTCTTTTTCAATATATTGAAACCTATCGATAAACTTCTTGTTTGTTCTGAGAAGGGCCAATTCAGGGTTAATTTTCATAAACCTGCCAACATTAACCAAAGCAAAGAGGATATCGCCAAACTCCTCTTCAAGCTTGTCCCATTCTGGAACATGCGGAACCGGCGCTGTTTCCGATTGGAGCAATTCTTCAAATTCGCTGAACTCTTCCTTTACCTTATTTAGAGGCCCTTCCAGGTAATTCCAGTCAAACCCTACTTTAGCCGCTTTCGATTGTAGTTTTTCAGCTTTCATCAAAGCCGGTAAATCTTTGGGTACTCCATCTAAGACCGATTTACGCTCTCCGGGCAGTTCGCTTTTTTTGATTTTCTCCCAGTTTTCGATGACCCCTGAAACACTGGAAACTTTTATATCGCCGAAAACGTGAGGGTGCCTACGAATTAATTTTTCGCTAATCCCATTGATAACATCCTCGATTTTAAAAAGCCCTGCTTCCTCAGCTAATTGTGAATGAAATACAATTTGTAACAATAAATCACCCAGTTCCTCACAGAGCTTATCCGGCCTTCCAGAATCAATCGCTTCCACAACCTCGTATGTTTCTTCAATAACACATGGTTTAAGTGATACATGGCTTTGTTCCCGGTCCCAAGGACAACCCTGGTCACTACGGAGCTTGGCCATAATTTCGACTAATCTTTTCATAGCAGTATCCGGGCTGGTTAAATTCGGATCAGGCATTAGATCTTCCCCTTCTCTCCAAAAAATTTGCGAATAACTTCGAGATCGCTATTTTTAATTCCTCCTAATAACCTTAAAGTAATCAGATAAACTATCAAGCTTCCCCCCCCGGCAATGATCATTTCCCAAATGTGATTTAACTTAGTCACTTTAATCAAATACCCGCAAAAAAGCAACATTATGAAGCCTGCAAGCCCTGACGGTATAAAATTAAGTTTAATCTTTACTAACCGCCGCAAAGAAAACAAATTTAAAGCGGCTGTTACTCCCGAACCACAAACAGTCCCTAGTGCGGCCCCGGCCAGGTTTAGCCCGGGCCATCCCATTGTTAATAGAGTAACCGCTATTTTAACTGCCGCCCCGGTTCCAAAATTTATTAAAGGGCGTACTGGTTTACCCAAACCCTGCAATATTCCGGCTGTTATTTGTTCTAATCCTAGAAAAATAACTGCTGGAGCGAACCAGCTTAAAAGGTCAATACCATGAATACCATACAGAATACGAAAAACCGAATCCCCAAACCAATAAAACCCAACCGCTGCTGGAACTACCCAAATACTCCCCAGTCTGGTGCCGTTTTCAATTTTATCCTGTAAACTTTTAAATCTTCCTGTCACATTTAAACCAGCGATTGCTGGGACAAGATTAGAAGCGATCGCTCCGGTTACTATCATCGGCAGATATAATACAGCCCACGAATTTCCTAAGATTCCAAGCATTGAAGTTGCCTCTTTGACCGTATAACCGATACTTTGTAGTTTGAGCGGGACAATAATCGAGTCCAAAGTTTGTAAGATTGGCATCAAAATTACCGCGACTGAAATCGGAATCGCAAAACGGAGGATCCTTTTGATCGTCAGCTTAATACTCTTCCAAGGCGCCCTTATTCTAGCCAATCTTGATGTCCCAAGCTGATTCAGGACTAAATATAATAAAGCTGCAGCGCCGCCCATGGTTGCTCCAAAAGCCGCTCCAGCTGCGGCATACTCTACACCATCATTGACTAAATAAATAGCTAGAGTTATTGCGACACCAACGCGAACCGTCTGTTCGATAATCTGAGAGACCGCGCTTAACCCCATATCCTGTCTTCCCTGGAAATACCCTCTGAATACCGCCAGCAAACTCATGAAAAAAATAGCCGGCGCTAAGGCCCAGATCGCAAAAACCGCCCTCGGATCGGCTACTACCCTTTCCGCCAACCAACGGGCGGAGAGCCCCATCGTCAATGAGCAAGTAATTCCTAACCCCAGTAACAAAACCAATGCAGCCTGAAATATTTTTTTTACTCCCGCAGTGTCTTTTTGGATCTCCTTTTCTGCGATTAATTTGGAAAGGGCAATCGGAATACCGGCAGTAGATAACGATAAAAATACCAGATAAACCGGGTAGGCCATCTGGTACAACCCAATCCCTTCAACACCGATTAAACGCGCTAAAACAATTCGGTAAGCCGCTCCCATTACCTTAACGGCAAATCCGGCGCATGCCAATAATACTGTACCTTTTAAGACTGATACCGGTTGATTCATCGTATCACCTTTTATGTTGGACTATTTAGAAAATGCTACGATGCATGTCGATCCACGTCAATTCCATTTTCATAATTTCAAATGGGTCAATTGGAAATTGGCGTGGACGACTACTTTAAAATGTACGACTCAACAACCGGTTTCATGCATTAATAATTCATTTAAATTAAAAAGGCTGCCATAGTGGCAGCCTTTATAGTATACCGTTAACTTCTATTTAAATAGAGCGTTTGATAGAATAAATGAGGCAAATACTACTGAAACCATTGAAGTTAATTTAATAAGGATGTTTAACGATGGTCCGGAAGTATCTTTAAAGGGATCGCCAACGGTATCGCCGACTACTGCGGCTTTATGAGCGTCAGAACCCTTACCGCCATGATTTCCTTCTTCAATATATTTCTTCGCATTGTCCCAGCTACCACCGGCATTAGCCATCATAATGGCCAATACGAACCCGGTAACCGTAGAACCTGCCAATAATCCGGCAACACCCTTCACTCCGACCAATAGGCCAACAACAATCGGAGCAATAATCGCCGAGAGCGCAGGGAGGATCATTTCTTTCTGTGCCGCTTTGGTACAAATATCAACACAACTGGCATATTCCGGTTTGGCTTTACCTTCCATCAAACCAACGATCTCTTTAAATTGGCGACGCACTTCCATTACAATACTCTGCGCGGCTCTTCCAACAGCTTGCATAGTCATGGAGCAGAACAAGAACGGTAGCATGCCTCCGATGAGCAATCCAATTAAAATCTTTGGATCAGTAATATCCAAGTGATTATTAATATCCTTGGCCTGAGCCAGCCATTCCGGAATCTGCCCTCCGGTTTTAGTAATTTTATCAATCATACTTATGCTTTCTACTTGCACTTTTTCAGTGAAAGATGCAATTAAAGCAAGTGCGGTTAAAGCCGCCGAACCAATCGCAAAACCTTTACCAGTGGCGGCAGTAGTGTTCCCTAACGAATCTAAAGCATCAGTCCGTTCCCGCACTTCTTTACCTAAACCAGACATCTCAGCGATACCGCCAGCATTGTCGGCAACCGGGCCATAAGCATCCGTAGCCAATGTAATCCCCAGTGTCGAGAGCATACCCACAGCAGAAATAGCAATTCCATATAATCCCATGCCGAAATCGCCATTTCCGGCCAAATAGTAACTGATCATGATAGCGATACATACAACCAGTACCGGCAAGAAGGTGGAAAGCATACCTACGGATAAGCCTCCGATAATAATTGTCGCCGGACCAGTCAGAGCTGTATTAGCTACATTTTGAGTGGGTTTATAACTTCCCGAAGTATAATATTCGGTTAATAAACCGATTAATACTCCACCGATTAAACCGGCCAAAACAGCGCCGTAAACTCCGATGTGTTCCCAACCAAGAATATATCCGATTAACGGATAAGCAGCAATCGCGATTATGATAGCGCTGGTAAAAGTGCCTTTCCTCAAAGCTGATAAGAGCGCTTTTTGTTCGGCTTTTTCTTTGGAGCGGACAAACCAGGTACCGACGATCGAAGCCAAAACACCGACAACAGCCATAATCATCGGGATCATCACGCCCCGGAGACCTAAACCGGCTGCTACCGCCAACGCGGAGGTAGCAACAATCGAACCAACATACGATTCATAAAGATCTGCGCCCATACCGGCAACGTCACCAACATTATCACCGACGTTATCAGCGATAACCGCCGGGTTCCGAGGGTCGTCTTCAGGAATCCCGGCTTCAACCTTACCGACCAAGTCGGCGCCGACATCAGCTGCTTTAGTAAAGATACCGCCGCCGACACGAGCAAACAGCGCCATTGAGCTAGCGCCCATTCCAAAGTTTAACATAGTGGCGGTAATAACTTCAATTGAAGCATGAAAACCATATTTTAAAATTAAAAACCAAAGACTCAAATCCAAAAGGCCCAATCCGACTACTACCAGACCCATAACCGCGCCGCTCTTAAATGCGACTTGTAGTCCGTCGTTAAGGCTCTTACTGGCAGCCCAAGCTGTTCTAGCATTAGCCTTGGTAGCGGTCATCATTCCGAAAAGACCGGCCAGCGCAGAGAAAAGTCCCCCGGTTAAAAATGCGAATGGGACAACTTTGGGTAAATATCCCATAAATGAAATACCAGTTAAGATGACAAACATTACTATGAAAAAGATGGCTACGCCTTTATACTGTCTGGTTAAATATGCTTTAGCCCCTTCCCGGACTGCCGCTGAGATTTCCTGCATTTTGGCATTTCCGGGTTCTTGCTTACTAACAAAGACATATAAGTATAATGCATAGAATAACGCCAAAAGCGAACCTAGCGGTACCAAATAAAATAAGTATTCCACTAATTGATCGGACATAGCTGTAAAACTCCCCCTTAAGATTGCATAATTGTAGCGTTTAATAATTAGGATCCTAATTATTAAGAACGCTTCAAACTAAAACACTAACCTTAAAGACTCTGGTTTACCAAGCCGAATGTGATAAATCCTCGTTACATTCGCGGCTCTAAGAAACCCAGTTAATTTTCTCCCAACGTCACTCCTTTCCCTAAAACAGGCCTTCAGCTAGACAACCTGTAAAAGGCCGCCTTAAACCATCGCATATCAGGAGTCATTAAAAGATAAATTCTGACGATATACGAATCCGGATAAAAATCAACTTTTTACCCCAGTTTATCTTATCATAAATGTCGAAAAATTGGAAGCCTGGTTCAATATCAGATCAGGGTCAAAACGATAATTATCGCCAAAGACGGTAGAAAATTCGCCACTTTAATTTTTTGAAGGCCTAAGATATTGACTCCGATTCCCATTACCAAAACCCCGCCCACTGCTGTCAACTCCGTAATCACGGCTGGATTAAAAAACGATTGCAACCCTTTGGCAAGTAAAGTCAGGCTTCCCTGATACACTAAAATAGTTGCTGCGGATCCCAACACTCCCGGCCCCATTCCCGCCGCAAAGGGGATGGAAATAATCCCGTCCATCATTGCTTTGGTTACTAAAATCGAACGATCGCCTGTAACCCCATCTGCGATACTGCCGACGATTGCCATTGAGCCGACTGCAAAAACTAAGCTGGCATAGATAAAACCCTTGGCCGGGCTCCCCTCAGTTACTTTTAATGATCCTTCAATCCATTTGCCAAAGCCCTCTAACCGTTCTTCGATCCGGATTGCTTCCCCAAGCATCGCCCCACTAGCGAGGCTTATTAAAATCAGGACCATCCCCTTACCTTGGAGCGCCATTTGAATTCCAACCAAAATAGTAAAAAGGCCCATTACCTGTAAAGCTGTTTGGGCAATCCGTTCCGGAAATCGCTCCCGAAAAATTAATCCGATAAAACTTCCGATAATAATTGCAACAACATTGATTAGAGTTCCCATAACATCTAATATACTATAGGATTAAATTTCTGGCAATATTCGCAAAAAACTTGCCAATAAATTTATCCGGTGATACATACTTGAAATGCTCATATATTCCGTCTCCGAGTGATGCCCGCCACCGATGGGGCCTAACCCGTCAATAACCGGTACGCCTAATGCTGCGGCAAAGTTAGCGTCGGAACCGCCCCCTGACTCAAAAGCGCCCAATTCAATGCCAATGCTCCGGCCAACATCCCTTATGCTTCGATAAAGCTTTAAATTGACATCATTTAGCGGCATTGGAGGCCTGGTGATCCCTCCAGACAACCGGGCGGAAGTTCCCGGGATTTTACAGGCTGTTGTAATTTTGTTAAGCCCTTCAATAGTAGGTCCGGCTTGTTCAGGCCTAATAATTCGCAAATCAATCTCCGCCATTGCGAAATTAGGAACGATATTCGGCCTGACCCCGCCGGTAATTGTACCGACATTCAAGGTAATACCAGCCTCGCTTTGGCTAAGTCCCTGAATAGTAATAATTTTATGAGCCAGTTCTAA
Organism: Bacillota bacterium; assembly: GCA_023415835.1. GTDB lineage: Bacteria > Bacillota > UBA4882 > UBA8346 > UBA8346 > JAAYHS01. The sequence continues at coordinate 65,176 of JAEZJK010000122.1, forward strand.
AATAGCGTTACAGCCATCCGTATGGTTTGAACCGGAATGAGCCGCCTTCCCAAAAACCCTCAATTCAAATCGGCCAATCCCTTTCCTGGCGACAGTGATATTTTCCATTTCAGCAGGTTCAACCACCAGTACGGCAGTGGCATCCTTGGCTAGATCCTCAATAATTTTTCGGGACCCCGGGGAACTGATCTCTTCATCGGAATTAAAAAGGCAGTTTATCTCCAGATTCGGCCATCCGCCACCGCTTAGTTCTTCTAGGGCCCCGATAATGGTTACTACCCCCGATTTGCAATCGGAAACGCCCGGCCCAAAAGCTAAATCACTGTCAATATGAAATTCCCTGACTGCAGTCGTCCCTTTCGGGAAAACTGTATCCAAATGGGCTAACAATAGTATTTTTTTCCCTAAACCTCGCCGGGCATGGAAATGGATTGAACCATCCTCAGCAATAATCGGCCGGTAATCGAAACCCAGCTCCCTCAAGCACGGGCATACCAATTCATTTATCCGGTTGATTCCTTCAGTGTCCCCAGTGCCGGAATCAATATTTACCATACTTGCCAAAAGTTCAAGGTAATTCGGTCCCATGCTCCACCTCAGCTAAGATTCCGTCATTCCAAGAATTAGATTCTTCTGCCATTTCCCTTTCAATTTTTGCCACACAATCGCACGGCCCTTGGCAATCGCAGCTTTTCTCCCAAACAATTTGCTTTATTTTTGTCCTCAACTTTCCGATGGAAGCTTGATTAGACTTTATTTTATTAATTATCCAATAGGATACCCATAGATTAAAAAGTAAAGCCATAAAACAAATGTTAGAGATCAATCTCCAAAGAGTCAGTTCCGGCGGGAAAATAATCCACCAAAATGCCAAGAGCAGTAAAGCTCCTCCTAAATAAAAGCCCTTAATTAGAAGAAGCCGATATTTCCCGATGCTAGCTTTTACTTTTTTAATTTCTACCTTGGCTTGAAAAACTTCGGAATTTAATTCCCCCATCCCAAATCCCCTCCCGAATTCACCATATGTGATCCGGCCCTGTTTTAGAAGAAGGAAGGTATGAGATGGTTAAAGGGTTTAATATATTCTTGTCATGGTTTGCTAGATTGATCCAAGAGATTCTTGATTTCCGGCGGAATCGCCAACCCTAATGCCGCGGCGCGGCCTAGGTAGGTTGAAGCCAAACCGGTATTTTGATTATACAAATAGCAAACTCCCAGGTAATAATTGAGATACATATTGTCCTGGTAGTTACCGTAAGCCCTTAAAAAATACGACTGGGCTTTATCGAATTTTCCCAATTTATAGTTGCTGTAACCGAGTAAATATAATGTGTAAAAAATACCCTGATCTCCTGTAATATAAAATGATTCGGCAATTCTCAAATAGCTGACGGCCAGCTCATAATCACTGGAATTAATTGCCACCCTGCCCAACCCGATAAAACCCTCCGGCCTAGAACCATTGAGGTCAATAGCTTTATTATATTCGGCTACGGCTTCCTCTAACTGATTATTCTTTTCATAAATCTCCGCCAGGTAAATCCTTGGCAAATACTCGCCCGGTTCTCTTTTCAAATATTCGTTAAAAGCCCCGATCGCTTTTTCATAGTCCGTTTGCGCATTATAAACCATAGCTATGGATAGCCAAAGGTCTGAAAATTCTTGATCCAGCGCCAAACCATTTTTAAAATAACTCAAAGCCTTAGTATACTCACCATTTTGATTACTTTGCCAACCGTTTAAATAATTAGCCCACGCCTGATATTGAACTGATGGGAAATACAAGGCGTCTTTCAGCTGGTTACCGGTGATTTGATTAGCCGTATTTCGGCTGTTCCAGGTGAGCTGCCAAGCGCTTCCTTCCCTGTTGACCAATTTTACGTAAGCTTGTAGCGCCCGATTGCCCTCCTCAATTTCCCTGCCCGCCTCCGAGGCTTGGAAGATCACTCCGATTATGAAGTTGGCCGCATAATCCTCCCAAGACCGATACAAAGATTCTACCTTAGTCAACACTTGTTGAAGATTAGTCCAAGCCTCGTTTGCCGAAAAAAATCCGACTTGGTATCCGATCCGGATTAAGAACGCCATTCTTGAATAGTCCCAGCCCCGTAAAGCCCGGTTGCCGGTTAATTCTTGTTTCCCCTTCACAAAATGTAAGCGGTTTATTAGGCCGCGGCCATAATTTAACCTCACTCCCATTTGATTAATGGTTAATCTTTGATTACCTTTCAAGATATCAACCGAATCCCGATAAAGTTGGGAATCCCCTTTTGAATCTAAAAAGGCCAACTTTTCCAGGAGCTGGCTCCGTTGGGTAATCCCCCATTCATCGGCTAAAACCTTTTTCCAATAATCCGTATTTGTTTGATTAATAACAGCCAATTCCAGCTTTTCCTGGTTTAAACCACCAAGCTCGGCGGTAATCCCCGATAAAGCCAAAGCCTTCCGTTTCACCTCATCGAGCAGCGCTGGTTCGAGGTTTTTAACTTCAGCTTCGGCGGTAAAACCTTTATAATCCCGGATATACCGGGCCGATATCTTATAAAGGGTGTTTTCGGAAGCGGCCCCGATCCCCTCATTTTCCTTAAAATTAAAGGTGAAAAGCGTCGGATATTCGGTTGGATAAAAAACTTCAAACTCGGCCTCCATTACCGGATGATCCGCTTTCATTTGCAAGGTGGGGACTTGTACTTTCTTAATTGTAAAACCAAGTTTATCAAAGAGGTTAATCCAACCCTGGTAAGATAAGTTCCATTCAAAGCCGGCGTTCTGCCAAACAAGCGGCATTGTCCCGTTTTTAATGATCTCAAGCGTAACTAAAATACGCCCTTCATAGCCGAACTTAATCGAATCCAGCTGCAAAGAGCCATTCGTTTCAATATCCTTCTCAGTTTCAGTTTCTTCCACCTTCAACAATTCGTCGACAGTTGTTTTACCCAAAGTAATGCCATTCACCGGAAAAAGATCAGCGGTAGTAACATCTTTCCCATGGACAGAGATGGCAACGAAGAACATGTAAAGGAATAAAAAAGCCGAAAAAATTCGGACTATATTTTTCATATTTAACCAAGATCCCCTTTCATCAATTTTGATAAATTCGTTTAAATTACTATAAAACCCTTTTTAACAATGCCTTCCTTATAAAAATTAAACCACAGGGAAGACACAGGACACCGAGGCCTTGCTGCATAAAACAGATTGTATGGCAGATCCCTCTTTATTCTCTGTGTATTCTATGGTTGTATATTGGGAGCCCATAAATTAAAAAACCGCTGGTTAACAGCGGTTTTAACTCTATTATTTCAGTATTTATGCTTTCCATAACCCATGAATATTACAATATTCTCTGGCAGAAACCTGGCTGGCCTCTACCTTAAACACTGCCTCCGGAGTTACGCCCGGCTTCAGAAATTCCCGATAGGCTTTACCGTCCGCGATTAATTCAATCCATTCGATATAGTGCTTCTCTTCCATCGGATGTGGGACACTCCCGATTTTGACACGGTAGCCCCCGTCAATCTTCTCAATTACCGGTACGTGTTTCTCTTTGGACGCATCGACGGTGTTTTCCGTAACCAAGGTCATCGGCTGACCGCAGCAGGCTAACTCACCGGCCCCTTCATGGACAACCTCAACAATATTTCCGCAAACTTCGCATTTGAAAATTTCTAGTCTTCGAGCCACTTCATTCCCTCCTTCAAAATAAATATCCATTATTGATTGGAGATGCTTACCAATTCTCACCTAGCAGTTCGAAATGAGCGCGGGGATGGGCGCAAGCCGGGCATACATCCGGAGCCTCGGTCCCTTCATGAAGATATCCGCAATTTCTGCAACGCCATACGGCCTTTTGTTCCCGTTTGAAGACTTTACCCGTTTCTATATTCGATTTTAAATCCAGGTAACGCTTTTCATGCTGTTTCTCAGCTACGGCGATTGCTTCAAACACTTTAGCGATGTTTTCAAACCCTTCTTCCCTCGCTATTTTGGCATATTCGGGATACATCACATCCCATTCGTGATGCTCACCACTAGCCGCTTCATTCAGGTTTTCGATGGTAGTTCCAATAACCCCTGCCGGAAAAGAAGCTCGAATTTCGACTTCTCCTCCCTCAAGGAATTTGAAAAGGCGTTTAGCATGTTCTTTTTCTTGATTAGCAGTCTCCTCAAAAATATCGGCAATCTGGACGAACCCTTCTTGTTTGGCCTTACTGGCAAAATAGGTATACCTATTTCTGGCCTGTGACTCACCTGCAAAGGCGGTCAAAATGTTTTTTTCAGTTCTGGTTCCTTTTAAACTCAAAATAATTCCTCCTTATGTTTCATATTTAATTCAAATGGCATTTATTTAAGAACCATTTTTAATATTAAATATTATTTACAGTTAACCTTATTAACCAATGCCTAAAAATATTAAACTTCATCTTTATCACGGCCAGTTAATTCCCGGTAACGACGGTTGCCAATACAATCAAGGTCATGGTTCCAACCGCATTTTAGGCATATTTCGTCAACCTGTTCGGGTTTTTCCAAAGCGGTTTTTAAGAAACTTATCACACCACGTTCCAACTCCATCAGGCTTTCCAGCGGCATCCGCCGAAAAATTGATGAAAAATATTCGGCTTCCAAAGAACAGGCTCTTTCAAGTAATTTTTGCCCCGCTTCGGTAAGTTTAATCTTTAATACCCGGCGGTCTTCAGGGTCTTCTTCCCTGGTTAGCAGGCGTTTTTTGACCAATCTATCAATTAACTTGGCGGCTGCGGCATCGCTAACTCCCAAACCATCGGCGATCATTCCAACCGAAGGTTCCGGGTGCAAATGGGCAAAACGGATACAGGAAAGCTGCACCTGGGTTAAATCTTCGTTAGTTAATTGATCAAGGGCCGGTTTAAAAACTCGAGACATAACCGCTTGGCAAAAAAGGCGGACTGTCCGTTGAAATTTTTCATCCATCGATCTTATTTATCCCTTTCAAAAACCTATATAAATTTTAACATTGTTAATTAATCATTGTCAATAATTTTTTGAGCTTTTAATTTGATATCTTGAATTTCCCCCTATTCCTTAGGCAGATATGCCACCCGGATATAATTCTGAAAATATTTAGCGGCTGCATTTTTAATATCAGTGTTGGTTACTTGTTCCAACTTCACCCATAAGTTTTGATCATAGACTAATTGTGTTTCTAGAAAATAACTTAAAGCGTTGACCGTAGCCAATCCCTTTCCGTCCGCTTGTTCAATGGAACTTCGAGTCTTCATCGCATTAATCACCGCAGTGATCTCTGCCGGTTCTAGCCCTGCTTCAATTATCTTTTTTAAGGCCGCAACTGTCCTTTTTTCAACCTGATCCAGCAGTTGAGGTTCGGTCATTGTTAAAAAAGCGATATTAGGCGCGTTGGGCTTTTCAAGATAATTGTAATAGGAAAAACCAGCGTAGATCAACCCTTCTTTTACCCTTAGCTCCTCGAAATAATGCTGATATTCCTCTAAATAATAAGCGATAATTTTAAAGGCCGGAAATTCCGGGTCTTTCATCCGTGGTGCCGGATATCCAATGCTGATGGAGGCCACTCTTCCATTAAGATCCAGTTCTTTTAATTGGCTTACCTTACTCACAATCACTGGTTTCACTATTAAGCGATTATCAATGGTTCCGCTGGGCATCTTACTAAAGAATTTTTCTAAATACTTGACACTTTCCTTAAACCCCCCCGATATAGAAAGAATTGCATTTCCGGGCTGATAAGTTAAGCGGTGCCACTTGAAAACATCATTTCCGGTAATGCTTTTGAATGAGGTGGAGTCTAAACCGTTATTATACGGGTGATCTTTACCATAAAACTCTCGATTGAAATCAAAATATGCCTTAGCAATAGATGAAGTCGCTTTTAAGTCAGTGCTGATTAGATTTTGAAGATCGGACGCAAAATCATAATCATAGAGTGGATACATCAGTAAATCCTTGATCACTTTTAAAGCGGATTTCAAATGCCGTGGGGAAGTTAAGATTTTTATCATTGTATAATCGGGATTTGTTTCAACATTTGCCTCAACCCAGCCCGATTTTACCCGGTAGTAATGTAGTACCCCGCTAACAAACTGATTTACCAAAATCGCGGTGCCCTTTTTTTGATCCAATCCACTGCCCGATTTGAGTAAGAGCGTCACCTCAACCAGGTTGGATTCGGTTTTTTGAGAAAATATAGCCATCCCACTTACGGTGATCCTTTCAATACGGGGGAACCCTGTGAATCCTGTTTCTGCCTGGGCCGGTTCGAACCCAGAGATTGCCAATAATAAGCCCAGCAATAAAATACCTTTTTTAAACACTCTATTTTCCCTCCGTTTCTGTATCATTCACTAAAATCCAGGTTTTAGGAGGTTTTTTGAAATAACGATCCAGCACTCGCTCCAGATCCTTTACGGAGAGTTTTTTCAGTACCGGTAAATCGTCAACCGTTATATTGTCGGGATTGAAACGTTGAACCTCATATTCAACTGCTTCTACCGCTGAGTTGGCGGTTGATACTTGTTCCAATTCGACCAATTCGATGAAATTGGCTAATTGTTCCTTAAAATCACCCTTTTTGAACTGGCGAAAAAAACTTAACATACGGGCCTTTTCCTCTGCTAAATCTTGCTCGTTAAATTTTTGATCCCTTTCCAAATAATAAATAACGAAAAAATCTTTGTTTCCCAGTGTTCTTGAGAAGGTATAATAAAATTTGTATTCGTTATTTTGATAATCAATCCGGTGGTTAAACCCATAACTATAATTCAGCAGCTTCAGGATCATTCGATCCGCTTCCGACAACCCTTCCATCTCATAACCCATTAACAGTTGATAATGATAAGGATAAATATTACGGTTTTCAATAATATCCCGGTCGGGTAAGCTGAACTCAATCAAGGTTTCTTTGGGGACATCCCTGCTCCCAAAACCATTGGAAACTTGTTCCAATTGTTTGATTACGGATTCGGGGTTAAAGTCCCCGGCCAAGATATATGTGGCATTTTGAGGTTGATAATAATTTTGATGAAATTCCTGTAGGTCGAGAGCCGAGATCCCGGCTACCGTTTCCTTGGTATAATTAATCTCAGGGTAAAAATATTGAAAAATAGGATAATAAGGGATCCGCTCCGCATAATCCATATCAAGCTCATGGATGACGATCTTCCTTTCCAACGCTACCATTTCCTCGGAAAGGCCGGTCTTCCAGAGTGATCCGTTAAAAACTTTAAACGCAGCCTCGAAATTTTCCTTAGGGACAACGTAATTATAGGCAGTGGAGTCAAATGAAGTGAAGCCGTTAAAATACCCTCCCTTACGGGTAGTGACGGAAGCAATGGCTTCAAAATTATACCCCGCGCCGCCCCGGAAAACCAAGTGTTCCATCAAGTGCGCAATTCCTTTGGTCTTTTCCTGATTCATCCCAATCGGGAATACCGAATATATTGAGACCAACGGTTCATTCTTTAAAATTTTATATTTTAGGGTAATGCCATTTTTTAAGGTAACTTTAGTGAACTCAAGTTTTTCTTCCGGCACCGCTTGAGCCGTAAATGGCGCCAAAATTAGGATTAGTAATATCCCAAAGCATATAATCCTCCGTTTTTCAGTCACCGGCCTCTCCCCCTATCACTAGTTTTTGAGGGCAAATTTCCCAATCAACCCTTAGCTTTGCTTTTCCGCTCATAATTTTAATCCCTTTATTCCGGAGGATTGCCTCATCCTCATTGAAAAGGCCGTCATCATTATAATCAATAAAGATAGCATCTTCGGGGTCGTTATATTTCCCATTATTATTGCCGTCAACAATAGCAGCTAGTTTTACCGCCCCATCCTCGATCAACTCCGCCAAGAACCAAGTTCTAACAGCAACCGTTAAGTACGGTTTTTCTTCAATAAGCGCTCCGGGACGGTTAAGAAAACCGGAAACTGAAACTTCAATAATTTGACTCCGAACCGGGCCGGAGTTAAAGCTGACTTGAAGCCGGATCGGTTCGGGGCCGATCACCCAATATGTCTCCAAACCATACCATTCATTCAACAATACAATCCAAGGCTCATCTGCAAAACTCCCGTCGCCGTTGGTGTCGACGTAGAGCCGTTTCTCTTCGGCCCTGACATCGACGATTACCCCGAATTGCTGTGGCTTATCCCCTAACTCTATCACTCCGGTATAAGGGCGTTTCATCCCTAATTCTGGAAGATCCCTAAAACGCTCCTGATTTCCCAGTTCCAATTGTACTTTTTGCAAAGATTCCCGGTAATCGTCAGGATTTTTATATGCATAGGGAAGGTGGTTAGTGATTGGTTTCAAGCGATACTCACCGGGCTTAATTTCGCCCAATTCCGCCTTTGCAGCTAGGGCGATACCGGATAAAAACAAGGCTCCAACTAAGGGCCAAATGTACCTCCGATTTAGGGGCATCAAGGTCACATCCTTATTTTTACTTTAATCCAGAAACTTCAATATCTAATCTATTCAATAGCCTATTAGGTGTAGGTTAACTTTCATCCTGCAAGAAAGGATTTGAATGAGTTAAAAGACAAAAGTCAAAAGTATAAAGTTTGAAAGTTGAAAGTCAAAATTATCAAATTGAGGCCATTTGGTTAAACCTTAGGCTTTTCCTTAGGTTTCAATTTCGAACTTTCAACATTGAACGTTGACCTTCTGACCTTAAATTAAAGCAGCGCAATCTACTGAATCCCGGTTTATGATATTCCATAAATAATTGAAAAATCCCCTCCATTACGCTTGCTTTATTACGGGGAATTTAAGCTTAAAGTTGACAAAATGCACCTTAATACTTAATCTTTTTCCAAATTCGTGTTCCAACTAAAAATTCCTGCCGCTTTTCCCTTTTTATCCAGGTTGAGTTCGAACCGGGCCGTATAAACTTTTACCATCCGGCAAACAATGAACTAAGGTGATAAAAGATGTTAATCTTGCCAGTCCGGACTATTATTCTTTACCTATTAGTTGTCTTGATCATTCGAATTATGGGCAAACACCAAATTGGCCAACTCCAGCCTTTTGAACTTGTAATTACAATTATGATTTCAGAATTAGCAGCCGTTCCAATGCAGGATACCGACATTCCCTTACTCCACGGGATCATTCCTATTTTAACTTTGTTATTTATCCAGATCAGCCTCTCGCTGCTTTCTCTAAAAAGCGAAAAGGCTCGCCGTATAATTTGCGGCGGGCCGAGCATCTTGATTGAAAACGGTAAAATTAATCAACCGGAGTTAGCGCGGTTAAGATATAACTTAAATGACCTATTAGAGCAATTACGGCTCAAAAATATGCCCAATATTGCCGATGTCGAGTATGCTATTTTGGAAACCAGCGGCAAATTATCGATCATTCCCAAATCGCAAAAACGTCCCGTCAATCCGGAAGATTTGCACTTGGATACTCCGTATGAAGGCCTCCCGGTCACTTTAATCGTTGATGGCGCCCTCAAAGAAAAAAACTTAGCCAGTTTAAACCTTTCCCCGGAATGGCTCCGTGGCGAACTGAACAAATTCGGCCTTCAAACCTGGGAACAGGTCTTGCTGGCAAGTATGGACACATCCGGGCGCTTATACCTCCAACCAAAATCCTAAAAAGGTTTGATCAAAAATGAAGGTTTGGATTATTTCCCTTTGTGGTTTGCTATCTTTTTTAGCCGCCGGCTATCTTGTCCAAACATACCTTGACAAGTCCGCCGACCGCCTCAACCAAAAATTGGCCGCAGTAGAACCGGACCTAACAATCATGGATTGGGGCCAATCACTCCAAAAATTGAAATCCATCCAAAAAAACTGGGAAAAGACAAAACCATTTTGGGCAGTCTTAACTAACCATAAAGAAATGGACTTGATCGAAGAAGCCCTAATCAAAACGATTAGAGCCGTCTCCAGCAAGAGTTATGCGGACGCCCGGATTAACCTGGGCGTCCTCCGTGACTTTATTGACCACATCCCGGAAAGGGAACGGTTTTCAATAGTTAATGTGTTTTAAACTTACTCCGATCCGCCCACAAACCAATCGCCGGGTTACTGATGAAGAAAACTTCTTCGCCGTCCTCCAACTTATTGAAGCCATCTTTCAACCGTCCCGGATTATATTTTTGATAGGCCTCATTTAAGGGCATATATTTGAAGTTGACCCCTTCAACTTCTTCTCTAGTCAACTTCTCCACCGCATAGGTGATCGAGAACCGGCCGTCGGACGAACCATGAATCAAATGGGCGGCTGCGGAGAGATTATCCTGAAGATCCCGATTGGCCTTATATTGTTCTAAAACTTTCATTTTTCCTACATAGCCGTATTTCCGGATTAATTTGTCGATCCCTTCGTCTTCGCCGAACTTTTTCACTCCGGGAGCCAAAATGATTAGCTCTCCTTGATCGGCTATAGCCATTCTAGTACGATAGACCGCTTTATTCCCCAGCCAAGTACTCTTGAATTCCCGCTCATCCAAGTAGACTATAACTTTTTTAAGAGGCCGATCCAAGAAGGTCAAATTTTTCTCCTGGCTTAATTTGACAGCTTCTTCAAATAGCTTGAGATTCCGGCCGCTGAATAAACCCTCAATCGTAACTTTCCCATCTGTGACGGTAGTAACCGTCAACACATACATCAAGGGGACATCTTGTAAAAAGTTCGTTTCCGCATAATTGAATACCTGACGGACAGGGTTATCCGCTTGGCCCATAATCCGCTCCATTCCATAAACTGCTCCGAGCATATGTGATTTATTGATGGTATCTTTGCCGCCACAACCGACAAAGATGTTTTTATTGTAATTAGCCATTCCGATTACTTCGTGAGGGACAACTTGGCCAATGGAGATAATCAGGTCATAAGATTTATCGAGGAGCCTTTTATTAACTTCAGCATTAATAGTATAGTCTATTAGACCCTCGGAAACTTTTTTGACGAACTCACCCGGGACTTCGCCGATTTTTACTACATCGTTCCGCCAGTTATGGGCGACGATGATGTTTAAAGGAACCATATCGCCGAAAAACTCGCAGCATTCCGCTTCGGTCATCGGATCGTGGGTTCCTAAAGCCGGCATAATCTCCACCTGGCAAGTATCTTTTAGAATTTCATAATACATTGCAGTGATTTTACCGGCTCCGGAATGCATCCGGGTGAAGTCCGGCGGCAAGAGCAATACCTTTTTTAAACCCTTTTTTCGGTCACGAATCGAGTCATCAAGCAATTTCCTTAGTTCCGTATCGGTTATGCCGGATTTTCCGGAAGCCTTTTGAATGATTTCTACCATTGTCAATTCTCCTTATCTTTATGTTTATAATTCATTGTTTAAGTGTTTTTATAAAATTAATAATCAAAGCTAATTTAATTACTGTTTGCATTCGACTTTTGACTTTTTATCAGACCATATTTTCTACCGCTTTAATCCATGCGTGTTTGGGATCGTCAGATGGGGTCAGAGTCCGGCCGCTATTTCCAGCCATCACCCATAGATAATATACTTGATAACCCATTTGTTCTTGAAACCCATAATGCCTTTTCATATCGATTGTTATCCCCCGCCGGATACAACGTACAGTTAAACTTAAGCTAACCGCCACTTTCATATCCATAACCTAATAGTAATAATTGTTTCCAAAGAAGTCAACTATCTTTTCCGGGTACACCAAATGATGTATATCTAGAGAATATTGACCAAATATATTCCTTGAACAAGCTTAGATATGATGTTAAAATTATGAAAGAGTTTTCATTATAAGGAGGTTATTGGCGATATGAACGGGTGGAAGACTTTTTGCAGTAAGTTTCAAGTTGATCAGGTTAATATTGATCAATTAAAAGAACTGGCCAAGGCTAACTTCCAATCATATCAGGTTTATCCTGATTCACTCCAGACTACTGCCGGTTCCTTATTTTTTATAGCCAAAGAAAATGGGGAAAAATTTCTTATCATCTTGAGCCAGGGAAATTTTCCGGCCAAATTCGACGGTTCTGAAGTCAGCCTGGAAGCCGGTAAGGCTAAAATTTGCCCCTTAACCAATCAAAACTGCGACGCCCTTCGCGAACTCTTTCCTTTTACTAAGCCTAAAAACCATCGGGGCATTCCAATTACCATCGGCCTCGGCGACCGGTTGGGCCTGGCCTCTCCCGGCCATATCCGGTTGATCAAAGATTTACCGGTCTTCCCGATTCTGGCCCAACAATCCATTCGTGAACTAAACCTAACCGGCAGGACTTACCCGGATGTATTGGCCGCTGCTTCCTGGGCTGTTTTTCAGGAGGGTTATACCAAAGGTTTCGGGGCCGACGGCGACCATTTGAAAACCGCCGAAGAAGTTAAAATGGCGCTGGACTGCGGTTTTACCATGATTACACTGGACTGTTCCGAACATATTGATAACCCTGTCGCCGCCCTTGCCGCGAGTGAGATCAACGACCGTTATCAAAAACTTCCCCAAGAGATTCGCGCCAAACTCGAAGCTAAATACCTGGGAAAAACCTTCGACTTTAAAGGTGTCCAACTAACCTTTGATCAGGCCGATTTCCAAAAGATTGTTTTGGTTTATTTGAAAGCCATTAATTATACGATCGGCCTTTACAATCAACTGATCAAAAATTACAGCCGCAAGATTGACTTTGAGATGTCTATCGATGAAACCCTCACCTCCACCTCGCCGGAGTCCCACTTTTTCGTAGCCGCGGAACTGATTGACGCCGGAGTGGAAGTTACCAGTTTGGCGCCGCGTTTTTGCGGCGAATTCCAAAAGGGCATCGACTATATCGGCGATGAGCAACAATTCGCCAAAGAATTTAAGGCCCATGTTAAAATCGCGGAACATTTCGGCTATAAGATCAGCGTCCATTCCGGCAGCGATAAATTCGCCGTCTTTCCGGTCATCGGTAAGGAAACCGGAGGCAAATACCACCTCAAAACCGCCGGTACCAACTGGTTGGAGGCAGTCAGGGTGATTGCGGCCAAAAACCCCGCCCTCTACCGGCGGATGCACCAGTTCGCCCTGGAAAATCTGGGTGAAGCCCGAAAATATTATCATATCAGCGCCGATCCGGCCAAAATCCCGGACATCAGTAAGATGAGCGACGCCGAACTCCCCGGATTAATGGATTTGGTCGATTCCCGCCAAGTGCTTCATATTACTTACGGCTTGATTTTACTAGCCAAAAAACCGGACGGGGTTCCGACTTTCAGGAAAGAGATTTACGACACCCTTAACCAATTTGAGGCCGATTATTCCGCTTCTTTAGAACGGCATATCGGGAAACACCTGAAGTTGCTCGGGGTAATTTAATAAATAAAAAAGAGGAAGGCCCGTTCGGTTAAAAACCGGGCGGGTCTTTTGTATAATTAGATCTCGAAGAAATCTCAGCGATCTCTGTTAACTCTGTCGTTAATACTTATCGGTAAGCGCTTGAAAAGAAACACTTAATGGGTTTTTTACCTTTAATGAAAGGTAATTCACGATCTAATCCCGAATGAATATAAATAGACGTGAAATATAATATGACTATCAGTTTACTCGGGTAAAAAGTCTATAATCAGATCCCTTGCCTTTAAAGGGGTAACCACCATCCTTTGCAGTCAATTGTTTAAGGCTTACAACACCCAGCTAATACCCTTTAGTAAATAGGTTCGCCCTCAGATAACCATGTTAATATCATTAATCTAAATACCAATCCACTATATAGCGAAAGGATTTAGACAATGCAATTAACCTTAGCAGAAATTAAAAACGACCCCCTCACTACCGCCCTGATTCAAACTGCGGATCAGCATTTAAAAGCGATGGGCTATACTGAGCATGGGTTACGCCATGTTAATTTGGTGGCGAATATTTCCCAAAACATTCTGATCCGGCTCGGTTTCTCGGAACGCCAGAGCGAATTGGCGGCTATCGCCGGTTATCTCCACGACATCGGTAACATCGCCAACCGTAAGGATCACGGCCGAACTGGGGCAACCATGGCTCTCAACTATTTGTTAAGCAAGGAAATGGATCCCTATGAAGCCGCCGCAATAGTCGGAGCCATTGGAAACCATGAGGAAGAGTGCGGCGAAGCGGTCAATAATATCGCCGCAGCGCTTATAATAGCCGATAAATCCGATGTCCACCGCAGCCGGGCCCGGAATGTCGAGCCCGCCACCCAAAATATTCACGACCGGGTCAATTATGCGGCAGTGCATTCGTTCTTAAACGTCGACCCCAAAAAGAAAAATGTCACTTTGGAGCTGAAGATCGACACCGGCATCTGCCCGGTGATGGAATATTTCGAGATTTTCCTGGCTCGAATGATGATGTGCCGCCGCGCCGCTACTTTTCTAGATTGTAATTTTAAAATCGAAATCAATGGAAATATGATTTTATAAACCGCTGTCCGGGAAAGTTTAACTGTAGGCTCACAGGAAAATTAACTTAATCTTAATCTGAAACGATCCTTATCTTAATTTATTTCTGTTATGATCTAATTGACGGTAGCGATACCGGTGGCAACACTAAACCGAAAGTCCCCCGAAGTCAAAGGGATTGCCCTTAATATGGCTAGGTTTATCAAAGAAATGTTTTTAATTTTATTTAATTGAATAAACAGTTTCTATGTTATAAACCGGGAAGTATTAAGTGGCCTGGTTTTTTATTTTATTTATTATTAAAAGCAATGCTAACGTTATAAGTTATTATCTTTATAAAACTGATCTATTTTGGGACCCTTTTTAAAACCTTCAGCTTCAAGCAATTCGTAATAACTATTTACGAGTTTACCGCTTTCCCTTGCCCCGTTTTTCTGGATATAGTTTTCGTATGCTTTTTGAATATTCGGGTCCAATAAATCATCAGGATAATTAAAAAGCGGCGAATTGTCGAGACCCATCAGAAAAAACCTCAGATACCTGTCATGGGTCTCTTTAATATCTTGATAATACTCAAATTCGGGGTATTTTTCCATGAAATTCTCCCAAGCAATAATTCTATCTCCCAAATCTTCAAAGGAAATTAATAAACAAGCATCATCTACCCATATTTCCGAATCATGCTCTTTGGTGATTGCCAGATAGTCTCGAAACGCTTCCGGCAAATACGGTCCAAAATTATTAAATAAAAAATCAGGCTGGGAGGCAATATAGATTGTCCCTTCAGACATTTCAAATTTCATGCCGTTAAAATACAGCAGCTCCGTCAACTCTTGTACTTGGGGATCTTTTTTAGTTTTGTTAGGGTTATTAAGGATCCCTAACAATTCATTAAAATCGATAACATCATTACTTTTACTTCTAACCTCATTACCTATTTTTTCTAAAATTCCCTTACGGTAAACCGCATCTTCAAATTTGCTGATTACATTATGGAAAAAAACATTATAATAAGTAAATGCCCTTTCTTTATCGGCTTGAGAGTAATTAAGCAGATTCTTTTGAAACGTTTTTAACCCCTTCTGAATCGAATTTGCATCCGTCTTATCTAATGAATCCAAATATGCTTGATATTCGCCGAGGCGCATCGGTTTATCAGGAATCGACTCGTCAATTTTGGCATTTAAGTCACTAATAAAAGTGTTTGGATCGGTTTCTGTAGCTGTAGGTGCTATGGAAGGCCTTGCTTCTTGGATCGGCTCTATTTTTAAATAATGGTATCCTAAAAAGGCTACTACAGTTAGCACCAATATTGATGTTAAAATAATCAGAAGGTTTTTCATAAGATAGGTCCCTCCCCAGGCGGCTTTAGCTTAATAATTCAATGAGATAACAAAATTTCCCTCTTTTGGAGAACCATAAGGCTCAGCTAATTTAAGAGTGAACTCATAAATTTGAATAACGCAGCCTTCTCCAAATCGAAAAGCAGTGGCCTATAACTCGGAAGGCCTTTTCAGAATCTCTTCCGAAAAGGCCTTCCAAAAAAATTTTGAGGAGGTAAGTCTATACTCTATCCAACGGAGAGATCTCGACTTAGTTCCCCAAACCTATTGGTAAATTTTACTAATGTTTCTCCCCGTTCCCGTGCGGATCAACTATATTGCCATCTTCATCTACGATCTCAATCCGATCCAGCGTCACCTTAAACTGCTCCTTGATTGAGTCCAGATAAACCCGGCGTAGCCGGTCCCGCTCAGCCAGCTCTTCGGTTGAAAGCGGTCCCTGTTGGGATTTGTGATAGAGTTCATTCAAGCGTTTAATTACTTTTAATTCCGGCATTAGGCCCCCTTCTGGTAAACTTGCTTTAAATACGCAAGAATCTCCCGGGCCGCATTCGGCCGGGCTAGTTTACCAATGTTCTTCCGTAAATGATCCAGTCGGGACGGTTCGGCTAACAAACCTTCCAAAGCCGAACGGGCTTGCTTGGCGCTCCTCGCCCGCAAACCGGCGCCGTGTTTCAATAAAAACTCGCTATTGCTAAACTCTTGGCCAGGTATCGGATAAAGGACGATCAGCGGCAATTCCTTAGCCATAGCTTCGGTAGAAGTCAGCCCTCCCGACTTGGAGATCAAGACATCACTCGCTTCCATCAACTCGTCCATATTCTTCACAAATCCATAAATCTTAAAACAATGGCGCGATGTTTTTGTGTAAGCCATTAACTCATCCCGAAGGCCAGCGTTTTTACCGCAGACCACTTGTAATTGTATAGGGCAATCAATCTTTTCAATCTCCGCTACCAGTTCTTTGATTGGTCCCACCCCAAAGCCGCCACTGGTAACCAAAATAGTAAACAAACCGGTATCCATGCCAAGCTGTTTCCGAATTTCAGCTTTATTAACGCGTTGTCCAAATTGGGGATCGATCGGCAATCCGAAAGTTTGCACTTTTTCGCGGGCAATACCCAGCTTAGTCAAGCGCGGAATCAAATCCTCGTTGGGAGCTATATAAAGGTCAACCCCCCGGTTCCTCCAAAAAGCATGCGGATAATAATCAGTAATGCAAGTCGCCAAAAACGGGTTGAACTTTTGGCGTTTCTTTAAAGAACTGATGATTTCATTGGGGAGCCAATGAGTGCTGATGACTAAGTCCGGTTTTTCAGTTACGATAAAATCCTCAAAAGCCTTACAATGTATAGAATTGGTGATCCTCCTAAAATACCTGGCGATCCGTTCGACCACCCTAATATCGGTCAAATAATAACCTAGCCCGAATAACCATGGGCAGCGGTTTACCATAAACAAATAAAATGCCGGATATGACTTTTTAAAAAGAGGAGTAGTATAGTCCAAAACATTAAACAAACTGATTCCCGCATCGGGAAAAATTTCCCCAGTCACCTTATTGAGGGCTTCCGCCGCCCTACGATGGCCGGCTCCAGCATCAGTATAAATGATAAATATTTTTGTCAGCAATCTCATTCCTCTCTTTTGTCAATCTGCTTAATATTATAATTTTTTTCATGATTTCAGTCAATTTCTACTTTCTTAGCAGGTATTTTCATTCGGCACATACAATTTTTCAATCTTTAATTCCCGGCCTTCCATTTTCAATACTATATAAGTAGGTTCCTCGGTGAGATAATTGCAAACCGAACCCGGATTCATTAAACGAAGCCTTCTTTGGGTCCCATCGTAATAATGATGCGTATGTCCGAAAAATACCAAATCAGCCGCTGATACTCCGGCATGGGCGACAAGTAACGCCAAGTCCCGATGCACATCACATAAATGGCCGTGAGTGAATAAACAATTCTTTTTCCCCAATCTCAGGGTTAATGAGGTAGTAAAAACCCCTTTAACGTCATTGTTCCCCTCTACCCCATCCAAATTAAAGCCAATCAACTTTTGGAGCCTAATAGCCTCCTCAATTCCGTCACCTAAATGAAACATTAAATCAAAGGGCTCCTCTTTACGGACAATTCGCTTTAACACTCCCAAATTCCCATGACTGTCGCTAACAATCACTACTTTCATGTTTAAACCTATCCTAAATTTTAAGTCCTTGGAAGAAAATCCCTATTAGCTTCTGCGGGAATTCCTATTCAGCTTCGAACCCATGCCACTACTAGCTCCCGGCTATTAACTACCGGCCTTCTAATATGTTCTTTTTCCTTTAAATTACTAATATCTTTCTAAAGGTGAAACCCCTTCCAGCAGCGAAAATAGCGCTGAATTTAAGTGAGGTGGAATACTTGAAAACCCAAAATTGCCTTTCTTACCTGTTATTATTGATTTTTCTCAACGCTTTTGTTCCCCTTCCCCAAGCCTCTGCTGTAGAATTCACTATAAACAGCCAAATAATTGCAACCCCGGGCGATTTGAAGATCCTTCCCAAACCGGTGGAACCGGTTACCCATTCCGGGCAGGGTGAAATAGTCAAACTTGATTGGCTCAGGCCAAAAGAGATCAAAGGGATCTATGCCACCGGTTGGATGGCCGGCTCAGCCAAATGGTTCCCACGGTTGGTTCAATTCATCAATGAAACTGAAACCAATGCAATCGTGATCGATGTAAAAGATGACACCGGGACACTTAGTTACCGTTCCCAAATCGGAATGGTCAATCAGTTTCGAGCTTTTGAAAATAAAATTAGTGATCCCAAAGCAATGATCCAGATACTTCGTGAAAACCACATTTTCCCTATTGCCCGAATTGTAGTTTTCAAAGACCCTTTTCTAGCAAAAAAGAACCCCGAATGGGCCGTCAAAGACATCAACGGAGGCTTATGGCAGGACCGTAAAGGCTTAAATTGGGTTGACCCATATAACAAAGCATTATGGGACTATATTGTCGAGATTGCCAAAGAGGCAATCGCCATTGGTTTTCAAGAGATCCAATTTGATTACGTCCGTTTCACCAGCGACGGTGATATCAAACGTTGCGTTTACCCCTTTAATAACGGTGAATCAAGGGAAGATGTAATTCAAAACTTCCTAAACTATACCCGCGCCAAATTGCAGCCCTATCAAATACCGATTTCCGCAGATATTTTCGGATTAACTACCAGCGTTCCTGATGATCAGGGAATTGGGCAGCAATTTGAGAAAATTATCAATAACGTCGACATTGTTTGCCCAATGGTATACCCATCC
Organism: Bacillota bacterium; assembly: GCA_023415835.1. Classification (GTDB taxonomy): domain Bacteria; phylum Bacillota; class UBA4882; order UBA8346; family UBA8346; genus JAAYHS01. The sequence goes on from JAEZJK010000122.1 coordinate 84,190, forward strand.
CACTATGCTCCCGGTACTTTTGGTTTAAAAAACCCTAACCAGCAACCATACGAAACCGTACTACGAGGAGTTGGCGACGCTAAAAAAAGAATCGACGAAGCTGGAAATACCTCTATTATCCTCAGGCCCTGGCTTCAGGATTTCAGCCTCGGTCACCGTTATGATCGGCATGAAATTCAAGCTCAAATTAAAGCTGTCCAGGACGCCGGCCTTAAAGAATGGATTTTTTGGAATCCCAGTTGCCGTTATGATAAAAATAAATACAATTAATGGTTATTATAAATTTAAGGGACAGGTTAATCCTGTCCCGATCAACTATATTAAACGAGCCAGTCGGCTATAAAAACTGCCTTGAACTTTCAAAAGCATGAACCACATGTTCCTTGGCCTTTAGTAAGTCCCGTTCCAGAATGGCTTGGTATAAAGCGCGATGGTTCTTCAAAACTTGATTGGGTCCAATCATTTTTAAAGTCTTTTCAATGGGATAAGCGAACAACTGCATAATCAATTGGCTAATCCTAATGAAAGAAGAGTTATTAGAGATTTGTAATAACCTGAGGTGAAACTGGAGATCCAAATCCGCTAATAACTCAAGGTTGCCCCCGGGGATATTTTTTTCGAATTCATCCAACTCTTTGGCAAGCAATTCTAGATCATTAGCGGTCGCTTTTTTAATCGCCAGTTCGATAGCGTCTACTTCCAACATTACCCGTAGCTCAAACAAATCATCTTTTGAGCCTTTCTCAATAATCAGGTTAAAAATCAACGGATTCAGCATTGACTGCGAACCTTCGGTTGCAATAAAGGTACCGCCGCGTTTTCGGGCGTTTAAAACCCCCAAACCACAAAGTGTTTTAAGCGCTTCCCGGAGCGAGGTGCGGCTAACACCAAGTTGAATAGCTAATTCAGGTTCGGGAGGCAGACGGTCTCCCGGTTTCAACTCGCCTTTGATTAAAGATTGGGTAATCTTATCAATAATCTGCTGAACTACAGTTGTGGATTGAATCGGCTGAAACAAAAAATCACCTCAAGTTATTTCCAGGGGAGATTAAGCCATCTAGCGTCAAATTCTATTCGAACTGAATAAAGACCCGCAGGCAGGCTTTGCCCGGATTCGGTATATAAACGGTATGTTAAACTTTCTTCGTACTGTGTTTCGGGTAGATCAACATAGGAATTGACTAATACCCATTCTTGGGAGAGTTGTTGAAAATTTTGGCCGTCTTTCGACCAACGCAGTTGGGAAATGGGAACCCGGTTATTAGGGTTAATTGAGTCTTTAAGATAAGCTTCCGCTGACCTAATCCCCAAGTACCAAGGTAACTTTAACAAAGGAAAGATATGTTGGGTAACGACGGTCACCTTTTGGTTACCGGAATAGTATTCTTCAGGTTTCTCGGAGTCGGCAATATTAAAGGAAATATTGGAGGGAGTAACATTAATCCTGAGAAACGGCCCCAAAGCGTAAACCGGCATCTCTAGCACCGCGCCAAAGTTAATCAGAAATAACCCAATAATAACAACCGTCAATTTTAGATTCTTAAAAAAACTTTTATTAAGCATAATTTACTTCCTGTTAAAAAAGATAATAAAGGATTTTCGCGAATTATTAAGAAAATTTAAGGTTATGAAAGAACATTTTATAAAGCTTAATTTATTTATTTCGATAATTTTTTTGATTCTCCTGCTTATGCCAAAGGGAATACCGGTTTATGCCGGGGAAACAGTATTAAATTCCTCCCTTTCAGTTACTGTGCCTGACCAGCAAACTGGAAATCCGGGTGATTTTTTAATTTATGTTTTATCTTTCCAAAACCGTAATAATTCTCCTTTAGATTTGCAAGTCGAATATTTAACAGGATCCGATTGGGACCTTATCGGGGATACCACGGTCACTATCCCAGCCAATACTAAAAACTTTTACTTTCCGGTTACGGTGGTTATTCCTCATAACGCTCAAGCTAATTTAGTTAAAAAAATCGATGTCAGGTTTAAAATATCCGGCCACGCTTTTACCTTACCGATAGTTAGTATCCCGGTTTTAGTCAATTCGGTATCTTCAATTCATTTTTCCGAACCCCAACCCCAAAACGGGCTTTACGGCTCAACCGTAAACTACAACGTTACTGTTACTAATAATGGTAATACTTTAGAGCATTTCTCGGTAAAAGGGTCATCCGAGAATGATTGGCAATTGGAAGTCGAACCCAATGTCTTCCAATTGAATTCGGGGGAATCCCAAACAATTTCAATCAAACATCAAATCCCCGGTTATTCGGAAACCGATTATGACCAAGTCAAGCTCCAATTTTCATGGAGTAACCAACAAAAAATTGTCCTCCTGACTACCAGCATTACCGATAATTTTGCTAAAATGGCTGACCGTTATTATATCTGGCAAGGCCAAGCTTCAATTTCTCATCCTAATTTAACCGAGCCCAGTATTGCCGAACCCAACCTTTCCTTCTCAATAAGCGGGAAATGGAAGCCGGATCATTCCAGCCAATTATATTTTTCGGATTTGTTGAATGATGCCAACCGTCGTTATTATACCCATTATAAAACCGATTCCTGGGATGTTAAGGCAGGGGATTTCTCCCTCGGCTGGGACGGACTGATAACGCCCAAAAGTTCCCTTGGTAACTTAAGGGTTGCCCGTAAAGACGGAGAACATTCCTATGGAGTCTATGCCTGGGAACCAACGGAAGGCGACGGGAACCGGCCATTCGGTTTGGAAGCTTTCCTGAATCAGAATTCCAGAATCAGCTTGCTGAACGAATCAGTCAACGATTCAAGCCAAACTGTTTTGGAATGGGATTACCGAACCAATTTAAATTCCGGGTTAAGATGGTCAAACTCGCTTGCTTATAATGCTTCCGACTCAAACAGTTATGCTTTAGGATTTGGAGTCGACCGTTTCAAAGGGGACTGGTATTTCACCTCCAATCTACAAGCTTTTAAAGAAATCTCCGGTTACCTGGATAAAAAAAGGGTTCAGCTTACCTTATATCAACCTTTTTCTGATCAATCGATGACAATCTATAACCAATTTATTTATGAAGCTAGGAATGTTGAAGATTCTGAACCTAACCAATCATTGGCCAACATAAATTACGACGATTATAGCCTTGAAACCATATTTAACTGGCCTTTTGGGTTGAATCTGCGTTTTTCTTATCAATACCAATTAGCCAACGGCTCGTTTTCGAAAGATAATACCTCCCTCTTTTTCGAAGATGCATTTGAAACCGGCCGTTATCAACACGAATGGTGGCTTAGCCATTCCATCGACAATTCCACCGATAGCGCCGAGTCCTATTATACTAAATTCAATTGGGAAACCGAATATGCGTTGAGTAAAAATGAAGATTTGCTCTTTAACCCCCAACTTATTTCCAACTCTTCCACCTCAAAAAATGAATCGAAACTTGGATTTGGTTTTCAACAACAACTCAATCATAACAGCTTGGAATGGAATTCTTTATTATACCGTTATTTTACATCCAAACCCAAACATAGCCTAGAATGCACCCTTGACTGGCGTGTCTTTCAATACCAACTCTCATTGCAATATATCGGGATTTGGGACTCCTCCGATTACCATACCGATACTTTTAGCCTATCCTTACGTAATAAATTCTCCATCCCTGTTAAAAAGCCGTTAGGGGTTGTTGAGGGAATTGCTTTTCTCGATCGGAACCATAATAGCATTTTTGATGAAGATGAACCTCTGCTCCGAAAAATGATTATGATTCTTGACGGAGCCACTACCTTTGAAACGGATGAAAACGGCTGTTATGCCCTCTATGGTTTAACCCCTGGCGAGCACCAGATTAGCCTTGACCCGCTTTATGAAGTTATTTACTTACCTAAAACACCGGCAATTACATTCTCAGTAAAACAATACCAAACTGTCAGATTGGAATTGCCTTTTATCCGTTCCCAAAACATCACCGGAATAATTTTCTTCGACCAAAATATGAACGGTTATCAAGACTTGAACGAACCTAACCTGACCGGAATCCCGATTAGTTTGAAAAATATTCCCCAAAACGAAGAAACCGTTACCTACTCTAACCGTGACGGCCAATTTATCTTTTATCAACTTGCCCCCGGTTCATATCAGTTTAGCTTTGATAATAATTTGCTTCCCGATAACATGCAATCACCCCAGCAAGGAATTTCAATCATTATTGATCCAAGCCAACCTGAGGAAGCTTCCCCTTTCAAAATCGGGTTAATCCCATTTGATCGTCCCATCAATATTGTTAAAGATGAAGCTAAACTATTACTTTTACTAAACCGGGAACTGATAAAACCCGGTGACTCCCTTGAATTTACCATCGAGTCCAGTATAACCTTGAAAAGCCTTGAGCTTCAGTTACCTGCCGGCGAAAAGGTGAAGTTGAAACCTTCTTCAAATAATGTATGGAATTATCAATGGCAAGCCCCACTAAACATTCAGCCGGGCCAAGTTAAAATTATTTGCAAGGGAATTGATGCCGAAGATAAAATTTATCAAGAGGAAGCGATTCTAGTTATAATTTCCAGATAAACAAAATACCCTCTACGAGGTTAGAGGGTATTTAATAAGGAGGAAGGCTGTGTCCTTTATTCGTTAAACAATAACTGGTAACCAAGGCTTATTGTTTTGTTTGAAATTCCATTTACTTTAAAATAGAAACGGTAACTTTGCCAATCTGACCTAGACCCTGTTAAAATCATTGTCCCTCCGGCCTCGGGCTCAAAACCGTGCCAAACCCGATTGTCTGTTGACCATTCCATCCCGGTGTAATTTTCAAATGGGATCGCCACAAAACGCCATTTACGATCGGAATTGCTTAAAATAACCACGTCGACCGCTTGTACCAGGCCGTCGCCATTAACGACCACCGCTTTGTTCTCCACACGGTACCTACAGATTTCCGCAATCCTGATCGCCACATCATGTGATGATCTAGCCGAGGCAACGGCGTTATAGCCCAATAAAATAGCTAACACAAATATCAAACAAATTTTCTCTTTAAAAAACATACCCCTCACACACCTTTGCGCGGGGGCTGCCAAAAATAAAAACAACCTATTTTCGGCGGCCCGGCCATCATAGCTTTCGCTTTAGATCCGTGACTTTGCGTCTCCGGTTTTCACCGGATTTGCCATTATCGAATAAAGTTGTAACTTTTCAAGGATATTATAACATTTAGTATAACATTTGACAATAAGTATTACTCATTTTATTTCCAGGGTCGATTGAACCGCATTTAAGTTACGTTCCCCAAAATCAGCAATTGCCAAACCGATATAAAATCCGGGTTTCAGGTTTATCTTATGATCCGTCAGGCTAAATTCCCGGGTATAATCCGGCAAGATGTAGCCTTCACGAAATGGTATTGACGTAACTGCTTTGCCCTGGCTATCTTTCAGTTCCAACCGGCCTTTGAACCGTAACATGGAAGCTCCGCTATTTTTAATCCTCAAAGAAGCTTCCAACTTACTCTGTTCCTGATCCCAATCTAACTTAAGCCGTTCAATCTTACCGGTGCCTAGAGGCGACCCGTTAATATCGATCCTGATAATATAAGCGACCCTACCGGCCATCATCACTTGAAACTGGCCTGGAGGGCTACTAGCAGTCGGGTTGGTTTCAACCATCAAAGCCGCCCAATAACTTCCCCAGGCGTCATTAGGGACTTTAATGGTATATTCGATCTTTTGGCCGCGTTTTGGCGGGAGGTTGAAAGTCCGTGGAAAAAAAGAAACCCATGAGGCAGCGGAACGCTTAATAGTCCCCATGGGAAGAAATTGATAGTTTCCTATAGTCGACAACGACCAATCCATCGGATAAACCTTGACTTGTATCGCCTCATTTTCGGATCCGAATACATAAAGCTCCCCTTTGTATTGCTCCCCTCTATTTATTTTAATATTGATATCGGGAGGGCTAATACCAAGGTCTAAAGCTAAAACAGGCGCTAGTAACGTAATACAAAACAATAATATACATCCACGGAAAGCTTTATTAGCTGTCAAATTACTTGTCCCTTTTCTTCATAATTAATGTCAATTCCACTTTCGTGCGGCTATTAGGAATTAACAGCCGCCGTATATGTAATGATAGTACTATAATTCCCGGCCGCTTCTGTCTCAGGCAATTCTTCCAACCTAAACAATACTGAATAATTATTATTTTGGATGCCTGAGAAATTAGCCAACTCAACCTGGGTAGTTGCTAACGGTAAATAAGAAGTACCGGCTGTATTCACTTTAGCCTTGAGTTTACTTACCGGAAAAGTATTAGAAAAATCGTTGGAAGCCGAAGCATAAACTTTACAACCGCTTTTCGTGTTGGTCCGGACGGTAATTTGAACATCGCTATTCAAGTCTTTATTGGCGTAACCATCGACAAAATCATTCTCATAAATCGTAACGGAAGCCGAACCGGTTACCGAGACCCGGGCAAAAGAGTTGATAGTTACGGTTACGGTATGAGAATTCGCCGCTAGCCCGAGGCTACTGATACCGAGAATCAAAATAAGGGACATACCCCAAATTAATTTTTTCATTACTAAAATCCTCCTTAAAACTATTTCCATATTTTTAGATATAAAAAAGAAACCTGCTTAAAAACTATGCCGGTTTCACTACTAACTCCATTAGGCTCAAGTGACCAAATACAAACCCAACTTCATTGTCTCATTATTCGATTGTGGATATCCTTATTTTATTTTAACTTAGAATAAATGTCAAGGCGGTTATGAGATTTAAAGCAATATTTACAAACTAATTACCCAGGCTGCCGGCCGAATGCTCCGGAAAGTGAAGAAAGCTAGCTTTTTACCATCGGGGCTCCAACTCAACGACCCACCGACTAGGCCTACTTTATTAGTTACAAATAAAATCTCGCCTGAGGGCAAATTTTTTATGAATAAACTGCCCCGATCGAACTTCCCATTCCCTTCTTTCACCGGAACCCGATTGGATACAAAAGCTAATTTTGTGCCATCCGGCGAAAGGGCTGGGGTTCGATTATCGTATTCGTCAACGACTACCGGTTCGCTAGCTTCGCTAATCGGGTTAAAAGACCAGATTTCACCTTTACCGAAATCCATTACCTGATAAACTTCGCCGGAAACTATTACCTCTCTCGGAGACGGGCGAAGTTTGGTATAATATATTTTCCCATCCCTGCCCCACCACGGCGAATGGATCAATTCCCCGGCTTCACCAACGACTATCTTTGTTTTTCCGTCGTCAAAATTGACGGTAAGAAGTTGCGAGTGGTAAGGCCCTTGGCCGCGGCTAAAAGCCAACTGAGTCCCATCCGGAGACCAAAACGGCTCCCTGTCCTCCGGGCCTTGGGTCAATTGCCGGCCGGCTCCGCTGGAGATCTCTTTCACCCAGATCGCGGAATTGGTCGAATTCAATTTACCGAAGTTACGCCTGGTGAGTACAATCTTAGTCCCATCCGGAGACCAACGCGGCGAATAATCCATTAATTCATCGGTATCGGTTAATTGAATCGGATTTTTGGCGGGATTCAAATCCCAAAACCAGATCTTCATTTTGGTGGCGTCTTTACCTTGCTGCTTGCCGGCAAAAACCAAGCCCTTTCCGTCGGGGGCCCAATCACATGCCCAAACATCAAAACTCTCCGGTAAAAGCCTGGTTTCGGTCCCGGCTAAATTCGGGGCAAACGATGGAACCGGAACAATTGTAACCGGTGCATTCGCTAAAACGAATTCCTGTATCAAGGCTGAGATAAACAGCAGTCCTACGATAACGAATCTTTTCATCTTGACCTCTATCCATATGTATCTGCAGTTCACTTCGACATTTTAAGAACATTTCCTTGTCTTTATCAACGAAGAATCTTTGGAAACTATTCTTCGCCAACTACTTTAATCTCCGGAATTAGATCCACTCCATTCCTTTCTTTAATAACTTTCTGAACATGGGAGATTAAGGCGAGCACATCCCGGGCGGTAGCCCCTCCAATATTGACAATAAACCCGGCATGCTTCGGCGAGACTTGGGCACCACCGATTTTGTACCCTTTTAATCCGGCTGCTTCAATTAACGGTCCGACATAATATCCCTCCGGACGGCGAAACACACTCCCGGCGCTGGGCATCTCCAATGGTTGTTTACTTTCACGCAAGCATGTTAATTCAGCTACCTTGGCGCGGGTCAGATCCGCCGCTTCCCGTTCAAGGGAAAACTCAGCCCTAGTAATAACGGAATTGGTTTCGGCTTGAAAACGGCTGAAACGATAACCTAAGTTCAAATCGTTTTTGTCGAACCAGCCCGCCCCTTTTCCGGCCGAGACAGTCTGTACCTTATCGACTATTTGTGATATTTCACCCTGATAAGCTCCGGCATTCATATAGACGGCCCCACCCACAGACCCCGGAATACCGCAAGCAAATTCCAATCCCGATAAACCTTGTTCAGCTACTTCCTTTGCCAATTTCGACAATGATACAGCCGCACCCGCGCTAACCGTCACCCCGTTAATTGCCCAGGTGGCGAATTCTCCACCCAGTTTGATTCCTACCCCCCTGATCCCCCCGTCCCTGACTAGCAGGTTAGATCCGGAACCGATGAGCAACCACGGTATATTAAAAGCCAAGCAAAAATTTAATACCCGCTCCAATTCTTCCGTATTGTCCGGTTCTACCAAGAGATCAATCGGGCCTCCGATTTTAAAAGTTGTCAACTCGGCCATCGGTTTATTCATGCTTAGCCTTATCCCGGCCAACTCACTCTGAGCCTTTTCTTGCCAATGAAACATTAATCTGCCTCCAACTTTCCTTGTCTTAAGTATTTTATCTTTTATTTTCGAAATAGATTCGGATATAACTCGACAAATAGGATACTATATTCTTATCTATTATACTATATATGCCTCTTATATCTGTCTTTTAATTTTTAGTAACAAGGTGACCTATGCAAGAATTTCAACCGACGCGGGCTTTTTTTGAAGAAAACGCCCTTGATTACCCTTTGGGGAAAAAAATCTATAACAAAATGAACGAAGACGGAATCCCGGTGCGCATTATCGGTTCCCACAACCGGGTAACCGGAATTCCGGGAGCCACTCCCCAACAAAGTTACCTAGAGAGTAAAAGGACCCTTGTTGTTGGTGTTAAAAAAGACCTTCACCTCGACACCTGTAGGCCATCGGCTGACTTTGAGTTTTCCATGGGCACCAGCTGCCCGGGAGGATGCCAGTATTGTTATCTCCAAACCCATCTCGGCCGGAAACCTTATGTCCGGGTCTATGTTAACCTTGAAGACATTTTTCAAAGGATCTGGGAGATCACCGCTGATAATTCCCCCAAAATTACCACTTTTGAAGCGGCCAGCACCTCGGATCCCCTAGCGGTTGAGCACATTACCGGATCCCTAAGCAAAGCCATTGAATTTTTTGGAGGTTTGGAGCGTGCCCGTCTACGGGTCGTAACCAAGTTCGCCTCGGTCGATCCCTTACTAAAACTGAAACATAACCGCCACACCAAGTTTCGGTTCAGTTTAAACACCAGGCCGGTTATTCAAAAATTTGAACATAATACCGCTGATTTTGCCGAACGGATTAATGCCGCCAAACAAATCGCCCTTGCCGGATACCCACTCGGGTTCATTATCGCTCCATTATTTGTTTACCAAAATTATGAAACCGATTATTCCGAGCTTTTTAAAGAATTGGCCAAGGCCTTGCAACCTCCGCCTACCGATTTAAGCTTTGAATTGATTACCCATCGGTTTACCAAAAGCGCCAAAAAAGTTATATTGGAGCGTTTTCCCAATTCAAAATTGGATTTGGATGAAGCCTCCCGCCGTAAAAAATATGGCAAATACGGATTGGTTAAATATATTTATCCCGAAAGCGAATATCAAAATTTAAAAGAAGTTATTTTAAAATTGTTGGAACGCTTTTTTCCAACAGCCTTGGTTGAATATTTCACTTGAAATATCTGATAAAAGATAAAGAAAAAACCCGTCATCTCCATGACGGGCCAATTTTAGCCGGCGACAACGCCGTCCGATAATCCAATTCTATTGTTTCCAACTGAAAGTTCTACTGCTTGGGTAAGAAGGTCAGCATAACTATAAGATATCCTTCGTTCCACTTGCCTTTCTTTAAAACAAACCACGAAAACTTTTGGATAAGTCTGTTCTAAGATACCTTCGACTTCGAAAATTCTTTTCCGGCCACGATTGGCTTTTATTCGAATCGGTTTCCCTACAAATTCGTCTAAATCTTCACGAATCCGGTCTAAAATCCCAACCTCATCCACCTGCTTCACCTTCCTTCAACACTTCAAAACCAAGTATACCATGCTTGTCTATTAATGTCAAGCTAAATATTATAAACGTAACAGTCGCATTTGTCAATGCTTTTAGAAAATTTTCCATCTATTTTGTATATTTGTCAGCTACCTTGGAGGCCCCGTAGGAATCAGGCTTAATCCGGGCATCAAAGCCACTGCCATTAACCATACCAACAACTTCCCTGATGATATCCTTGGTTTTTCCATGTTCCCCTACGTCTAAATGGATTTCGATGTTTAAGTCCGGCATACCTTGAACCGCAAATTTTTCCGCTAGTTTTGCAGCTATATTTAGGCTTTTCGAAGTTTCATAAAAAATTCGCTGCCTCAGGCCAAACTTGATCTCATCCCGTTCCTTGAAATAATAAAACCGCCCTCCTTTGCCTTCCCGTAAAATAATTATCGCTGTCACAAAGCAGACATCTTCGCGAAGTTGGGAATCGGTCCCAACAATTAATTTATAGTTTGATTTGACATCGGTATTGATATATTCGAAAAGGTCATCAAATACTTGGTCAAAACTGAGCTTCCCTTTAGTAGGGCTAATAAATACCATCTTTTATACCTTCAAGAACCCAACCCTTCAGTAATAATTTGAAATTCATTTACTGATAAGGTTTCTCCACGACGGTTTGGGTCGATCCCATGCCCTGCCAAAAATACCCCCAGTTCTTCTTTGGATTGAAAAAAGCCGGTAGATCCTAAAGCATTTAAAATGGTCTTTCTTCGTTGTTGAAATGCAGCTTGGACTACCTTAGACAACCGAGGATACAGGAATTGCACTTCCGGAGTTTGATAGGGAGTGATTCTGACGATAGCCGAATCAACATCAGGTTCAGGATAAAAAACCGTTCTGGATACGTTCCCGATCTTTTCAACCTTTCCGTAAAAATTTAACATAACAGTTAAGGCTCCATATTCTTTAGTCCCTGGTGAGGCGGAGATCCTTTGGGCTACTTCTTTTTGAACCAAAAAAACCATCCGTTCCCACTTGATCCCGGATTCCACCAATTTAAAGATGAGAGGGGTTGTTATGTAATAAGGTAGGTTTGCGACTACTTTCAACCCTGATTCGTATCCTTTAACCAATTGATGGAGATCTACCTCCATTATATCCTGTTTAAACAATTTTAGGTTGCCGAAGCTTTTAAATCGCTCTTCTAAAATAGAAACCAAGCCGCGGTCATATTCTACCGCCATAACAGTCCGAGCCTGTTCCAACAAGATTTCCGTCAATGCTCCCAACCCCGGTCCGATTTCTAAAACCAGATCCCCGGACTTAATAAGGCCTGCTTCAGCTATTTTAGCAAGAATATTACTGTCGATTAAAAAGTTTTGCCCCAAACTTTTACGTGGGGCTAATTTTCTTTCACTGAGGATCTCCCGGATTATTTTAGGAGATTGTACTTTTCTAGGCTGCATCTTTTTTACACATCCGCGCTTATTATTACCAGGCTATTCATTATTATGAACGGCGCCGATCTTTAAAGTATTGGCTTCCCGGCATTAATTTTGCACACTTGAGAACCTCAAACCCTATCAATTCCGCCTCGAGCCAGTCACTGATTACCCCTTCTTCATTACCGACGATCCCGATAGCCAAAGTCATTATTGGCCACTGCTCAACAATCCCCCTACGGTTGGTGACAACTATCCCACCCCGTTTACGGTCTTCATCATTATAAAAAGCGATTACTTCCTGGTCAAAACGGTTCAAAATATTTTGACTTACTTCTAAAGTAAATCCCGGATTCAAGAGGAGAACAAAGTCATCTCCGCCAAGATGAAAAACCTCCGGAATGGTAACCACAGATTTACAGGCTTCTTCTTGAATAATTTTTGCTAAAAACCGAATGATTTGATTGCCTTGTTCAAGCCCGTATACTTTATTAAACGTCGCAAAACCTTTAATATCGCAAAACAGGAGGTTAAAAAGTTTCCCATCCTTAATACGATAGGTAATCGCTTCTTGCAGTTGGGGTTGACCCGGAAGTTCAGTTAGAGGGTTAATTTCTTTTAAAACTTTGGACTTAATTATCTGGGCATTAACCCTTCCCAATAAGGTCTTTGGCGTAAACGGTTTTACAAGTATATCATTGACTTTAATCCCATAATTTTTATATTCCTCTTCATCAAACTGCGCATCAACCATCAAAATAATCGGGACATTTTTTAACCCGAGGCGATTTCTCATCTCAGAGCAAACCTGGTATCCGTCAACCTTAAGTAATTTGTAATTTATCACCAATAAGTCAGGAGGATTATTGGCGATTTTCTCCAAGGCCTCTTCTCCGTCATAGGCGGAAACTACCCAATAACCGGCGTTGGAAAGCTTGATTACTGCCAATTCGACAATCCTAGTCTCAGGATCGACAATTAACACCCGTTCTCCTTCCACAATAACCCCTCCGCTAAATTTAACTCTTTAACCAATTGCATTAACATTATTATTATTAAAGCTTGATATTCCTAAAATTAATAAAACGATTCAGCATTTTACAAATCATTATCGAAATTTGGACGGTAAATATAATTAACTGTGATTATTCGACAACTGCCTTTCTTTTCCTCTAAAATGGAAAACTTTTAATCTGCATTAACCTATAACCTGTTATTAAGAACGCCTCGTACTTTTTTCAACCATTCTAGTTCTGAGTTTAAAAATCCTATCCGGTGTTGGATAATCATCATTGCAAAAACAGCATCTTCTGATAACTTTTCACTTTTCATATTATCCAAATTGAACTGTCCCAGCTCTTCTTCAACTTGCTTGATCTGATTATTAAGTAACGCCTTAAGATCAAAACTCCGGTCAGTAATAGTATACACCGCCAAAGCAACATCCATCTTGAAATAGATTTTATCAACATTAAATTTGTCCTTGGATAGTTCTTCATCCAAAGCTTTTTTGCCGGCTGAAGTAATTTCAAAAACCTTTTTATTAGGGCGGTTGTCCGATTCTACCATTTGAGCTTTCACCCAATCCCGATCTTCAAAGTTTTTAAGAAGACGGTAAACATAGGGCATACTCAAATTGATCCAGAGGTTGGCATTGGTTTCTTCTAGAAAATGAGCTATTTCATAGCCGTAACGCGGACTCTGGCTGATCAGGCTCAGTAAAAAAACCTCACAAGTATTCATCTATTTAACTCCCTAAATATTTAATTAGTATATTATTATATATGTATAATATAATAATAGTTTAATATTTGTCAATTATAATATTCTCTTGATATAAAAATATAATGCTCCCATAGGGTGAGACACAAAAAAGAAAAAATAAGTTATAATGTGAACATGAACAAGAGAAATCAATACACAGCAGAATTTAAAACCAAAGTCGTGATAGAGTTGCTTCGTGAAGA
>JAEZJK010000108.1 GCA_023415835.1 Bacillota bacterium
GACTCAAAGTAAACATGCCTAAGACTCCGGTAATCAAGGCGGCTATGAAAGGAGCTTGCCAGCCCCACAGTTCCGCCAGGTAAGCCCCGGATAATGATGCGATTAACTGTCCCACATTGGAGACGGCGAATAAAAAACCCATTACCGGAGTTACTTTATCTTGAGGAAAATAAGTAGCAATTAGGACTGTCAAAGCCACCCAGGTGGCTGCGGATACTCCCGCCAGGGCGCGGGCCCAAAACAAGGCTAAGGGCGATCCGGCCCAAATAAAAATGAGATTGGAGATAATCCCGGCGATCACACCCAAAACCACCAAAGGTTTTTTACGGCCGAAACGGTCGGCTAAAACCCCGGTAGGAATCCTAAAAATAGCTTGGGTCAGTCCATAGGCCCCACTGACCAAGCCAATCATCGATAGGGAGCCGCCAAGGTGCTTCACATAAGCCGGAAGGATTTGAGCATAAAAGTAGGTGGGCATCCAGAAGGTGAGTGTGACAATTGAGAAAACCAGACGTCGTTGTTGTGGGTTCATCTTATTCCTGCCTGTAAAATGTGTTTTGCTGAAATAATTATAACATATGCAGGGGAAAAGATAAATAAGTGGGTGAATTCGCGGGTTTTATTTCAAAGAAAAAAGGTTACAAAACGGATCACACCTTATTCTAAGATAGAAGAGACGAAGTCGCGATAGAAATGGTTTCCGCTTTTGCTTTTCCAAATGACCCCAATTATTATAAATAATCTGCAGGAAAGTGGATCTTTACCCAGAATAAAACTATTCAATTATTCTTATCAATTTTTTATTACGATTAGAGGTGATTATTAAATTTGTCTTTTTTTAAACATATGGAATTTATTAGTTTGAAAGGGGTAGATTGAGTATAGATCATAGTTGATCGTCACTTTTTTGATTTCGATTTTCAGAAAAAAGTACACTATGAAATCTGATATTATAAACACTTGCAAGGAGGAATTGCTTTGAAAAAAGTCTTTGGGATCTCGTTATTGATGTTACTAATGTTATTTATATGAGCGAGTTTCATAAATCCTAGATTTATAATTTCGATACAATATATTGATAGACCAATCTGGGCTGAACACCATATATTGTATCGAAATCTTACTAAATGTATTTATGAAACCGCCTAATATACTAACGTTGCGGCTGCTGAGACTAATATTTTTGTTCTTTGCAAAAGCGGAAGCTTATTGGAAGTAAAATTAGCTCTCAAATTAGGTGCCGAAATAAATGTCACCGATAATAGGGGGAGAACTCCTTTAATGTATGCCGCTGCAAGTAATTCTACTGAAGTAATCGAACTTCTTCTAAAAGAAGGAGCCAAAGTAGATGTCAAGGATAATCAGTCTTATACAGCTCTGGTTTATGCCTTAGATAATAATAGAAGTTTCAAAATAATTAAAATGTTGGTTGATGCTGGGTCTGAAGTAGACTATAAATTCCCAAACGGTACCACCCCACTAATGGATGCTGCCGCATTTTGTACCGATACCAAAATAATTGATTTACTTATAGAAAAGGGCGCTAAAGTTAATGATGTGGATGATGACGGAAAAACAGCTCTGATGTGGGCTGCAAAAGAAAATACAAACCCAGATATAATAATTTCACTATTAAACCATGGTGCTGACCCAACTATAGGTTTGAATGATCCATACAATCCGAAAAGCGCATTGGATTATGCTAATAATAAAATTAAACCTTCAAAAGCCTATGAAATTTTAGAGGTAGTATGTTCGGTTGACAACTTTACCAAGTTTTGCCTTACCGGTTCATCGGAAGAAATTGATAAAATGATTAGCTACGCAAGGAATCTTATTAACGTCAGGGATGGAAATGGGTATACCCCCTTGATGCATGTAGCCGCCGATGGTAGCAAATTGGAACTATTAAAAAAATTCATCAATACGAGAGTGGATTTAAATCATCGGACCAAGGAAGGACTAACCCCTTTAATGGTTGCCTTAAAACTTAATAATAATCTTGAGATGATAAATTTTCTGATTCAAAGCGGAGCAAAAACTGACTCCAGAGATAACAAAGGTTGGAATATTTTATACTATGCCGCAATGAACCAAAACACGCAGATTCTCACAGCGTTTTTAAAACCAGGCACCTTAGTCGATGTTAAAGGTGCTAATGGAGAGACCCCGCTGATGGTTGCTGCTGGAAATAATCCTAATCCTCTGGCCTTGGAAATTTTAATAAAAGCCGGCGCTAAAGTAAATTCTTCCCAAGCCAATGGGTGGACCCCTTTAATTTGGGCGACAGTTTTTAATTCCAATCCTGAAGTTATGGCAACCTTAATTAAAAATGGCGCTAATATTCATGCCCGTACGGTTGGAAATTATTCAAGTATATATGACTCATTACAACAATCGATAGGTGGAGGGACCGCTCTCATGTATGCCATTAGAAACGAGCAGATCCAAAAAGTCAGTATTCTTTTGAAAAACGGAGCTCTTTTTATTAAAGACACTAAGACTGGGAAAAGAAGTGAGGTTGTTGATGGTGGTAATGTTACTCCATTAATGGTTGCAAGTTCTCATAACAAGAATACTGATATTCTAAATCTGCTGATCGATAGTGGATCCAATGTTAATGCAATAAGTAAATACGGGATAACTTCATTAATGTATGCGGCTGGAAAAACTGAGAATCAGGAAGTAATATTGATATTGCTTAAAGCAGGCGCGAATCCAAAACTTAAAGATGCAACCGGAGATATGGCTTTAGATTATGCAAAGAAAAATTATAACCTTAATAACACTGATGCGTTTTGGAAATTAAACGATTTAAGTTATTGATTAATTGAAAAGGCAACATTCTAAAACCGGCGGTTCACCCCCGCCGGTTTTCTCGATCCTATCAACTGAAATTTGATGAATTTCGGTATTCATAGAAGACGCATCGAATGCGCTAGATTCATAATTTTTTTTAGCTCAATTTTGAATAATGGTTGATCCAAGATATCTATTTATTCTCCCGCAGAGACGCTGAGGCGCGGAGAAAACCTTAAAAAACACATTTTTGTTTTGCCCGTAAACTCTGCGCCTTGCGCCTCTGCGCGAGATATTGTTTTTGGTTTTAGATAAGCAGATCCTCAATCAACCATTCTTGAGAATACAACCTTTTTTTTAAAGCAACTCTTTAAACTCGTCAACGGTCAAACCTGCCTCACGAATCATAGCTCGTAATGTTCCTTTTGCAACTTCTCTATGATCGGGAACGGTTACCCGCCTATAGGGAGGAACGTTTTGCCTTAGTATGATATGACTACCTCGCTGTCGGTCTTCTTCATAACCAATCTTACTTAATGCTTTAACTACCTCCCGTCCGGAAATTAGAGGCAACTCGCTCACATGGATACCTCCACGAACTCTTCAGTTATTGGCGGAGGAATTGGTTCGTTATGAGCAGTCAAACTTTCCAGATAAACAGCGATTGCTTCTTTAATATTAACCAGCGCTTCTTCGCGGGTTTGCCCTTGAGAAATACAGCCGGGCAGCGCCGGTACTTCCGCTACATAGACCCCATCCTCATCTTGTTCAACAAGTACTCTATATTTCATTTTTTCTCCCCCTTAACCCCATTAATACAACTTATTTTTCAGATTAAGTATATCCTAATTTGGAAATAGTTGCAAACCCCTCTTTTCGAATTGAGAACCTCCTTGAAATAGGCAAAAACACATTCGTCCTCCACCATCTTCTGCAACAATTTACTCGTTTTACTCAGCGACAAGACCAGTGGGTCAAGGCCTCAGAAAAACAAAGACCACTATGAAGTGGCCTTTGTCGTCAATCAATAAACTTGAATCGGCACATAAACGTGTTATTAATCTTAGATCCAGGTAACCTAAATCGACGGCCTCTGCCCAATCTGCTTTATCTGCGGCATCTGCGATATCTGTGGCATCCGCGATCATCAGGTCCCTATATCATAACTGGCCAAGTACTTCTCTTGCTCCGGGGTTAGTTTTTCCAGTTTTACATTCATACTCGCCAGCTTCAACCGGGCAATCTCTTGGTCAATTGCTTCCGGGACAGGATAGACTTTCTTTTCCAGGTTTTTAGCATTCCGGTGCATATATTCCGCGGCCAAAGCCTGGTTAGCGAAGCTCATATCCATCACTACCGCCGGGTGTCCTTCTGCCGAAGCCAAATTGACCAGCCGGCCTTCGGCTAATAATCTAATCCGGCGGCCGTCGGTTAAGACGAATTCTTCCACATTCTCTCGGGCTAGATGTTTTTCCTTAGAAAGTTTCTCCAAGGCCGGGATATTAATCTCCACGTCAAAGTGGCCCGAATTGCAGACTATGGCTCCATCTTTCATCACTTTAAAATGGCGTTCATCGATGACGCTGGTATTACCGGTAACCGTTACAAAGATATCGCCGATCCGGGCGGCTTCATCCATATCCATGACCCGGAACCCGTCCATCACCGCTTCCAAACCTTTTAAAGGATCAATTTCGGTAACTACCACGTTGGCTCCGGCGCCTCTGGCCCTCATGGCGAGGCCCCTGCCGCACCAACCGTATCCGGCAATCACAAAGGTGGTCCCGGCGATCAGAAAATTGGTAGCCCGCAAGATACCGTCAATTGTCGACTGGCCGGTGCCGTAGCGGTTGTCAAACATATGCTTGGTTAAAGCGTCATTAACAGCGATAATCGGGTACTGTAAAACGCCCTGCTTCTCCATGGCCTTTAAACGGATAACGCCGGTGGTAGTTTCCTCAGTCCCCCCAATGATCCCGGGGATTAATTCAGTGCGTTTGGTATGGAGTGTATTAACAACATCCGCGCCGTCATCCATGGTAATTTGAGGTTTGGTGTCAAGCACCTGGTTAATGTGGCGGTAGTAAACTTCATCATTCTCGCCCCGTATGGCATATGTAGGGATTTCATAAACTAAGTTTAAGGCGGCGGCTACCGAATCCTGGGTTGAAAGTGGGTTAGACGCGCAAAGCGCTACTTCAGCCCCGCCCGCTTTTAAAGTCCGCATTAAGTTCGCGGTTTCGGTGGTAACATGCAAACAGGCCCCAACCCTTAATCCTTTGAGAGGTTTCTCTTTTTCCCACGCTTTACGAATCGAAGCCAAAACCGGCATACTGGCGTCAGCCCATTCGATCCGGCGTTTTCCTTCTTGAGATAATGCTGCGTCTTTATAATCGCCCGACAATAATCATCACTCCATTTGTTTAGATTTTAACTGTAGCAAATATTGGTAATAAAACACCTTATTATACCATAATGCTCGGTCAATAAAAGCTATTCATTAATATATTTTTCTTTATTTAATCATAATTTTTTTTAGAAGCCTAAAGAACACTAACCGATAATCATTCCAATCCAACCTAGTAAAATAGAAATGCCTAAATCCAAGCCCGGTCCTTTGATAAAAAAGTATGCCCATTATCACCAATGATATAAGATAAGAGCCGGTTGTCGCCAAGGCCCCGCCGATCATCCCGACCCGGGGTATTAAGAGCAAGCTTATCCCTATATTAATAATGGTTGATATTAGCGCAATTAATAGCGGGATCCTGGATTTACCGAGATTATTCGTAAAATAGGCGGCAAAGATGTTTACTAAACCATAAGCTAAAACTCCGGGAAGTAGAATTCGGAATGGCGCTAGCGATGGCCGGTAAACTTCACCGTAAATCACGGGTAAGAATAATTCAACCGCACACCAGATTAGGATCCCTAATCCTAGGTTAAGGTAAAAAGTATGCCGGACCGCTTTGGCAGTCAAATCAGCAGCTTGCTCCTTCCCTGCCATTCCCACCCGGGCATAAATTGCAGTGGTAACCGCGGTAGACGTGAACCAAAGCGTCTCAGCCCCTGAAACCGCCACCGCATACAACCCCAACCTTGCCGTCCCTAAAAAATGAACCAACAGAAACATAACGATCCGGTAATTTAAAAAAGAAATCAAATTGACTAAACCAAGTGGCCAGCCGAAAGAGAGCATCTCCCTTAATAATTCTTTTGCGAAAACTCCGTGATCAGGAGAACCCCAATATTCAACGGTTGCCATAAAACACCAAACCAGCAGTAACAGCTGGGGAATAATCCAACATATCAACGTTCCGGTAACCCCTGCTTTTAAATAGAAGAACCCTGGGATTAATAGGAGCAGCCAAAATAAATTCGGGCTAAAAGCATACCAATTAACAGCAGTAACCCGGTTTAACCCAAGAAATACCCCGTGAAAATTGGTGAGTAACAAAGCCAAAGGCGCATTTAAAATGATAACCCACATATACTCCGGGAAGAATGGGGGATTAAACCAGGTATAGAGCCAAATACCGATTATGGTTAAAAACCCAACTGACATGCTATATATGATAGCTGTCTTTAGGATCGATCGTGGCGGTTCATTTAACCGCGATATCCGATAAGTAATTGCGCCCCCCAAATTCCCAAATAAGTATATGTAAATGTTATTGACCAGAAACGCCAGCACTAAACTGCCTTTTCCGGCAGGTCCCAAAAATCTAGCGGTTAAAACCCCTATTAAAAAATTGATAATTAAATTGGCAAAACGAAATAAATAAGTTTGAAAGCTATCGGCAGCGATCCCCATTAATAACCTCAATTTTATCATTTAAACCGATCTATCGTCGCCTTAAGAACCGGCTTTCGAAATCAATTATAACGTATTCATCAATTTTTGCAACTCGCCGGATTTTCATCCTTTCATGCGCCCGGTTCACCGGGGTGGAAGGCTACTTGTTGATCCACGTCAATGTTTTTATTGATTTGCGTGGGTCAATTGGAATTGACTTGGATGACTTTCTTGAAAAGACAAACACCATTCAAAGAATGCCAAAAAAAAATGCCCGGGATCATTCCCGGGCAGGCAGTTTAACCTAACCTAAGCGGCATTCCGGTTAAACCAATTCTTTAATTGAGACACCGGTGCGCTTTGAATAAACCTAATCCTATTTTTTAGCTCAGGTTTAATCTTTCCGCCAAGGTAAATTAGATACCCAATACAGGCATCGCGTTGAAACATCGAGGTATCGTACCGATCAACCGCTTTCACAAAGGCTTGATAACCATCCCCGCCAATTGCCATAAATGAGTTAGTGGCAATCCGATAAATCCTCTCCGGATCGATTGGTTTCCCTTTGATCAGGATGTCTTCACATTTACCGGTAGTGGTGTTGATCGAAAAACTAACTCCCTCCGAAACTTGAGGAAAAGCTCCTTTCCCCGGTGTAGTGGCGATAAAATCAAATAACGGGGTTAGTTCGGATCCTTTGATAGTTACTACCACTACTGAATTGTCAAAGGGCAGTATTTCATAAATTGTTCTTTTTGTGATTGTTCCCGCGGGTAAATCAGCCCGGATTCCTCCGCCGTTTTGAATTGCAAAATCGGTGTTGAGGTCCCTGGTCTGCCAAAGCATCGAATCCGCCACCAGGTTGCCTAGGGCCGTTTCTTCTTTCCTCACGGCGCCCTGGGGAAACAGCGCTTCGGCAGTTCCGATGACTTCGGAGAGGATCTGATCCACTTTTTCGGTATAGGGTTTCAAAAGGTTTAACAACGCTTGATCTTCTTTGATTTCAGCGCCGCTAAACCTTAATTCGGAGCTGCCATCCGCTTTTTTTACCCTTTCTTTCAGGTTTACCGGTATCGGTTCCCATTTAAACCCGGTGACTTTTTTATTTTCGACAGACATTACACCTTTTCCAAGGTAAAGTCCCCAACATTTTACTTGAACAATCGGGATATTATTAATGAAAAGAGGTTCATCTATTTGAGTATGCGAATGCCCGTCCACAATGAGATCGATTCCGGGGACCATTTTAGCCAGTTTCTTGGAACCAGTTTCATCGGTAGCGTCAATTCCCATATGAACCAGAGCAATTACAATATCCGCCTTTTTACGGAGCATTGGCACAAGCGCTTGAGCAACCTTCACTTCATCTTCAAAAATCAGGTTTTTAATATTTTCCGGATTTGCTACAATTTCTGAAGTTTTAGTAGTTAAACCAAAGATGGCTACTTTAAATCCTTTATATTTTTTGATGATATAAGGTTTAGCAATGTATTTACCGGCCGCGTTTTTAACATTTGCGGAGAGAAATGGGAACTTGGCAATTTTCATTTGGTTGGCCAGTGTTTCGAAGGAATTGTCAAATTCGTGATTTCCTAGGGTTACTGCGTCATATCCAATATAGTTATATCCGATCAGATCCGGTTCGGCTTTGAAAAAGTTGGATTCGGGACGGCCGGTATTAAAATCTCCTGCGTCAAGCAATAGTACGTTTTGATATTGATCCCGGATTTGCTGTACTAGGGTAGCCCGGGCTGGTAAACCGCCAACATCGGGAGCGGGGGTGTCAAAAAACTTCAACGGATGGCCATGGGTGTCGTTGGTATGTAAAATTACCAATTCAACCTTATCTGGCTTTTCAGCCCCAACAACCGCTAATGCCATAGCCAAAACTAAAAACAGCGCCCAACATATAAGGCCAGCCCTAGAATTAAAAAACCTCATCAAATCGCCTCCTGATAATTATTTAGAATTAATACCGCCTTTTTCCAGGTTAGGCGGTTTCATAATTCCTTTTTTCTGGCTTCGCATACAATATATTGATAGACTAAAATAAAACCTACACTATATATTGCATGCGAAGATAAATTTTTGTAATTATGAAACTCGCTCAGGTA
>JAEZJK010000018.1 GCA_023415835.1 Bacillota bacterium
GGCCTGACCCGCTTTGGATAACACCAAGGTGATCGCTGCAGTGGTGGTTGTCTTTCCATGGTCAACATGCCCGATCGTCCCTATGTTTACATGCGGTTTGGTCCGTTCAAATTTTTGCTTAGCCATACCAACGTTCCTCCTTTAAATATCAAAGGTATTATTATTCATAAACAAGCTTTTAATTCTACATGGAAACCAATAATCCTTCTTTCATGTAAAAAACCGGTAGGAATTTAATTTCTAGGCGTGAGGAGCGAGTATAACTTCAGGTGTTATGTAATAGAGGGAGAACCCTTAATATAGCATGGCTCTTTTTTTACTTTTGAAATATTTCATATTGTTCAATGAAGGATTGGTTGCGGGGGTAGGATTTGAACCTACGGCCTCCGGGTTATGAGCCCGACGAGCTGCCAACTGCTCTACCCCGCGATCTGACTTGATTTAATTATATTATTATATGAAGAAGAACAATATCATACTTACAAAAACAAAAACCCTTACGGGTTCGATATCAACAATGGAGCCCACAATCAGAATTGAACTGATGACCTCATCCTTACCATGGATGCGCTCTACCTACTGAGCTATGTGGGCGGTATTTACTTGGTTGCGGGGGTAGGATTTGAACCTACGGCCTCCGGGTTATGAGCCCGACGAGCTGCCAACTGCTCCACCCCGCGATATAAATTGGTAAAACTCTGAACTTCATACTTCAAACTTTATATGGTGGAGGGGGAAGGATTTGAACCTTCGAAAGCGTCGCTAACAGATTTACAGTCTGCCCCCTTTGGCCACTCGGGAACCCCTCCGTATTTCGGACGCAGATATGATTATAATACATAAAACCACTCAGTGTCAACCTTTTTTTAAATACTAATAATGTTATTTGTGGAAAAGATAGTTATTTGGATAATACATTAGTTATAATAAAAAAATCCTAAAAATCCTGTCAATCCTGCCGATTAAAACCTTATAATAGACAGGATTTACACACATTAACACGGATTTAAAGGTCAACAATTATCACAGGCACAGCATAAGTTTTGACTTTAACCGAATAGTGGAACCCTTTTAGCGCTCAAAATCCCGGTCAAAAATTAGTTTCGTCCCTTTTCTCCAGATAACGCTCTAATTTCCGTTTAACCCTTTGTAAAGCATTGTCAATTGATTTAACGTGGCGCCGCAAGTCCTTGGCTATTTCTTGATAAGAGCGGCCATCGAGATAAGACATAAGAACCTTCCATTCCAAATCACTTAAGAACTCGCCCATCTTATGCTCAATATCCACAAACTCTTCCCTGCTGATAACCAACTCCTCCGGATCGGTAACCTTAGTCCCGGAAAGCACGTCAAGTAAAGTACGATCCGATTCTTCGTCATAGATCGGTTTATTCAATGATACATATGAATTTAAAGGAATATGTTTTTGACGGGTTGCGGTTTTAATAGCAGTAATAATCTGACGGGTAATGCATAGCTCTGCAAAAGCCCGGAATGAAGCCAATTTATCATTGCGAAAATCCCTGATAGCTTTGTAAAGCCCAATCATTCCTTCTTGAATAATGTCTTCACGGTCAGCCCCGATTAAAAAGTAGGAACGGGCCTTGGCACGGACAAAATTTTTATATTTGTTAATCAAATATTCTTGGGCGGCGTCATCACCCTCTCGGGCAGCCTCAACAATTGATTCATCTAACATTTCATCATAAATCTCGGTTGTTTCTCTTTGCAGCTTAGCTCCCAAGTTACATTCGCCTCCGCTTTTATTGAAAATTATCGGCGTAGAGGTTTGACTCCATCGACTTCAAAAAGGCGCCATTACAATCAGAAAAGATAAACACAATATAATATTATTAAATTGCTTAATTTATTAATATATTGTTCATAAGGGACCGAATTCAGATAGTAATATTATACAATGCTGTTTTTTGAACGTCAAGGGAATGGAAAAATTACAAAAACATTGTCACTCAGAATTTTACCTCTATTTTAAACGGTTTTATGTTGGATTAAGTTTCTTAAATGCTTTTTATAAATGCAACAAATTTCATTTTAATAAATCGCTTCGGTTTGAACCGAAACGTTTTTTGAATTGTAACATTTATATCGTTTTAAATCAAGGTTTCAACGCGAACTGGATGCCGGTAGTTATCTCCAAATTGACCATATCCGGCAAATATAATTCATTTCTTTCCTAACTTCCTCTCTCTTCTAACTTCATAAAAAGCAATTCCGGAAGCTACTGAGACATTTAAAGAATTAACCTTCCCCCACATCGGCAACCTTACTATTTGATCGCATTCTTCAGCCACCAACCTAGAGATTCCCCGCCCTTCGCCACCAAGGACCAAACCAATCGGCCCGCTCAAATCGGCCTGATCCAGTTCGATCTTTCCATCCATTTCAACTCCGGTAAACCATAATCCGGATTTTTTTAACTCCCGGATCGTCTGGGTCAGATTAGTTACCCGCGCTACCGGCAGGTATTCAACAGCTCCGGCAGAAGCGCGGCTGACAGCTGCCGTAAGCCCCGCAGCGCGCCTTTCCGGAATAATTATCCCATGCACTCCCGCCGCTTCGGCGGTGCGAATAATTGACCCTAGATTTTGAGGATCCTCTACACCATCAAGAATCACCAAAAACGGCGGTTCATTCTTGGCGACTGAATTTTGTAAAATATTATCAAGGGTAGCGTACTTCCATTCAGCGGCTACGGCAACCACTCCCTGATGATTCCTGGTTACAGCCATCCGATCCAACGCTTGGGAATCGACTGGATTAATAGGAATGCCTTTATGACGGGCTGCATCCATAATCGTACGGAGTGGTCCGGATGTTTCGGTTTTCAGGATGTAAATCTTAATCAGGGGATGTCCGGCACGGAGCGCTTCCAAAACCGGATTTCTGCCTTCTATCTGTTCCGACATGTTCCCTCCAAATATTTAATTATTACTCAATTCAAGTGTTTTTTGTAAAATCTCCATCAACCTTTGATACTCTTCTTTTAAATATAAATATCCAATTAAAGCTTCAAAAGCAGTACTATAACGATAAGTTATTAAGTCACTCCCGGCTGGGACATGGCCGCTTTTAACATTTCGGCCCCGTTTTATGATTTCCAGTTCGGACTCTTTTAAAAATGACTGCAATTTATTTGCCAATTCCGCCTGAAAGGAGGCGCGTACCTTTGATACTGCTTTATGATGCAGGTTTCTTGTTTTATCCGGGCCGCCGGTTAGTATTTGGTGGCGAATGAACAGTTCGTAAACCGCATCCCCAACGTAAGCCCAAACCGCTGGCGACAACTGATCCGGGTTTACTTTCGGCAAATTAAAGAAATATGAATCACCCATAATAATTTTGGCCTTTCCGTTTGATTCAGTCGTAATTAAAATAAGTTTAATTTCAGAAAATAAACGTTTCTAATCCTACTGTTCTTATAATCTAATTTTTCTTTCGGCAATTCCATGGAATCCTGAAAGCAGTTTATTCAGGCTAATCTCAGTAAAAAAACACTATTTTTTCTTAAACGAAACCCGATAATAATAATAATGTAACCTTTTATTAAATCAGCTTAATGTCTATTTAGGACATGGAAGTTCCAAATATTTAGGCCGAGGTGAAAATCATGGATGAAAAAAGAGAAAGCCAGATTGTGGAATCCCTTAAAAAAGTCGATCCTAGCCTTATCGCTAATGTCCTCCGAGAATTACTCCATTCCGAAGATAATGAACCGGTGCGGAGGCATCCTATTAATCCCAGTCAAAATCCGCCTAAATAAAACCAAAAACTGATTATAAATTATAATGGTTAAAAGGGGTTTCAATCGCATTCCCCTGATTTGAATGCCCAAAATGAAGCTTTCACGTTAACCTAAATCACTGCTTGTCTCCTAACTCCCGACTCTTGACTCCTGTAAATTATATCTTACTAGCGCCAATTTTCCAACTCACTCCCGCCGCCAACGGACGCCTTGGGGGGTATCCTCGATGAGGATACCTTTAATTTTTAATTCATCCCGGATTTGATCGGCCAAAGCCCAGTTTTTAGCTTTTTTAGCCTCAGCGCGGCGTGAAATTAATGCTTCGATTTCTCCTTCGGCGACGGTTTTTTCGACTTGGGATTCGCTAAACAGCCCTAAAACTTCTCCAGCCAAACTAAGTAAGCAAGAATAAGCTTCCTCCAACAACCTTTTTGCGGATTCGGTTAAACGAAACTCCCGTTCTTGGGTCCAACGGTTAATCTCCCGCACTAAATCATAGATACTCGCCAATGCTTGCGGAGTGTTAAAATCATCTTCCATTCCGGCGGTGAACTCTTCCTTGGCTTTGGTGATTGCTTTTTGAATCTCGTTTAACTCAAGGGAAGAATTATTATCAGGTAACGGATCCACTCTTAACAAATGCTCCCAATTAAATCTGGCGTTTTCCAGGCGTTCTAAACCACGGGCCGCGGCAGTCAGTTCCTCTTCCCCAAAACTGATCGGGTTCCGGTAATGGGTGCCCACCAACCAAAAACGGACTACTTTCGGAGAA
This sequence comes from Bacillota bacterium, assembly GCA_023415835.1. Lineage (GTDB taxonomy): Bacteria > Bacillota > UBA4882 > UBA8346 > UBA8346 > JAAYHS01. The sequence continues at coordinate 4,536 of JAEZJK010000018.1, forward strand.
AACTCACCTATTACATCCCGAATGGTAGAAAAGTTGCCGATTGATTTTCCCATTCTTTCTCCGCTTACTGTTACAAAAGCATTGTGTAGCCAATACTTGGCAAAATCCCTTTCAAGATAAGCCTCTGATTGGGCGATTTCATTCTCATGATGTGGGAAAACCAGGTCTTCACCGCCGCCATGCATATCAAACCCAACCCCTAAATACTTGATGGACATCGCCGAACATTCAATATGCCAACCGGGACGGCCCGGTCCCCAAGGTGAATCCCAGGATATCTCACCGGCTTTAGCTGCCTTCCAAAGTGCAAAATCCATCGGGTCTTTTTTGGATTCATTCACTTCCACCCTGGCGCCGGCTTGCATTTCCTCAAGGTTACGCCCCGATAGTTTTCCGTATTCTTTGAACTTTGCCACCTCAAAGTAAACATCCCCATTTAAAACATAAGCATAACCCTTCTCAACCAGAGCTTGAACCATTTCAATAATTTCCGGAATATGTTCGGATACTTTGGGATAATTGTCGGCTGGTAAAACTCCCAATTTTGCCAAATCTTCGAGATAAACTTCGGAGAATTCTTTCGCTAGCTCCAACGGTCCTTTACCCGACTGTTTAGACCGGTTAATGATCTTATCGTCGACATCGGTGAAATTTTGAATGAATTTCACTTGATAGCCCCGGTACTTTAGAAAACGGCGCACACAGTCCCAAAATACCGCCGGGCGTGAATTCCCAATATGGGCATAATCATAAGGGGTTATCCCGCAAGCATAAATACTAACCTTTCCTTCTTCCCTAGGTATAAACTCTTCTTTACTTTTGGTCAATGTATTGTAAACCTTGATCATCAATAAATCCTCCCAATTATTCGAAAGTCGAAAATCCAGGTTCAAAGGTAATTACATTAGCTGGAAATTCGGTGAAAATCTATATTCAAAGGACAGTAGAAAATAAAAGCTCAAATCGTTCAATTTTCTTTTGACTCTTGACTTTAAACTTTTTACTTATTCTTCCCCTCCATCGATTCAATCCTACTCTCCAGCTCCTTGACTTTATGTTGCAGGCACTCGATCATTTTGGCCACAGGGTCGGGGATTTGATTATGCGCCAAATCAACTCCGGGATTGACTCTGACCCCATCTTGAATCACTACCCGGCCAGGTACGCCAACCACCGTGGTATTCGGGGAGGCATCCCGCAGGACCACCGCTCCGGCCCCAACTTTGACATTATCGCCAATGGTGATTGAACCTAAAATTTTGGCCCCGGTAGAAATCATTACCCGGTTACCAATGGTGGGATGGCGCTTCCCTTTTTCTTTACCAGTGCCCCCAAGGGTTACCCCTTGATAAAGAGTGACATCGTCTCCGATCTCGGTTGTTTCCCCGATGATCACTCCTGAACCGTGATCTATAAAAAAACGCCTTCCAATCTTGGCGCCGGGGTGAATCTCAATCCCGGTGAAAAAACGGTTGATTTGCGAAAAGATCCTGGCTACCAAGAAACAACGGTGATTGTATAACCAATGGTTTAAACGATGCCCGAGCAAAGCATGGACCCCCGGATAACAAAGCAAGACTTCCAGCCATGATTTGGCCGCCGGATCGCGCTCGAAAACAGTTTGAATATCCTCCCTTAAGTGTTTGAACATTAAATATAACCTCCTTGTAGAGAAAAAATTATACGCTCTAGTATTATTAGGCATGGGCAATGGGGCTTGAGGCGTTAGTGACGAGAATTCGGTAGGCTATTTTGGCTATTCACTTCTTAGTTTTACCTGATATTCCTTATCACGCCTAATACTTAATCTATGATCAAACAAAAGTAATCAGTTATACCTCATACCTTTTTCCTAAACGTCAAAAAACCCCCGTCTCTTGTCAGAGACGAAGGTTGTTAATCCTCGTGGTTCCACTCTGGTTAGGCCAAGGCCTCACTCGATTTAGCGTTAACGGGCTAACCGGGTTAAACTACTGAGTTTCGTTTAACCGCTCCGGGGAGCATCGATCCGTATACTCGCAAGCGGTCGCAGCAACCCCGCTCTCTCTGAAACGGTTATACGTATCCGGTCCCCATCATCGTTTTGTCAAAAATATTGGTTTTATTATACTAATATTACCTCCTTCAGTCAACTATGCAAAAAGAAGAATTAAAAAATCCTTCCTACAAATGAAAACAATTGCTCTACCAACGACCGAAAAAAAGCGATTAATTTTGTAAAAAAGGATTCCGGTTCTTCCTGGGGGAGGTTTTCATTGAGGGGCTCCCGAAAGTTTTTCAGTTGTTTCAGGAGATTATCCAGATCAATGTTTAATTGCTTAACCTTTAATAGTAATTCCGCCACATCCTGTTTTTGCGCTTCCGATAAGGTAAGATCCTGCTCACGGGCGGATCTTTCAACTACTTTAATAATTTCTACCTTATCGGTTGTTTTCTCCCTAATCACCCGTTCCTTAGCCATTTCCAGCAACGTGGCGGCCCGTTCTTTACCGATCTCCTCTCCCAGTTTGCTGGTTTTTATCAATTCTTCCGCGGCAATGCGTTTCGCATCCTCAGTTAAAGTTGTTCCAGTCAATTCCTCAAAAGATTTATAAATACCGGTTAAGGCGGCAGTGCCTGAAACTAAGGCAGGAGCGGCTGCGGCCACTTTGGCGTCTTTCACTCCTGCTGTGGCCAACGCATTGGCGATCATATGGGGTGTGACCAGACTTAGGTTTTTGGTTTCGATCTCCAGGCCCGTTCCCGGAGCGCGTTTTTCAATGAAGACTGAGGATAGCGCCTTGATCCCGATCTCAGTATCCGGGAGCAACCCTTTTAAAAGCTTCCACTCTTCTTCGTTGGTGACTGTTAAAGCCTTAATCTCACTAAGTTTGACATCAGCGGGAAGGGGAAATTCCCTGGAAACAGTTTGTTTTTCTTGAGGCGTCAAATCAGCGCCGTAGGAAATAATTCGTTGCTGGGTTTGGGTGTTGGTTGTTCCCACTAAAAGAAGCCCAAGTATTAACCAGAATGCTTTATTCATCTATAACACACCTTTTTGTGAGTTTCGATTGATTCAAAATTTATGATACCCTGAATAGCTTAAGCCCATTCTTTAAGGCCTTCTCCAATACTTCGGAGTATCTCGGAGATCCGGGGAAGATCCTTGTAATAAAGGAATAAGATTTAGCCCAATAAAAATACCGCGGAATCAAAAACCCCCGCGGTATTTGCTTTAGGAATTTCCACAATTATGAAAGAGCCGCCTACGTCAACTCGCCAAGTTTCATAGGCTCTCTCTTTGATAAGTGATTGTCCCGTTTATTTGATTTACCTGGAACCGAAAGTAATCACCCTTATCCACAAAATCGGATATATTCACATAATGGGTTCCGTTAACTGCTTTATCGTAATAATCATGGGAATGCCCCATAAAAACATAATCCACTCCGGTTTTCGTAAAAAGGTTTATTAGATAATAAACCTCCTCAATATCGGTATACTGTTGGATCGTTGTAGAATTGGGACTGAAAAACTCGAAGTGAGTAAAGACGACGCATAGCGGTTCGGTCTTGGTTTTCAAGATACCTTCCAGCCAATTCTTTTGCTTTCGCCCCAAGGTGCCGTTGGCGGAGTCAAATGAAACAAACCGGACCGGGCCGGCCTTAAAGGTATAACAGGATTTACCGAAAATCCCTTTATAATTATGCCACCCGTCGAAATAAAGGTCGTGATTGCCAAGGGTCGCGTAAACCGGAAACTCCGGTTCCCAAACATCCCGAAATGCTTGAAAATCTTCAACATCGCCCCGTTGGGAAATATCACCGCAAGCTATCAGGAATTTATCATTTTTTCCATCGGCCTTATCTTGGTTGAGCCGCTCTTTTAAAGCGGTGAGTTTGGAGGCATTGCCATGATATACATGGGTATCGGCAACGACGATAAAGGAAAATTCATCTGTCAAGGGCTCAACATTTTCTTTTACCGGCAGGGATGAGCTATCTTCAAAGCGCTTATCGACATCGCTGGAACTGACCAACCCTTTGGGATCGGCTTTACAAGAAACCAGATAAAAAGCGGATAGAATAATCAATGTTATCTGAATCAACCGTTTCATAAATTAACCTCCAAACCGGCATGGAGAGTGATCTTATAATCGGTCGCAGTCAAAGCGATACTCCCCGATTGCCAGTAACCCAGATTGCCGTAAATTTTGACCCGGTCGTTCAGTTGGTAAGAGTTATTGATAAAAAGCGCATAAGCCCCAAGGTTACCAGCGTAAAACTCATGGTTGTTTTTAAATTCCACCGCCAAAATATATCTCTCTTCTTTCACCGGCAACCGCCAGCTTAATCGGTAGTAAAGGATGACTTCCGAAACATCCGTATCATAATCGATAATATTCCAAAGACCGTCATCGGAGAATTTGGTAAAACGGTAATTCAGGCCGATATCGACGAAATAATCGGAATTCTCCCAATTCAGATAAGGAATGATCGAGTTGGCCGCAGTATCGTATTGGGCATATTGGTTGCCTAAGAATTTAACTCTCACGCTATACTGGGAATCCTTAATCTTTTCATATCCCAGTTCGACAAAGATCCCGTTCAGATAGCCAGTATCATCGTTATAGGATAACCCTGTTTGAAGCCGGTAATGGGTATTGTAATACAGTTGATAAATCCCTCGCAGTTCCAAACGGTCGCCCAAAGTACGGTTGTTTTCAAAACCGGTGGAAAGCTGAAGTTCCTGGTTGAGCTCGGGGTTGTCAATTACGATTGCTTCAGCTTGAACCGGTATCGCCAAATATAAGGTCCATAAACAAAAAGCGTAAAAAATCCACCTTTTTAGATTTTGTTTTAGATTGGCGAACTTCATTCCTGATCCTCCCCAAGCCTTATCCTTCCAAAGAATAGTACCGAAATCATACAAACATCTCACCTAGCAGTAATTATGGCATTATTCGTCGTTTTAAAACCTTTTCCTGCAAAAAGCTAGGGTTGATTTGGGATTTAAGTAAACGAAATATTCCGTAGCTGTTGTTTTTTATATTTTTTTACATTGTTGCATTTAACATTAATAAAATATATTTACATTTTTTTATTTCAATTTAAAGGAATCAAAAGGATTGATACCGAATAAAACTTTTGTCTTAATAAATTGGACGAGGAGGTAGTTTATGAAACACCATATAAAATTGCTATTGGGTTTGTCTCTGTTAATACTTATCTTAGTTGTAGCAGGATGCGGTGGAGGGGGTGGTGAAGATCCAACTCCAATTGAAAAAGGGCCAAGTTCCGATTATCTCGGACTACAAGTTGGAGCAGTGCTTAAATATGATCTCTCTGGCCAGGAAGATACAGGAACGTTTCATAGCAACTTAACTTATTATTATAAAGTCATTGACCTTTTCTCGATAAAACAGACAGTCAAGAGTTAGGTTTTTGCTCAGGAACTCACATTTTCTTTAATTATCGAATTTCCGTATACTAGGCCGCTTTTTTCGTACGGGAATATTTTTTCAAAAATGCAGCCGGAGTAATATAACCAAGCGCTTGATGTCTACGTTGGCGATTATAGAAGCATTCAATATACCAAAAGATATCCAACCTAGCTTCTTCAAGATTTTTGTATGTCCGGTGATGAAGCCGTTCTGATTTTATAGTGCTAAAGAAGGTTTCAGCACAGGCGTTGTCCCAACAATTACCCTTACGGCTCATGCTTTGGATGATTCCATATTTCTCAAGCTCTTTGGCATAGATTTCACTACAATATTGCTTACCCTGGTCGGAATGATGGATTAATCCCTTCGGAGGGTGATGCCTCATGATTGCATTTCTGAATGCTTCTAGGCACAGTTCCGTCCGCATGTGATTGGCTAAAGCCCAACCTACAATCTCTTTGTGAAATAAATCCTTGATCGTTGCCAAGTAAAGCTTTCCGTTCGACGTTTTGAATTCGGTTATATCGGTTACCCATACTGCATTCGGCCGGTCTACTTTGAACTCTTGGTTTAATAGATTTGGCGCTATCGGCAATGTATGATTGGAATCGGTTGTACACACTCGAAAAG
>JAEZJK010000024.1 GCA_023415835.1 Bacillota bacterium
ACGGGTAGCAAGTAACAAGCTTATCGCGTGTGGCAGATCGTACCAACGCCGTTTAGGCGTGGCTAGTAATAAAGGGCTATGCCCGTTAATGAAAAACCCCCGGCTGTGCCGGGGGATATTTATTTTACGCTGATAGCGAAACTCAATCTCATGGAGTGTCAACCTTCTTCTCTTTTCTTCTCTCATATCCCAGCTACCGAGAGTTTAAAGATCTTAACTCATGCCTTACGTCTCAACATTTGCCTTTTCCACTTTTTGCCTGAATTCACCCTGGAATACCCACCCCTTATTTTGCGCATGATCTTAGTATGGAAGATTCACGGGAAGTACGTGAAGATTTAAGTATGGCGCAGAGGGGGTATTTTTATGAATAAATCGATTCAGTTTTTTTTATATGCCACGCTAGTTTTAAGCCTGTTAGGAGCGGGGTTGGTCCAGGCCAAAGAAGTGAAGGAGAGTTTACCCAAAGGAGTGGATTTAAAAATTGATGGTTATTCCGCAATTTTGATGGAGCCTTATTCCGGGGAGATCCTTTTTAGTAAAAATCCTGATCAAAAGCTTCCCCCGGCTAGTGTTACCAAGTTAATGGTGATGTTGTTGACTTTGGAAGCGGTGGATAAAGGTCAAATAAAATTGGCCGATGTAATTTCCGCATCTCCGGAAGCTTGCCGGATGGGAGGCTCCCAGATTTGGCTCGAACCGGGGGAAGAGATGACCGTCGCCGAACTTTTAAAAGCGGTCTGTATTGTCTCGGCCAATGACGCTTCGTATGCCTTAGGCGAGTATCTGGCCGGCTCGGAAGAAAACTTTATCGATTTAATGAATAAACGTGTTGGGGAATTAGGAATGAAAAGCACTCATTTTGTGAATACCACCGGCCTAGAACCGGATGGCGGGGGGGTCGGCAATCTGACCTCTGCCGCGGATATGGCGGTTTTGGCCCGGGAGGTTGTCAAACACCCGATTGTGTTTAAGTGGACCGGGGTCTGGATCGATAACCTACGGGGTGGAAAATCTTTCTTACGGAACACTAATAAATTGGTACGTTTTTATCGGGGCTGTGATGGATTGAAAACCGGTTACACTGACAAAGCGGGGTATTGCCTAGTAGCCACGGCGTTACGGGACGGGGTGCGGTTAATTGCGGTAGTGATGAAGTCATCCACTATCGATAAGCGTTCCCAGGATATTGCGACCATGTTTAATTATGGGTTTTCCCAATATAAGGCTTACCGGGTCTGCCAAGCCGGAGAAAAGACAGGCCAAGTAAAGGTCTTTCGCGGTAAGGAAAGTAAAGTGGATGCAGTGGTACCGCGGGAATTGACGGCAATCTTGAAGCGTAACCAGACTGGTCAGGTGATTAAGACGGTGAAGTTGGATCGGATGGTAGCGGCGCCGCTTAAAAAAGGAGATCGAGTCGGCGAGGTGATCCTTACCTATGAAGGGAAGACTTGCGGCCGGATGGAACTAGTGGCGGTGAAGGATGTCCGGAGGGCCGGTTTTTTTGAGATTTGGGAGCAAATTATTAGGAAAGTAATTGGGACGGCGGTAGGAGCGGAGAGCCTTTGAAGGATAAAGGTTAGGTATGAGTGAATAACGGTATGCCGTAAAAGGCGGAGGCGTATATATTTTCACCGTTTATAGGCGTATCTCCGCGTGTAGGGGCAGTAAAAGCCCCTACACCAAATCACCCCCACTGTTATCGTTTCCCCTCATTGTTACATTCTGCTTGAAATAACCTCACCTAAATAAAACTGTCTCTAAATAACTGTGGGCGAATACTTTTGCCGTTGAATTATTGTATACAGTTATATTTTTCTCCTGGGCTTGTTTTTAAAGTAAATTTTTGTTAATCTTAATTACATAAGGCGGTTTCATAATTCCTTTTTTCCGGCTTCGCATACAATATATTGATAGACTAAAATAAAACCTACACTATATATTGCATGCGAAGATAAATTTTTGTAATTATGAAACTCGCTCACATAAATATAACATGAGTATATAAAATGGTTATGATGAAACGTCATTTCATAATTTCTAAGGAAAGGAGGGATCTGGCAAGGAGTTAGCGAATTTTTGTTTGTATCATTTACCTTATCAACCAAAAATGCCATGGAAAAAATTTAAGGGGGCGGATCATGAAAAAACTAATACTTCTAATGAGTTTAATGGTTTTAACCACCGTTTTGCTTGCGTCTGGTTGCGGACAAGGCGATGAATTAAAGATTGGCGTCTCCGCGCCTTTAACCGGAGACATCGCAGCCCTCGGCCAATCCACAAAAAACGCTATTCTCCTCGCCCAAGAAGAGATTAACGCTAAGGGTGGCATCAAAATCGGCGATACTGCAAAGAAAGTTAAATTCATTATTGAGGACGACGAAAACAAACCCGAATCCACCGCCACTGTATTCCAGAAATTGATCAACCAAGACAAAGTACTGGCGATTATCGGTTCCCAGTCCAGTAAATGCTCAAACGCGGGAGCGCCCATCGCCGAAAGCGCCAAAATACCCCAAATTTCACCTTGGTCGACCAATCCTAATGTAACCAAAGATCGGAGTTACATTTTCCGGGCTTGCTTCATCGACCCCTTCCAAGGGAAGGTAGTGGCGATGTATGCCAAGGAAAAACTGAAAGCGAAGGCCGCCGCGGTCCTTTATGATATCGCCAGCGACTACAATAAAGGAATCGCCGAAGTATTCCGGGATGAATTCACCCAAATGGGCGGCAAGATCGTAGGCTTTGAAACCTATAATACCAAAGATACTGATTTTTCGGCCCAGCTCACCAAGATCAAAGGCAGCAAACCGGATCTCCTCTTCCTACCGAATTACTTTAACGAAGTGCCTTTACAGGTGCAACAAGCCCGTAAACTCGGGATCGGCGCCCGGATCATCGGTAGCGACAGCTGGGACAATCCAGAGCTGATCACTTTGGGCGGCGCTGTAATGAACGGAACTTGTTTTACCAATCATTATTCACCTGATGTGGAAAGCCAGCTTGCCAAGGATTTTATCGCCAAATATCAAGCGAAGTATGATATGGTTCCCGATGCGGCTGCCGCTTTAACTTATGACTCCGCTTATCTACTCTTCGATGCGATCGAAAAAGCGGGTAAAGCTGATTCTCAAGCGATCCGGGACGCCATCGCCGCCACTCAAAAGTTTGTCGGTGTTACCGGAGAGGTGACTTATAACGGTTCCGGAGATCCGGTCAAGGGCGCGGTGATTATTCGGATCGAGGACGGTAAGTTCGTCTTCGATAGCGCCATAAATCCGTAAAATTAAAGGTCAAAAGTTAAAAGGCGAAGTTCAGAAGAAAATTGAATTTTAGGTTTTAAAATGTAAACTTTAGACATTAGGCTTCAAACATTAGACTATATTTCTATAATCCACGCCGGCCATTTTCACCCAACTTGCCTGATCCACGGCTGGCGTGGACTGATTTTAAATTTTTTCCCATTTTGGTTTGGGGGAATTTTAGTGGAAATAATCATCCAACAACTATTAAACGCCGCCCAATTAGGAGCGGTCTACGCTTTGATCGCCCTAGGTTATACCATGGTTTACGGCATTATCCGCTTGATTAATTTCGCCCACGGGGATATTTTTATGGTAGGCGGGTTTATCGGGTTTTTACTCGCGACCTGGCTTGATTTGCCATTCGGGATTATGCTGCCGCTGACGATGGTTTTAACAGCTTTGACGGGCATGGCGATTGAGCGAATCGCTTATCGGAAATTAAGGAAAGCCCAGCGGATGTCACTAGTCATTACCGCTTTAGGCGTAGGGATCTTTTTAGAAAACTTCGTCCGGCTGGTGGTCGGACCGCAAACTAGGCAAATACCGGCTCAATTACCCGGCCAGGTCATCGCCTGTATCCAAAAATACGGAATTGTTGTGACTATGGATAAGGTTTATATTATCTTTATTTCCATCACTTTAATGATGGCTTTATGGATTTTTGTCCACAAGACGGCAATGGGGACAGCCATGAGGGCGGTAGCAGATAATAAGGATGTCGTCCCGTTAATGGGGATCAATCTCAACCTGATCATCGCGGTGACTTTTGCCATCGGCTCAGCTTTAGCCGCCGCCGGAGGGATTTTTTACGGCCAAGCTTATTCAATCGACCCCTACATGGGGATTGATCTAGGGTGGAAAGCTTTTATCGCCGCGGTCATCGGCGGCATCGGATCGATTGAAGGCGCGGTTTTAGGTTCTTTTATACTAGCCGGTGTGGAGATTTTTTCAGTAGCCTATTTATCTTCCAACCTTAAAAATGGAATTGCCTTTGGCCTTTTAATCCTGTTACTTTTGATCTGGCCCAGCGGGATTATGGGGAAACCGGCGTTAAAGAAGGTGTAACCTTAGATGATAAAAATCCCGGAACCACAAGCGTTGATTCGAAAAATGCAACCATCTTCAATCGATTTCACCACCGTTGCCGTGGGCTTCCTGTTATTAACGGGCATGCTGCAACTTTTGGGAGATTGGGGATTGTTTAACCAATATTATTTGCATATTTTAACGGTTATCGGAATGAATATTATCTTGGTGGCCAGCCTTAATCTGGTCAACGGTTACCTGGGAGAGTTCGCCTTGGGGCATGCCGGATTTATGGCAGTCGGAGCGTATACCGCCGCCATCATTGCCACTCATTCGGGATTGCCCCTATCCCTGGGGATGATTTTGGCTCTCATCGGTGGGTTATTGGCCGCCGGTTTGGCCGGATATCTCATCGGGTTAGTTACCTTTAAAACTGTCGGGGACTATTTAGCCATTATTACCCTGGGTTTTAATATGATTATTGTGAATGTGATTCAGAATATTGATTATATCGGGGGACCCCGTGGCTTTACCGGTATTCCAAAAGGGACAAATCTATGGGTGGTAGCCGTTTGTATCGTTTTGACTTATTACGTTTTACGTAATTTAACCGTCTCAAGCTTCGGTAGGATCTGGGTTTCAATCCGGGAAAACAGTATTGCCAGTGAATTAATGGGGGTAAATATCAATCAGGCGAAAAACCTGGCGTTTACAGTCGCAGCTGCTTTCGCCGGTTTGGCCGGCGGCCTGTGGGCACAATACCAGCAGTTTATTACCCCGAAAAGTTTTGATTATATTAAGACTACTGAAATTTTAGTAATGCTCTATTTAGGTGGAATGGGGAGCCTTTCCGGATCCATTCTCGGAGTAGTGGTTTACACTGTAATGATGGAGATCTTAAGAAATATCCTCGGTTTAATCGACCCACGTTTGGTGGAGTGGCGGATGATCACCAGCCCAGTCATTTTGATCATTATTATGTTGACCCGCCAGTACGGATTAATGGGAAACCGCGAATGGCGCTGGTTGCAACCAAAGAAGGAGGAGATCCTGGATGAAACCGGTGCTTAAAGCGGATCGGATTTATAAAGCTTTTGGCGGCCTTACGGCCGTAGCTGATTTTAATTTGGAACTCCGGGAAAAGGAAATCCAAGGAATAATCGGTCCGAACGGCGCCGGGAAAACTACTGTTTTCAACCTGATCACCGGGGTATATACTCCGGATTCCGGGGCAATCCTGCTCAAAGAAGAAGAGATCCACCGGATGCCCGCCCATGGGATTGCTAGGGCCGGAATCGCCCGGACTTTTCAAAACATCCGCCTCTTTAACCAGATGACTGTCTGGGATCATATTAAAATGGCGTTTCATGCCCGGATCGGTTATCATTTCCTGGATGCGCTTACCGGACGGTTTAAAAAGGAAGAAAAGCAGATCAGCAGGGAAAGTTTGGGCTTTTTAGACCGGTTTGGATTGGCTGATCGACGGAATGAACTCGCTAAAAACCTGCCCTATGGCGAGCAACGGCGTTTGGAAATAGCCCGGGCTTTGGCTGCCAACCCGCAAGTGCTTTTGTTGGATGAACCGGCGGCAGGAATGAACCCGAAGGAAGTCGAGACATTAATCCAGTTAATCCGGAAAATTCACCAAGATTTTTCCTTGGCGATTTTATTAATCGAACATCAGATGCCGGTGGTAATGGAGTTATGCCAACATGTCCAGGTGATTGATTTCGGCCGGACCATTGCCGATGGCAGCCCGGCGCAGGTAATCAATAATCCTTTGGTAATCCAGGCCTATCTCGGCGAAGAGGAGGCATTTCAATGAGTTTGCTCCGCCTGGAAAATCTCTCGGTGTCCTATGGCGCGATTCAGGCGCTTTATGGCATCGATTTGGAATTAAATGAAGGTGAAATTGTTTGTTTACTCGGGGCTAACGGCGCCGGTAAATCAACAGCTCTTAGGGCCATCTCCCGATTGCTCCCGGTTAACGGGGGAAATATTTATTACCAAGGCCGTAGTCTCTTGAATACCCCCGCCCACGAGGTGGTGGCAATGGGGATCGGCCATGTCCCCGAAGGCCGGGGTATCTTTGCCAGCCTGACTGTTTTGGAAAACCTGCAATTGGCGGCTTGGACTTTAAAGAAGAAAAAGCTGTTAAAAGAGAGCTATGAACGGGTTTTTACATTATTTCCAAGGCTCAAGGAACGCCGTTTTCAGATTGGTGGGACCTTGAGCGGCGGCGAGCAGCAAATGTTGGCGGTGGCCAGGGCGTTAATGGCCGAATGCCGTTTGATGTTGCTAGACGAACCGTCGATGGGATTATCCCCGATTTTGGTAAAAGAAGTTTTACGCGCCTTAAAAGAAATTAACCAACAGGGGATGACTATTTTACTGGTGGAACAAAACGCCAGCCTGGCACTGAAGATTGCCCACCGTGGCTATGTTTTGGAAAACGGCTATTTGATTCTGGAAGGGCCTGCCGCAAAATTGGCTCAAAACGCTAGAATCCGGGAAGCCTATTTGGGTAGCGGCCAGGGTAAAACGGCCGGCCTTACCTAAGCTACAGTATGACAAAATTGTTCAATTAAAAACTCACTCTTTTGGGGTGGGTTTTTTGACTGTTTTGGATAAGGCACTTTGTTTTATATTTTTAAGATTCGGAGTTGTCATTATTGTCATTACTAATTTTAAAATTGTATAATGGATAAAATGGAACGAAAGGGTAGGCTTTCCATGGACCTTTTTAAACAGATATCTTTATTATATCACTCTGTTTTATGATAACAGGAATCGGCCATACGACGGATCATTATCCATCCGATACCTGGAGAACCTCTACTCCCGAAGAAAAAGGGATAGACTCAGAAAAAAGAAAGGGATGAGTTTATTGCCACATGAATTTTTCAGTAAAAATATTGCCCGGTGCAATCAAAATTTTCTAATCGCCAATCTATTATTCACTCTGGTTTTGTTCGCCATCATCAAACTTTATTTCTCACAATTCTTCTCTAACATGATCTTAGGGCCTTTTCCTATGGATGGCCTTTCTTTGCAAGCGGTTTCGAAATCAAACTATACATATAATCCTGATCTTGGGGAAGATTGTTACATTATTGGGAACAAGTATTACTTTCGTGTCAAAGGGGAAATAGTCCGTGATTATGTTACGGCAAGTAAAGGTAAGATCAGAAACTGGGGAGAATATATTGCCGCATTTTATCCTTTGATCAAATATGGGGATAAGTATTTGTTAGTAGGCTCTCCTTCCCCTAAAATTAAAGAAACATATAAGGGTATTCTAATCCCTGTCGCCCCTAAAATTGCCTGGGAGATTGAAAGAAGTTCCGGAGGGAAGATTGCCCAGGCTGATTTGTTCCCTTATATGCTCAGCGCTACCGGAAAATATCAAGATAGGATCAAATTCAGGATGTCCATCTTCACTGTTTTACTTGGAATCAACTTGTTTAACTATTTTCGGGTTTGCAATCGAATCAGGGATATCAAGAACCATCCCTTATACAAACATCTCGGCCGTTATGGCAGCGAGCCGGAAGTAATCGCTACCATAAATGAAGAGGTTAAACAAGCAGGCGGGAAAGTCCCTAATCAAGGTTTAACCACTCCAAGTTGGATCATTCGAAAGAGCTTGTTTAAGCTAGAAATCGAGAGAAATCCGGTGTGTAGGATCTAGTAGAAATCGTGCTTAGATCATCATTTGGAGTTATAATAGAGTATAATTTTAATAGATATTATCAAAGAACCGTGGTTGTCCACGGTTCTTTTCACTGGCCTTACTATTCACTTACCTTCTTACTAACTCCACTCGGCGGTTTTTGGCCCGGCCTTCAGCATTTTCATTGGAGTCCATTGGAGCGAGCGGACCGACACCGTAGGCCATTAATCGGTATGAAGGTATGCCGTATCGGTGAACCAAGATTGAGACTACTGCTTTGGCCCGTTGCTGAGAAAGTTTCATGTTATAATCAAAGTTGCCAATCATATCGGTATGACCGACCACATAAAGTTTTAAAACGGTATCGTCTTTCAAGATAGCGGCAATATCATCAAGGACCGGATCGGATTCCGGTTTAACCACTGCTTGGTTAAAGTCAAAATAAATACCATATACTGCAGTTTTTCCCGTTTCCTGAATATCTTTAATCATCTGTTCCCGATTACTGCTTCCAGCCTGGGAATCAGACTGAGGTTTAGCAAACACCAAGGTTGAACAAAACAGAATTAAAACTAAACTGCAACCTAATAGCCGTTTGAATTTGAACATTTTTGGAACCTCCTTTTGGTTACACTGTTCATACTGATTAACGACTTCTCAAGGACGAACCGGTGGATATTTTTTCAAATGATTTTTGACCGTAACTTCCCATTGGTTTCAAATATAAGTTGGAACTGGCGGAAACGTTAGCGGTAAAACTAATTTTGTTAAATTGGATGGTTACATTATTTTCTCCATCCCAAGTTCCGGCGTAAAGAGCGGCCCAATGATCGGCGTAAATTTCACTAGAGGGAATCGAAATATCGGAAGTCAATAGATCGATGCTTTCGTTAATCTTGAGAGTGGTAATTCTATTGCCGGAGATAGTGATCGTGATTTTATTCTCTCCACTATTATCTATTGCGGAACTACTGCCGCTCTTAACGTTAATAAATTCAGGATTTTGGCCAGATAATTGTTTCCGTCGGACAATTTCATAAGTGCCTTTATCAGGATCTATGATAATGAGATGGTGATATTCACTCCAACTAGTCAGGTTGAATACTAAACCATACTCACCGGCGGTAGTAGTAGAGCGGACATAAGTTTCCAAAGTGTACTCAGATGAAAGTCCTAATGGCACCAAAACCAATGCCGAATAAGCATCGTCCGAGAATTTAAATTGATAATTACCGCCGGTAATTGTGCTGTTTACTCCAGACTCAACCACATAGCCCCATTCATTGTTATTGTTGTTAAAATCCTCGTTAAAGCCGGTTAAGTAGAAAATTGGGCTGTGGTTATACTTGTCAATATTACGGGTATTGTGTTAAAAGTCCAACCGGTCCGGGATTCAACTGTGACCGTATCCGGAGCGGTTAGACCGGATTTTTTAAACTCCCCGTTACTGTCGGTGACTACCGAGCCCCCACTGCTAAAGCTAACTCGGACTCCCTCAATTCCGCTTTGGCCGTCAGCTGATGTCACAGCGCCGGTTACCGAATAAGTGCCGCCCTCGTCATTACCTCCGCCGCCACCGCATCCTGTGACCGCAATAATTAAAACCAGTAAAGTAAGCAATGCCCATTTTTTTGAAGATTTCAATGATACTCCCCCTTAATTTAATAATGGTTTTAACCGATAGAAAGAGAACTTGTACAACATATCAATACGTTTCAGAAAATATAAATATACTTAAAAGTTTAATTTATACATAAATTGACTAGAGTAACATCCCAAGGTTTTCTTCTCGGTCGAAACCGCTACAATTAGCGGTTTTTCGGCCTTTTTTGTTATTTTTATGTGCAGGAACTAGCGGGACGGTAGCGAATTCTTTCCAAGAAATTACGTAAAGGAGGATGCGCTTTGTTAATCGAGACCGAACGGATCGGCCCCAACCTCATCGTTCAAGTCGATGGAGAGCTGGATTTGGAAACTTCACCGCTATTCCGGGATAAGGTTGAAAGTAAATTAAACCAGTATGAAATGATCAACCACCTGATTTTGGATTTGAAAAAAGTTAATTTTATCGATAGTTCCGGGTTGGGGGCGATCTTGGGAAGATTCAAACGCCTTAGTCAACAAGGGGGCCGGCTTTCGGCGGTCAATGTATCGCCTCAAGTCAAGCGGATCTTCGAATTATCCGGGCTTCTCAAAATAATGGAAATATATGTAGATCGCCAACAGGCGCTCAAATCATAACGGGGGTAAGAGGATGGTTCAGAATTATATTAAATATGAATTTCCAAGCCTACCCCAGAATGTGGGGCTTGCGCGGACTATGACCGCTGCGTTTGCCGCTCAATTGGAATTTAACCTGGCGGAGATTGAAGAGATCCGGGTGGCCATCTCGGAAGCGGTCTCTAATTGTGTAATTCATGGATATCCGGGTAAAACCGGGATTATTCAGTTGGAGTTAGCAGTGATTAAGGATGCTTTAGTCATTACTGTTAAAGATTTTGGGAAAGGGATCGCTGATATTGCCCAGGCCAAACAGGCTACATTTTCAACTGATCCGGAGCGGATGGGATTAGGGCTAGTTTTTATGGAGTCATTCACGGATCTGATGGAGATTATCTCCAAGCCGAATGAAGGTACTACCGTAATAATGAAAAAGCATCCGGAACGGGGGTTCGCCAATGTTGGGATCTCCCGGAATTGTTAAAAGCGAGTTCAGTTTCACGGAACGGAACTTGCTCACTGATGAAGAGTTTCAACGGCTAATTACCGAATATCATGCCGGTCACCGTGAAGCCAAGAATTTAATCGTCCAACATAACCTAAGGTTGGTGATGAGCATTGCTCAGCGTTTCACCGGCCGGGGCGAACTGGATGATTTGTTTCAGATTGGTTGTATTGGGCTGATGAAGGCGGTCGAAAAATTTGACCCATCCTATGAGGTTAAGTTTTCTACTTACGCGGTCCCGGTCATTATCGGGGAGATTAAACAACACCTCAGGGACGAAGGACCGATCAAAGTCAGCCGCAGCATCAAAGAGATTGCTATTCGGGTCGAACAAGCCCGGACCGAACTGGCCCATCAATTGGGGAAGGACCCTACCATCTCCGAACTAGAGGAAGCTACCGGCATCTCCCGGGAAGAGATCGCTGTGGCTATGGAAGCCACTAGGCCCCTCAATTCTCTCCAGGAGATAGTCAAGGAAGATGAAGGCGACAATCTAGTTAGGGAGCAGTTAATTGGGGAAGACGAAGGGCATTTAAAATGGCTTGAAAACTTCTCCTTGCGGGAAGGAATCGCCCGGCTGCCCGAACGTTTAAAATACCTGATTGAACTCCGTTTCTTTCAAGAACAGACCCAATCCGAGGTGGCAATGGTTTTTGGGGTATCCCAAGTTCAAATTTGCCGTTTGGAGAAAGAAGCATTACAGATATTAAAGAAGTTTTTGGAGGAATGATTTAAACCTGGATTCGGCTAATTAATCCGATATAACAAATAAGATCCTTGGTGAACCAAAACCAATGCGTAACCAGGGATTTTATATTGTTTTGAAGAGGGCATATTTTTTCAAGTGGATAAGCTCAATTTTTTGATAAATTTTTTGCGGGGTAAACCGAAATTAATGGTAAAGGGTAACGTCTCATGGCTAATATTTTCAATTTATTCAAAAGAAAGGCTGATTGATTTTTATGTGAAGGCGGAAAATGTCCCTCCACTATATATTGCCATCACATAGTAAAGGACGGGAATTTTGGCGGTTTCTATTTCAACCGAAGAGATGGAAAGAATAAAGGAAATGTTGGGAAATGTTATTGCCCTTTGAAATAATAGTAATCAAAAGAATTAGAAAGAGGCTATAATGAAGAGATCTGCTGTCAAATTAATCCGTGCGGGTTTATTGATGTTTATTTTTAGTATTGCAATAACTGGCTTTTTCGAAGCATCTGGTGTTGAAAGTGAAGATCTTGTCCGTTTAACAATTTTGCATACTAACGATTTCCATGGTTTTGATTATCATAGGTTGGCCAGGCAAGCGACTATTATCAAATCGATTCGTGCTGAATTAGAAAAAACTGCTGAACGGCATGTTGGAGTTTTACAGCTTGAAGCGGGGGATATTTTTGCCAGGGGTCCTTATGCCCGGATATATTTTGGTAAAATCGAGTTTGCGGTATTAAACCTATTGAATTATCATGCAATCACTTTGGGTAACAACGAGTTTAAAGCAACCGCTGATATTGATGCTCAAAATCATCTTTTGGCCCGGGTTTCACAGGCTAAACCTCCGGTTCTTTGCGCCAATGTTTTAAATGGACAAAACGGCAAGTATCTACCGGGAGTGGTTCCGTATACTATCAAGGAATTAAATGGCCTTAAGGTTGGTATTTTTGGCGTTACCACTTTAAAGATCGAAAATTATCTTCAAATTAAAGGGCTTAAGGTTGAAGATCCAATTGTAACAGCCCAAAAAATTTACCCTGTCCTATCCGCCCAAGCCGATATTGTTATAGCGTTGACGCACACCGGTTATTCCCAAGATAAGGTATTGGCGAAAACAATTCCAGGATTAACGGCAATTGTTGGAGGCGACAGTCATAAAGCTTTGCGCCGGGGTTCGGCGATAAATAATATTCCAATCGTCCAAGCGGGATGTAATGGAAAATACCTAGGCCGGCTTGATTTATATTTGGAGTGCCAAAATGGTCGATGGATGTTGAAAAAGTACGAGGCTTGCCTGATCCCGATAAATAAAAAAATCCCGGAAGATCCCGAGATTTTAGAGTTGATCAATTCATTTTTTCTAGAGAAAAGTGCCGCTTAATAATGACATGGATAGTATAAAATTACTCTTTGGTTAAATAATATCCTTGGTGAATTGTGATGCACAAACCAGGGATCTTAATATTTTTGATCGTCATTTTACTTGCTTTGGCTGGATGTTTAGTCTATCTTGCGGTTACTCAACCCAAACTTTCCACCAAAGCAAAATTGGTTGTAAAACCGGTGAAGCATGTTACTGATGAAAGGGGGAGTATTCTTGACGGTTGAAAAAGTAGTGGAATTAGTTGGCGAATCTCCGGACGGATGGAAGGACGCCATTGAAGCGGCAGTGGAAAAAGCCTCGGAGACTATTCATAACATTAACGGAGTCCAAGTGAAAAACTTGAGCGCCGTCGTTCGGGACGGGAAAATAA
>JAEZJK010000028.1 GCA_023415835.1 Bacillota bacterium
ATTAGGCACTTTTCATGGCTTACCTAAGAAATATTTGTCAAGATACTTGGATGAATTCTGTTACCGTTTTAATAGACGCTTTTGTGAACATCAAATCTTTGCGAAACTTGTTAACGCCTGTCTTATTATGCCTCCGGCACCTTATGCTGAAGTAAATTTATAATCAAGTTAATGTTTTTAGTTACGGATTTTTTTAGCATTTTAGTTCATTTGCAAAAAATATCCGTACTAAATTTTAAAACAGTAGTTATTATTTTAGTTTCCTGTTTTTGTCTCTATTTTGTTTATCAAGGCTTTAAGTTTATCTCAATGATCATTATTGTTGCAAAAATTACTGAGTCAGATGTAGAAGGTAATGTTCCCAGTAAAGTCGATTTCGACAGATTTTTAGAAAGAGATCTTGAAAATTATTTTAAGCCTAAATATGGTGATGAAATCAAAGTGAAATATAGTTTATTTCGTGAGGGACCAACTCAAACTGGAATTGCTTACCCCAAGTATTATTTATGGGTTTCAATAAATAAAGAGAAAAACTAATTGAACAAGGTGCAGTTAGAATTACCGATATTGATAAAATTCGATTTGAGATTACTCATTTTTTAACAATTGGAGAATCAAAAAAGATAAAAGTATTATAAGCACAGTATTTTCTCGGGATATCTGCAATAAAATTGAACAAAAAATTAACAAATGAATTTATTGAAGAGGTTGCCCTCTATGGACAACCTAATTAGGGATCTAATAAATATTGTAAGGAATGTGAAAA
This sequence comes from Bacillota bacterium, assembly GCA_023415835.1. Classification (GTDB taxonomy): domain Bacteria; phylum Bacillota; class UBA4882; order UBA8346; family UBA8346; genus JAAYHS01. The sequence goes on from JAEZJK010000028.1 coordinate 767, forward strand.
CATGGCTCAACCAACTCTCACCTTAAAAGAGCTCAATGAAGCCCGCGCCGAACTCAACCGGTTAAACGACGGCCGGAAGATTCATGATGACGCTACCGCCTGTCGTTTCATTACCGAGCGGGGGTTTGTCTTGTTAATGCCGATTGAGGGCATTCCGTTGCCGAGCCTCTCGGAGGCGGACGAAGCCGAACCTTGGCCCGGTTACGGGATTACCGACCGGGCTTGGGCTTGGAAGGAGACCTTGCCGGAGCGGAAACTTTGCGCCTATACCAAGTTGATTCACGGGCGGGGGACCTTTATCGACTGGCATTTGTATCCGTCGTTTTTAAAGGTTTACGGCCCGGACGGGGACCTGGATTATGAATATCAAAACGGGAGGTTGAACCAAGCCGAGCGGGATCTCTGCCGGATCGTTGAAGAGTATGGACCGATCAACTCCAGGGAGTTATGGTTAAAGAGCAAACCGTTCTTCGGCGAGAAACGGCATCGGTTTACTTCTACCCTGGAACGGCTCCAAGGGAAGTTTTTTCTGACTGTGGCTGGTGGGTCTTTGGAAGGCTGGACTTTACATACTTGGGACCTAGTAGAGCGGCAAGCGCCTCGGACAGCGCTGGAGAATCTTCCTGCTCCGGGTGAGGCCAGAGCCAAGATTCTAAACCAAACCATCCAAAATTGCGTGGCGATAGCGGAAGGGAAACTCCGTTCGATGCTACGCTGGTCTCCTTCGGATTTGAAGCAAGGACTTGAAGTCTTAAAAAATGAAGGCCTGGTGACCGAGGTTTGGGTGGAAGGGGAGACGGCTCCCTGGTTGATGCATATTTAGATGAAACTCACCCTTTTTGATTATCTTCATACCAAGTTGCATTCAAAGTGAAACTGTACGGTCGGTTAAAATATAACTTCCGCTACAATTGTGCTATACCCTACGTGGATGCCACGAAGGGCCCGCACAAAAGCTGAAGTACTATTTTAACTCTCCCATATATTGTGTTCTCTCCGCAGCATTGCTGCGTTCCACATAAAAGTTGCACTATAATTGAATGCAACTTGGTATCAGATGCCTAAATCCGGGCATTTACCCTCTCACGAGTGTTCATGAAAAAGTAAATGTAACGTGGATGGATGTCGGAAAAAGGGTTCAGGGTAGACCTCAGACTTTTTGAGAAGGTTTTTAGAATTATGAATTGGATTTTGGATATGCTAAAATCATCTAATTCCAAAAAGGAGATGTTAACTAATGCCCGATGTCAATTGCACCGTGAATAACTGTAACTACTGGGAGAAAGGGAATCTTTGCAATGCTCAACAGATTGTGATTCAAAATGATGAGGATGGCGGATTTTCACCAAACGTCAATCTAAAGAATTTATCGGCCACCCCGGCGGATTCAAACGACGAAACCTGTTGTCAGACGTTTAAATTGAAACAAGATTAAAGCGATCCCTCTCTGAGAAGAACAAACCAGAGAGGGATTATTAATTGGTGGGCAGATATGTGATTTATTTAGTTGAATGCTGAAAAACCGGCTTCAAATGCTTTCAGATTGACATCGAGGGCTTTGGGGGGGACTACTTCACGGATTGCTTCAAGCCAGACGCCTTTTTCAATAGCGCTTGTTTTAGCAGCCAACCCCAGTAACACAATATTAACTGCTTTGATACTCCCGCATTCTTTGGCAAGCTTCAAGGCGTCAATGGTAATTGTCTGGGGCGCTATTGCTTGCAAACGTTGGACAATCGACTCGGGGTACTTGGCCTTTCCGATAATTACGGGCATTGGGTCAATCCGCTGATCGTTCACAATTAGCTTGCCGTCAGTTTTAAGGTAATCGATCCAACGTAACGCTTCTAGCCTCTCGAAAGCCAGGATCAGATCGGCTTCTCCCGGTTCGATCAATGGCGAATAGACCTTTTTGCCGAATTTAACATAGGTAACGACGCTTCCGCCCCGTTGGGACATACCGTGGATCTCGGATACTTTAACATCGGAGCCGATCTTTAAAGCCACATTGCCAAGGACCCTGCTGGCAAGCAACGTTCCTTGTCCGCCGACGCCAACGATCATGATTTTTAAATCAGTCATGGTTTTCACCTGCTTTCTCAATCGCATTAAACTTGCACAACTTGGTGCAAAGTTCGCAACCTACGCACAGGGCTTCGTTGATTTGAATGGCGTCGCCCCCATCGACTATTGCCGGGCAAGCAATTTTGAGGCACATTTTGCATTTTTTGCAGCGAGCTTGATTGACTTTAAGCGTTCCTTTATATTTGACATGCTTTAAGAGAGCGCAAGGCCGTTGGGAGATGATCACCGACGGTTCGGGGGTTGAGGTTTCCTCGCGGACTATTGCTTCAAACTGAATTGTATCAAAGGGATCCACTACCCGGACCCGGTCTATGCCGACAGCTTTCACCAGCTGGACCAGGTCAACTTGTTTAGTGGGTTCCCCCTTGATGGTAAATCCGGTGGCCGGGTTAGGCTGATGCCCGGTCATCCCGGTAATCGAATTATCAAGAATGATAACGGTGGAATTTCCTTTATTATAAACAATATCGATCAGGCCGGTAATTCCGGAATGAATAAAGGTGGAATCGCCGATAATGGCGACGGTCTTTGCGCCGAATTCCCGGCCCCGGGCTCTTTCCATGCCATGGGCCGCCCCAATACTCGCTCCCATACAGATACAGGTATCGATAGAATCTACCGGAGGCAGAGCGCCTAAGGTATAACACCCAATATCGCCGCTGACGGTGAGGCCCAATTTTTTGAGGACATAAAACATTCCCCGATGGGGACAACCGGGGCACATTACCGGCGGCCGGACTGGAATCGGTTCCTCAAAGGCAGGTTTGTTTTCAATTTTGACCCCTAATATTTTTTCCTTAATCAACCGGGCGTTTAATTCGCCGGTTACCGGCAAGACTGCTTTACCGGTAACTTCAAGGCCCATTTTTCGGACATGGTCTTCAATGACTGGTTCCAGTTCTTCAATGACGTATAAGGTTTTAACCTCTTTGGCAAATTGGCGGATTAACTTTTCCGGGAGAGGATGGATCATTCCAAGTTTCAAATAGGAGACGCCTCCCAAGGCCTCCCGGGCATACTGATAAGAAATGCCGCTGGTAATAACCCCGATATCTTTACTGCCCCACTCGATTTGGTTAAGTTCCGAAATATCGGCCAATTCCCTTAAGGCAGCCATTCGTTTTTCGACTTCCAGATGCCTTTTCCTAGCCATGGCCGGCATCATCACATATTTATTCGGGTTTTTGCAATACTCTTTCAGTTGATATTCCTGTTTGGCTTCAAGCTCAACCAGGCTTTGGGAATGGGCAATCCGGGTGGTAAGCCTGACGATTACCGGGGTATCGTATTCTTCACTAACCCGATAAGCTAGTTTCAGGAAGTTTTTGCATTCCTGGCTGTCTGCCGGTTCTAACATCGGCACTTTAGCTGCCCTAGCATAAAAACGGCTATCCTGCTCATTTTGAGAGCTGTGCATTCCGGGATCGTCGGCCACCATAATTACCAGGCCGCCGTTGACTCCGGTATAGGAAGCGGTAAACAGCGGATCGGCCGCCACATTTAGCCCCACATGTTTCATGGAACAGATCGCTCTGGCCCCGGCGATCGCTGCACCGGCAGCTACCTCCAGCGCTACTTTTTCATTAGGCGACCATTCGGAGTAGATCTCATCATATTTAGCAATGAATTCCGATATTTCGGTGCTTGGCGTTCCGGGATAGGCGGCGGAGACTGACACTCCCGCTTCATATGCTCCTCTGGCAACGGCTTCGTTGCCGAGCATCAGCTTTTTCATGTTGTTCCTCCTTGGTGAAATAATATGTGATAATTATATTGGATTGATATGATGTTGTCAAAATATTCAATTACCGTGCTTTATTCGGGAAAAAATGGTACAATATAAGTAGGCTTTTGAGTTTTTGAAGTTATCATTGGGTTTAGCAACTGTGTTAGTTAATAATTTTGAGCTGTGTTCTTAAGAATGGTTGATTGAAATATCTGTTTGATAAAATTTTAATGACAAATATAATATCTCCCGCTGAGGCGTAAAGGCGCTGAGTTTAAAAAAAAATATCGTTAATGAAACCTATAAACACATTCATTTACAATAATATTCTATTTGATCATGTTTTATTTTTTCTCTACGCCTTAGCTCCTTTGCGGGAGAATAGTAAAATGGATCTATTAGACCAACATTACCGAAAACATAGTTTAACTTTAAAAAGGATGGGATTTTAAATGCTGCTAAACAGTGGAGATCTGGTCCTATTTCAAGGAGATAGCGTTACCGATACCGGCCGGGATCGGGCGAATGACAAAAGCTTGGGATCCGGTTATGCCATGATGGCTGCGGCTTGGTTCGCGGCGTTACATCCGGAGCGAAAGGCCGTCTTCATTAATAAGGGAATCAGCGGCGACCGAACCAAGGATTTAAGAGCCAGATGGGAAGAGGATTGTGTCAAGCTCCAACCGACCGTGGTTTCAATCCTGGTCGGAATCAATGATTGTTGGCGCAGATACGACCGGAACGACCCTACTACAGTGGCGGAGTTTGAGGAAAATTACCGCTTTTTATTAATGCGCCTGAGAGAAACGGCAGTTTCTATAATAATTTTAAGCGAACCTTTCGTATTACCGGTCACGGAAGACCAACGCCAATGGCGGGAAGACCTTGATCCAAAAATCGCTGTTGTGCGCGATTTGGCCAGGGAGTTCCAAACGCTATTATTACCGTTGGATGGAATCTTTAACAGTGTGGCCACCCGGAGACCGCCGGAATTTTGGGCCCCGGACGGTGTGCACCCGTCCCCGGCCGGACACGCTTTAATTGCCAAAGAGTGGTTAAGAACTATGAAGAGTTTTTGAGGGGGCAAGGGTTAGGAGATACATACTTCTTTGTTTAAACATTCCAGATAGTATCGTTAGGAACATTTTAAATCTTTCAACCGGGGGAATATTGGTCGATATGACAATAGACCCCCTTTTTTAGTTGAATCAAATGACCGCCGATGGCAATCCTCATCTGCCCGTCAAATATTTTGACTAAGGCGTTGCGCGATAAAGCCGGAAAGTTAAGCTAGCCATTTTTTAGGGACCCTTGTTTTATATTTTCCTAATAGCTCATATGATAAAATCGGGTGTTATTAATCCGGTGCTTAAATACCCGAATTTGATTTTGACAAATGAGTTAACTATCAGGATTTTTAAAATTTTTCCGGATGCCTTTACTCTCCGGAGCAATCTTTAATGTTTGGTGAATAAAGATCGACATCTTTTACACAGGAGGTTTTAATGAGAGTTATCTTAATTAGTAAAAAACTACTCGTAATTGTCTCAATAATCTTGGTTTGTATTTATATCCGAATTTTTTTGACGTCAGCGCCGGTAGTTGCGCCAAAATCCAAAACAGTATGTATTGTCATCGATGATTTAGGAGGTTACGCCAAAGGCATCCGGGAGATGATGTCGCTTCCCTTCCCAGTTACATTTGCAGTGCTCCCTTTTGCGGAATTCTCTAAAGCCCAAGCAACTGAGGCAGTTAAAAAAGGCTATGAAATAATCGTACATATGCCTTTCGAAGCATCCCACGCTAAACCGGTATGGTATGGCAATAAATATATCAACCGTAATCTCTCCGATTCGGAAATCCAGCAGATAATTAATGAAGCCTTTAGCATCCTGCCGATGGCCAAAGGAATGAATAATCATATGGGTTCATTGGCTACCGGCGATAAACAGATCATGCAAGTAGTACTTAACGAAATCCGGCAACGGAACCTATTTTATCTGGACAGCCGTACTACCGAGGAGACACAAGCGCCAACTTTAGTAGAACATTACAAATTACCATATCTGCAACGGGATGTCTTTCTCGATGACCAGGGTTCCCCGGATTGGATGAAAAAACAGTTTAAATTGTTATTAGAAACTGCTGATGATAAAGGAATGGCTGTGGGAATCGGCCATGTAGGCCCTTCAGGGATCACATTGGCAAATGTGCTGCGGGAGGAAGTCCCCAAGTGCCAGAAAAACGGATACCGTTTCGTCTTTCTTTCGGAATACGCCGAGTATAATAAAGTAGTTATCAATGGGGTCAATCCAACAATTGGGATCGACCCCGGACACGGGGGTATCGATAGCGGGACAAAATACGGCAATTTTATGGAGAAACACATTAATTTGAGTTTTAGCAAAAAATTAGCGCAGGAACTGCGCAAAAATAGTTTTGAGGTTGTTTTTACACGGGAAGAAGACCAGCTCTTGACTCCATTTGCTACTTTTCAATATAAAAATCTCCCCTATAAACGGGATGATCTCAAGCGGCGGGGTAAAAAACTAGAAAATGCCGGGGCATCAGTAATTTTAAGTATTCACACTAACTGGAGCGAGTTACCCAACCGTCAAGGAGCGGTCGTTTTTTATCCGGTGGATTCTGGTTTTTCCAGGCAATTGGCAGAAAATATTCAAGCCGAGCTTAATCAGATCCAATTATACCGTAAAGTTGCAAAACCGGGAAATTATTATCTTTTTCAGCAGGTCCATCAACCAATTGTACTTATTGAATTGGGCTATTTATCTAATAAATCGGAGCGAGAATTAATTCAAAAGGGCTGGTATCAAAAAAAATTAGAGTCGGCAATTGTTCAGGGTCTGATTAAAACGTTAAACGGGCAAAATGTAAATTCAAATTGAGGGGATATTTTCAATAATCCTTAAACCCCAAATTAAATTTTGAATTGTATTCAATCAGCGAGGCGCGGTGAGCCACACTATAACAAAATTTGAGCCTGCAATAGCAGGCTTGATTAGCTGAAGACCTATGAAGCGTTGGTATACAAAGGCTACTGTATGCCGAGCACCCAAAGAGTAATAGGCTTTCCGGCTTTTTTGCTTTTCTTAGTTTTTAAATACTACCTTTAGGAATATTTTAAGTCTCTTTCAATCCCGAAAAAGTGATGAGGAATGTCGGCGGGCATCCTCTTTTTTGAGGGGGAAACATTTTAGAGTTTACTTAAAGAAATGAAACGTTTTGCATAAAATATTTTATTCTATATCGTTCCTAAATAACGGATAATGAAAAAAACAACTAATATCTAATAGGAAGGTAGAGGATAAGATGGAACGGATGAAAAGACCATGGCTACCGTATTTATTTTTACTTCCCGCCATTTTGCTCATTATTTGTTTTATGATCTATCCGGTAGG
>JAEZJK010000032.1 GCA_023415835.1 Bacillota bacterium
TACCCATCGGGTAGCGATTTCAAATCAACGTATCGTTAATCTTCAGGATGATCGAGTGACTTTTGCTTGGCGCGATTACAAGGATACGAAACAAACTACCAAGTTGATGACGCTGGATGTTTCGGAATTTATTCGCCGGTTTTTGTTGCATGTTTTGCCCAGCCGGTTTGTGAAGATTAGGCACTACGGTATTTTGAGTAACCGGAACCGGAATCGTAAGTTAAGGCTTTGTCAACGGCTTACTTTGTCTAAAATCCAGGAATCGCAAAAGCTTTCGATGGTTGATTTATTGTTGAAATTAACCGGTTTGGATCTCCGGGTCTGTCCTTGTTGCAAGCAAGGTAAGATGATAACCAAACAGTTATTGGGCCAGCAATTCCAAACGTAACTCCAGTAATTGAATTCTTTTTTTTATGTAGCCTCTCGGGGGAAGGGGGAGTTATGCCCTTTTTTAGCGAAAATGTTACTTTCTCTTCTGATTCTCGATTTACTGAGGCTAAAAAGTTCGACTTTTAACCATGTCAAAGTTGAATTCCGTTTATTGAAACTCCATAGCTGAAGTCGATCGCGGTTTCGTTCATCAGCGTTTTCCCAAAATTGAGCGCAGGTAAATTCAACTTGCTCCAAATGCTACGAGTATTTGGAGCTTTTTTGCCCGCTCAATTTCGGAAACACTCCTATGTGTTATCTGTAGTACGGTCGGCCCTAATATGAAGGACGACAAGGATGTCGACCACTTATACTACTTACTTTTTCATCCATTTTGTAGCTGTCGAAAACGGGTAAAATCCAATACTGTAATAAAATTGTTGTGAAGAACCAACCAAAGCCTTATTTGCTCCAAGTTCTCCGACACGACGGATTCCTTCTAAAACTGCTACCTTACCTAATCCCATCTTGCGATAATTAGGATCAGTTGCTACGGGTTCTACTACTGCATAGCCTGCTTTAGGATCAAACCACATTCCACAATAAGAAGCAAAATTTCCATCTAGTGTAACTACTGCTATTTTTAAATTTAAGTCCACATTTGGCCGAACCATCTCTTCTTTAAGTAACTGTTCTTTTTCTTTAGAAAATTGAAACTCCCCTTCACCATCCAACTCATGGTTAAACCCTTTCCATAAAACACGCCCATATTGATATAGGTCATAAGTTTCCTTCATAGTAGTGATATGAAATCCTTCTGGTAATTTATATGCCATAGATGCTTTATCTAAGTAAAAAATTGCATCGCTTTCTTTATCCTTTGTAGCAACAAATCCAAATCCGGCTGCAATATTCTGAAATTCTAAATCAGTATCAATAATCACTACACCCAATTGCCTATCCTTGGAAAGATTATCTATCGCATATAATAATATTTCCTTTTTTAAATATACATAATCCGGCAAAGTCAAACAAAAGGCATTTCCAAGCTGACAATCAAAAGTTGCTAAACCAACGATTTCTCCTTCATTCTCCCATATACCGATTTTTTTTACAGCAGACCTATCTAAATAACTATGTGTTATCATCCAATCCCATCTTGCGTATGTATATTCAGAATACCCTAATTTTACTAAAAACGTTCTTACCATGTAGTAATCTTCGGTAATACCTGATTGCTCGGTATAATTCCTAAATTGTATTGACATGTATAATTCTCCATTTTGTTATGGTTTTATCAACAACTCAATCAAACATTCTCAATCTACTCTAGAATTGCTCCCGCAAAAATCTTTTAACTTCTTTTTTACCATCTTTATTACCTTCCTTTTTCATAGCGGCCACGATGGCCGCCGCCTTTCGCCGTATTACAGATAACGTCCCGGCATTTGAGACGTCCGCGCGGCCTAAGCCGGGCTTCCCCAGTTCCAGCCCCATTTAGCCCGGCGGGTCTTACAGGACTTGGCCGCGCGGATGTGGCTTGGTCGCCCAACTTTTTCGATCATCATCCTCGTGAGGCGACCAAGCCCGAAGCTCAAATGCCGTGTTATCGGCTGTGCGGCGGCCCTAATTTGAAGGTCGCCAGGGATGGCGACCTCCCACACGATCTTTTGTGTCTTATTCTTTCGCGTCTTCTTCTTCATCCGTTTTTTCCATATGAGTTGTAACCCAAAGGCTATTTTCTCGGGAAATAAGTGATTCGACCCTTTCTACAAACAGAGCCTCCTTATCGCTGGTATCAGAATAAGCATCTAGCCCTGCATCATAAAAGTATTTTTCTTTCTTTAAAGTTTCGGATATTGTTCTATAATTTATCCAGTTCTCTTGAAACTTAAATGTTTTTAATGCCGTTGTGCCAATCGCCAGAAAAATGGAAATCGCTATTGTTATCCACTGATGTGTTTTAGGGATTGATGCTATTAGAACAGGAATAGACGCCGATAATACAATGACACCCCATTGAAATGCATAATAAAAACGCTTGTTTCGGGTTGCCCTGTCACTGTACCAATCTATCTGATTCTGATATCGTTTGGTTTGATATTCTTCAAACTTGGCCTGCTCCATAATGTCACCTCAAGCGTTTCTTCGAATAGTATCAACAATGCTTGATGTATTCCATCCAACTATCTCTTTGGCAGCATCTTGTACTGCTTGAGGTATTCTTTCTGAACCCCAGGGCTTAATCCCTACAATTGGTTTTTCTAACGATTTTGCAAAATCAATTTCGATTTGTATCCAGTCACTATAACTTACATACATACCGGCAAGAATCAAGACGACTTCTACGGGACGAATTTGACCTCTAAGCTTCTCTTTAAGCTTTTCCTTATTGTTTGCATCGATAGGATCATGTTGAGGTACGCTATAATTGGAGTAAATGAAATTTGGAGCCTCATCTAACATTTTGACTATTCTCTTGTAATCATCATCATACTTCCAGGCGTGGCTAATAAAAAGTCGATATCTGTGTAATTCTGGCATCAATACATTCCTCCTATTTTTTTCCCCATGACAAGAGTAGCGATCCTTAATCATCCCTCCAATCCCCTATTTGCTTGGCGGCTACGATGGCCGCCCGTCGCCGCATGGCCGATAACGTCCGGCGGTTTGAGACGTCCGTCCAGCCTAAGCCTGGACACTTCTTTGATTCCACTTTCCCAGGCGGGTCTTACAGGACTTGGCTGGACGGATGTGGGCGTGCCAACTTCTTGACATGACATCATCGACAATTCTTCATGAGTCAGATCCCACGCCCCTTGCTCAAACCCAGCCTGTTATACGTAGTAGTGTGGCCCCGCGAAGTCAGAGCCGCACGGATGCGGCGGCCTTACGATTTCATTTTTACCCATTCTTCTTTTAAAATAGCATACTCATATGTATCATGCCAAATCGGTTCACCTTGTTTATCAAATTTAAAATATTTAGTTTTAAGTAAATGCCCTTCCCGTCGCATTCTTAGCCGTTCTAATAATTTCCATGATGATGTATTTAAAGGGTTACACTTTGCGATTATTCTTCGGACTTCTAATTGTTCGAACCCATAATCTAATATTTTTTTACAACTTTCTGTTGCATAGCCTTTTCCGTAATATAAAGGATTAAAAACATAACCTATTTCCCATGTTAAAAATTCTTTAGGTTCTTGTTGTTTAAAATATATGTTTCCAACTAATTTACCATTTTCTTTCAAACAAACTGCCCAAAAAGCATCTTGTTTTGCACGATTTATAGCCTCTTCTTTACACTTCTCTTCTGAAAAAACATCATAAGGTTCATATTTAACAACCTCTTCTAGAGAGAGGTATTCATATAAATCTTTCCAATCTTCATTAGTGAATTTTCTCAATATCAATCTTTCCGTTTCTAAATTTGACAAGTTTTTCTCCTCGAAATAATGTTTTTTAATTCATCTTTGAACTACTTTCATAAATAACTCGCCACACGATGTGGCGTTGGTTTTGCCCACTATTACGTATAACGTCTCGCGTGTTCCCGACGCCGATGAGCCTAGCGTTACAGCGCTTGGCGAATCGGTGTGGCGCGCCCCTTCATGAATCAACCCTCAAAACCAACATCATGAATAATAACTTCATTGACCTAACCCACTTTATCTATCCGCGCCCGTTAGCGGGAACACGCTGTTATGCGAAGTATGGCACATCGGCCCAATTTTTAAGCAGCTAGGATGGCTGCACTTTCATATTATTTTTTTGAAATATGTACGACTTCCAGTTATATTCAATAAAACTATTGTCTAAATAACCTTCTTTTAAAAATACTAATCCATATTTTTTTAAATAACCCTCAATTTGTTCTTTTGTATATTGATATACTGTTCTACGCAGTTTTTTACCATCCACTGTAAGGTCGGACATTCTTTCGTTTATTCCTTCACCTTCTTGAATTATTATAAGTAAATAGCCTTTATCCTTAATAATTTCTGACGTTCTTTTAATTACATTTTCAATTTTATCTGGCTCAATATGTATTAAAGAGGCACTTGAAAAAACACCATCAAACATTCCAAATCTTTTATCTAGTTCATTAAAATCCATAATTTCAAATTTACAATTTTTACATCTTTCTTTAGCAATTCTTATGTTCTCTTCACTAAAATCAATTCCCAATACTTCTGCACCTTCATTATTCAAGCGCATACTTTCATATCCAGTACCACAACCTAAATCCAAAATTCTTGGTTTTAACGACATTAATGATAAAAATTCTTTAATAGAGGGAAGTAAAATATCATTTGAATACCATTCATCAGCTGTTCTCTCGGCCATTAAATCATAAAATTCTTTAATATCGTTTTTCATTTTTTACCCCAATTTTTCGCTTTCAAAATCGAATTTTTGCCCGTCACGAGGACGGGCAAACCTCGTGTGCCATATTTCGCATAACGGTCCAGGTTACCGACGCCGCTGAGTTTTAGTGCTCGCACTTAACGAAGCGGTGTGGTGCGCAAACATCATGAATATACTTCATTGAGTTAAAATCGTGAATCAGCCATCTTCTTCGAACAACATCTTCGAATTACCGCACCCGAAGCGGTAACCTGTTGTTATGTGTCGTACCTGACCTGGGCAGCAGTTATTCGCTTTCACGCCAGCTGAACCAGGACGGTTAGCTGGTCGGCATAATATTTTTTTGATACTCAATCAATGTCAGTTTTTCTGAATGAACTTTTTCTCCAATCTTTTTATATCCAAGTGTTTCATAAAAATGTCGATTCCGTAAGCTTCCTTCAGGTGTAATCAAGCTCCACTTCGTTCCGTCTCCATTATCTTTTTCAATGAATTCAATTGCTTTTTTTCCAATACCTAAATTTTGATATTCCGGTATTACAGAGATAGTTCTTAAATAATAATGGTTTGCCTCTCTTTTTCTCACTATAATATCACCAATGATTTTATCATCTACAATAATTTTATAGACGATCGCATTTTTTATCATATCAATCATGTTTTCAATACTTTCCTGGTATGATGGGCATTTACCATATTTTTCATAATCTTCTTGAAAACCTAGGTTTTGAACTTCGATAAGTTTCAATGCATCTTCATGTAGTGCTCTTTCTATAATAATCTCCATTTATTTCTCCATTTCTCACTTTAGGTAAGCCTTCACATGAAACTTCCTTGAACAACTTTGATGTGTCCGTGCCCAGGAAGGGCCGGACACGAAGGTCAGGTATGTCACATAACTACTGCATACCCGCATCACATATTTTGTACCAAATCAGGATAAATAACGTGATGCGTGTTTGATGCCAATGTAAAGAAAAACACGCATCACGTGTATTAACTATATGGCTGAGCATTATCAATTGAATTTAAATCCTCATGAACCTCTGGTATCGTATCTAAA
>JAEZJK010000071.1 GCA_023415835.1 Bacillota bacterium
GGATAAAACCCCGTTTCAAGTCTATTTTGGAAGTCAGCTCAATGGAGCTATTTCATATCAAGAAACACGGAAAGGAGCATAACTTATTTTTTTCAAATCCGTGTCTTGACAATGGGGGGCATTACAAAAGACCAGGTGTAAGCCTGATCTTTTGGTTTAGATGGAATAGAGCAATTTACAGTATCTATTTGATTATTATGAATTAGGGAAATCATCTCGCATTGATCTATGCGTGTTCAAAGAACTTATTCCGACATATATACCTTATCATAATTTTTTTTGATAATACCCTCCAATTCCTGATGATTCATTTTTCCACTTAAAAAATTCTTTAAACCTGGGTAAACTTCTTCTTGATAACCGGGAGGCACTTTCAAATTAACAATACTTGCCTCATTGAACCATTTGACCAATTGTCCGGGATAATCTGTCGAATTGAGATTTCCCGCCCATCTCAAAGCTATAGCAGGTACCGCCGGAACCACTTTTAAACGTTGCCAGGGGGCCGTGTTGGGATAAGTGCTTATAAAATAGGCCAGGCGTGTGGCTGCCGCGAGTTGATCATCGCTTCCCGTTTTTTTATGTCGGTAGATACCAATGACACTGTTTTCCACAGGTAAGATAATTTGATTTGGCTTTTCAGAAGGAACCGGTAAAATAACCGGCTCCAATCCGGCCTTAGACTCATTAGCTTTTTGTAGGATAAAATCATAAATAATCGGCCTGACTCCACCTAAAAACATGACTTTTCCGGATAAAAATTTTTGAAACATAACAGCTTCAATATCTGATTTCTGCGGTAAGGGTCCGTTAATAAAGTTAATAATATCTAAAACACGGTTAATATTATTATCTGGTTCATCTCTAGCATCAATGGTAAGTAATTGAGACAGCAACCCGTTAGCGCTAAAATTACCAATGCAAATAGGTTCGGTCCTTTCCTTGATTTTGGTTAAGTCCCGCCAACTCCAACCATATCTCTGGATCTGTTCCACAGACAAGCCCGACTTTTCCATTAATGCCCGGTTCCCAATCCAGATTCCCGGGACCGACCAACGGGGAAGCGTCAGTTGATAATTATTTAAAGTAACAAGCTTTCTTAATTCGGGGTAATATACATTTAGTTCTTCGGGTTTCAAAAAAATTGCCGCTGGAATCTGCCATTGATAATCAAACTCCGGAATATCGTAGGCCGAGCAATAAACATCAGGCGCAGCACCCGAGGCCAAAGCTTTAGAAAATATATTAGGCCCTTCTCTAAAATCCAATAAACTTAGTGAAACCTGGATATTGGGATTTTCTTTTTCAAAATTTTTGACAACTTTTTCGATAAACTGTTGATACCACCCTTCTCCCTCAATCCCTGGCCATTTATAATCCCATAACTTTATTTTATAAATTTTTTTAGGATTAATTTTTGCCCGATAGTTAACAATTATAGTATGTTCGCCCAAGCGGATCCGGGGGTGAACCAAGTAACGTATGCAAAAAAAACTTGTTAAAAATAAAAGGGACACTAGGATTACACTAATTATTTTTCTTTCGACTATAATCACCTTCTATCACCTCTAAATTAACGTAATCCTAATAAATATTGTTCATTGGTGGTTACTTTTCCGGTCACCGTCAACCCATAAAAAGCCTGAAACCGCATGACCGCCACTTCAGTTCCTGTTCCAAACCGGCCGTCAACAACTCCAGGGTCGAACCCTGCCTTTCTTAAAGCAAATTGAAAGATTAACACATCCTTACCGCTTGAATTTAACTGAAATTCCCGGCGTAGCGATACCTGTGGCAGGTTTCCTAAAATATATACCGGAGTGCCGACTTTAACCATACTATACAGCTCGATAACATGTTGATTGAACATTCTGATACAACCATGACTGGCACGGGTACCAATCGAGTAGGGCTTATTTGTCCCGTGAATCCCATAAATTCCCCAAGGGACGTTTAGTCCCAACCAACGTGCGCCAAAACCCCCACCCCAGCTACCACCCTTATGGATTATCTTCCATTCTCCAACCGGTGTGGGTGTTTCAGGAGTCCCAACCGCAATCGGGTATGATTTAACCGCTTCACCGTTTCGGTAATACGTCAAACGAAAATTTCTAGCATCAATTACAACTTTCTCATCCTGGATCAATGGAATGGCAGATTCGATAAAATTACCATCATCAACCAAAAACATCTCCCCATCTTCGCAAATAATCTTTACCTGGCAGTAAATTGGGTTTGCCGCAATCAATAAGGCAAAAGAAAACGCTGCTATGATTAACCTTACTAATAGGCGCAGTTTCAAATTACTTCCTCCCAGGCCATAATGGTTCTTTAATTTTATATGTGATTGAATAATAAATTATGTTTAACTAGTTTCTGCTTTATTTCGGATACAAAGTCCTGGTTTAAATCTAGATTAACTGGGCTATATACATTCATTAAAAAAAGACGCTTGCGCGTCTTAATGTAGAACAGAATGTATCTTTACTAAATAACCGAATGCCTCAAACCCTGCACCGTATTGATCCTTACCGAAGGTTTTACCAGGATAGCAATAGTTTTATGAAACCTTAATCTAATTCGGATTATTCGGTTATGGTTGCATTCGTAGAATGGGATGGTGGTTCAAAATGTAAAACCTAATATTTAACCCTTTTTCCGGTAGTGATATAGATAGTTTCCTCTCCGATATTTGTGGTGTGGTCAGCCGTTCGCTCCAGCCATTCGGCTATCATCAAAAAACGTGAGGCTTGATATGCCTTACGGGGATCAGCCTCTTTTCCTATTATTCGTATCAGTTCCTCACATATTTCCAAATGAAGGTTATCAGCTTCCTCATCTTTACGGCAAACCGCTTCTGCTAGATCCGGATTTTTATCAATAAAAGCTTTTAAGACAGTGGCTGTCATATTCATGGCTAAACTGGCCAATTGGGGAATATGGACCAACGGCTTTATATATGGCTCATTTTTTAACTCTAAAACAACTTCTGCGATATTGGTGGCATAATCGCCGATTCGTTCAAGATCCCTAGCAATTTTAATCGTAGCTAGTTCACGCCGGATATCGAATCCAACCCGGGACGCCATTGAAGCCATCCGTTCAATCTCTTCCTGAATCACGATTTCTAGGTTGTCGATTTGGTCGTCTCTTTCAATTACGGTTCTTGCCAAATCCGCATTTTGATCCCGCAACGCCTCAATAGCCATCTTCATAATCTCTTGAGCTAAATCGCCCATTTTTAATAAGTCCTGCTCTACCTTGTCCATGATATTCCCGTCGGTTGCAGTCATCACGTCACTCCTTTAACCATTAATGACTAATTTATTTACCTATTATTAATAATTGCACATTCTCTACTTAATTCCTACCTTGTTCTTAAAAAAATATTGGTATTTTATATGATTTCAGTTACGGTTTCCATCTCAAATGGGTCCTTTCCACATTATCAAAGCATCCTCATTATTATCAAGATAATATTTTCGGCGTACCCCCATATGGACAAAACCCATTTTTTGGTAAAGTTCTTGAGCCTGGTTGTTAGTACGCCTAACTTCAAGTGTTAAATATCTGACTCCATTTGCCTTTGAAGCCGCAATTAACTCTTTCATTAATCTATGCGCCACACCTTGACGCCGGTATTGCGGGTGAGTTGCCAGGTTAGTGATATGCCCTTCATCGAAAACAATCCACATTCCCACATAACCCATGATCCTACCGGATTCATTTTTAGCGGTTAAGTAAAAAGCCCGTTCATTCTCTAGCAACTCATAAAGGAATGAATTGCGTGACCAAGGAGTGGCAAATGCCAATACTTCGATCTCCAATACTTCATTTAAATCTTCCAGTTTCATCGGAGCAACTGTGATCTGCATTCATCCGTTCCTCCAAACAGACCTCCGCCTCTACCTTTCGCAGATAACAAGGCCTCAGGTCCAAGAGATCAATTCTATTTTCCGAAGAATATTGGCTAGCGGCAATTCGGATCAAATTGGCGGCTAAAGGACGATCCCAAGTGGAAGGCCCTACTTTAACGCTGGGATTTTTAGTCCAAGTTTCAAGGTAACTTTTACTCCCATCGCCGCAAACCAAGACATCAGTTAATTCGGCTAATTGTCCGGAAAATTTTTCTACATTTGTATAAGTTGGCGGCCAATATTCTTTTAACCCGGAATCGCTATTTTGGTATAAAGCCGCATATACCGAGCCGCGTCGGGCATCTATAACAGCAGCCACCCATTTTCCGGCCCGGATTCCGTTCTCAGCGATAATCCGTAAAGTATTGACGCCCATTACCGGGATTTTTAACCCCTCAGCCAAGCCCCGGACTGCCGCTAATCCAACCCGAATCCCGGTATATGAACCAGGCCCGGTACCGGAGGCAATAAGCCCCACTTCACTAAGTTCCTTCCCGGACTTATCGATAAACTGTTCTAAAATTGAGAGTAAGTATTCACCGCCGCCTTTACCACTTTTCAATGATATTTCAAATAAAATTTCAGTCTCATTGCCTAAGGCGATAGCCCCCCAGGGAGTGGCGGTGTCAAGGCCTAAGATCAGCATTGTATAACTCCTCGATCAATCTTTCATATCTCGCCCCGGAGGGGATTAATGTAACACTCCGGGAACTAACCCCTTCGCCATACTGGATTTTAATCTCCAAATACTCATTAAATAGCCGCCCTATTAAAAAATCTCCCCATTCGATAACCGTAACCCCATCTATGGTAAGCTCTTCTAAGTCCAGTACCTCAATTTCCGATTCCCCGCCTAAACGGTACAAGTCTAAGTGATTTAACCGATACTTACCATAATAGGTTTTTATTAGTTGAAAAGTTGGGCTGGTAATATCGTCACCAATCCCCATCCCTTTGGCAATTCCCTTAACTAAGGTAGTTTTCCCGGCGCCGAGATTGCCTGATAAAAAAAGGAGATCTCCAGGTTTGACCTGCTCTCCCAAGAGCTCTCCCCATTTAACCATTTCTTGATCTGAACGGACCTGTAGCTCCTTCATAATTCTCCCACAGTATTATGCTTAACTAATATGACGATTCTAAGATTATCATAATCCGGCCTTTTTAGTCAACATCCCGCTGTCAAAATACTATTAGTATTATTTCGACATGCTTCGATAAAATCCTTGAAAAGGAGATTCATTGGCGGGATATGCAACAACCGCTCCGGATGCCATTGGACTCCAACTACGAATTCTTGTTCTCCTTCTACTGCCTCGATCAAACCATCCGGGCTTACCCCGCTCACGGTTAACCCTTCTCCCAAATCTTTAATGGCTTGGTGATGGGCGCTATTTACCAATGCTTGTTCTCCGAAGATTTTTACCAACCGGGTATTTCCCTTAAAATAGACCGGGTGTGAAGCCTCACAGCTAAATGAATCAGGTTGATGGTTACCGGAATTAGGGAGTTCAGTATTTAAATCACTGTATAACGTCCCGTGAAGAGCCATATTTATTACTTGAAGCCCCCGACAGATAGCTAAAATAGGCTTTCCAGCCGTCAAAGCAAACCTTACTAACCCAATTTCAAACCAGTCCCTTTCCTCATCGACATTTTCTAGCAATAAAGGAAACCGGTTCCGATGAAATTCCGGTCCCAAATCCCCTCCGCCTGTTAACAATAATCCATCACAATATTCCAAACTATCTGCCAAAACATGTGAATCTTGGTTTACCGGTATTAACAAAGGCGCCCCCGAATTTTCAGTAATTGCCCTTACATAGTCAGTTCGTAAATAATACTCGCCAGCCCACCTTCTTTGGTTACAAGTGATTCCGATTATTGGTTTCATTAGCCCTTCCCCCAAATCTATCTATAATAAACAGGCCAGTCTTACGACCGGCCTGTCTTTTAATTCATTTCGCTTAAACTTAAACTGATTTCCAATGCAGTGTTAACTTTGGCCATTATCTCGTCATCAAGATGGCCGATGCGCTCCTTTAATCTTTGTTTGTCAATAGTCCGCAATTGCTCCAAAAGTATCACCGAATCTTTTTCCAGTTGGTATCGGCTGGATTTCAACTCAATGTGAGTGGGTAATTTGGCGCGTTTAATCCTAGAAGTAATAGCAGCGATGATTGTAGTTGGGCTATAAGTGTTTCCGATATCATTCTGAAGGATTAACACCGGTCTAAGGCCGCCTTGTTCCGAGCCAATCACCGGGTTTAAATTGGCATAATAAATATCTCCCCGACGGACCATTTATTCACTATTCCCTTTTCTCAAGGTAGTCTTCATAACTCTCCAAGTCTCGGGAATCCATTTCCAATCCGTCTTCGGCCAGTCTCCGGTTGATTGTTGCCATCTTTTCATAACCGGCACGCCATTTTTCCATTTTTTCAAGCCGATGGCGTTCCCTGATTAATAAAAGCATTGCTTCCCGAACAAAAGCACTACGGTTCCCTTGTTCCCGGCGTACGATTCCGTCTACCTCTTGGAGGAGGCTATCGGGCAAACTGACCATAATCCGTTTGGCCTGCGCCATTACTCCACCCCCACAAGTGCTTAACGCTCTTCTTTATTATATACATTTTGGCCAAAATCAGTCAAATGGGATTAGTTTAATTTTGGGAACTAAATTAACTGGGCATACCCTCCCGGAAAGTTACTATCAATAAGGTTCCCTTTTTTAAAGATATTTTAGCTATCTTCTCAGTAAATTCATTATGTATTCCTCGGGTTTGGTAAAAATACAAATCAGCGTTATTTAAAGGAAATTTTAACCCGGTTGTAATTACCCCCGAGACCATAGGAGTTAACGGTATCAATGATACTCCGCCTCCAACTTGGTTGCTGAGTTGAATCTCTCCATCGGTAAGTGTGACTTCTTGCCGGGAATCAATTAAAAAAGCGGGCGCTCCTTTTTGATAAGCCTTCAACAATAGGCCAATATTTCCCAAAGTATGATCAATCCGGTCCCCTAACCCGCCTATAATCCTGATTTGAGTGGCACCCCGCGCTAGCGCCAAGTCAACAGCAAGTTCCAAGTCGGTCTGGTCTTTGGCTATCGGATAAGAAACGATCTCCACCCCGGCCTGGCCCATCTTTTGGACCATCGCTTTGGATAATGAATCGAAATCTCCCAGCAATACTTGGGGCAACCGTCCAATATCATCTAAGTGTTTCCCACCGGCATCCGCTGCAATAACTAAACCCGGTCCATCCATCAGCTCCCTGCTCAATTGTTTTAAATCCACCGGACCTCCACCGACAATCAACACCTCCATTTATAACACACCCCCTAATTCGACCGTTCAAAAATAAAAACACGGCCAATGGCCGTGTTCCGAAAAATTAACGTTTTGAAAATTGTGGGGCTTTCCGGGCTTTTTTCAAGCCATACTTGCGGCGTTCTTTCATCCGCGGGTCGCGGGTGAGGAAACCGGCTTTTTTAAGCGGAGATCTAAATTCATCCTCCACCTTTAGCAGAGCCCTAGCAATCCCATGCCTAACCGCTCCGGCCTGGCCGGTCATACCACCGCCATGGACACTCACCATAACATCATATTTGCTATCGGTACTGGTGACTACCAATGGTTGTTTAACGGTAAGCTCTAATATTTTGCGCCCAAAATATTCCAGAACCGGTTTACCGTTAACAATAACATTACCTTGACCTGATACCAATCTTACTTTGGCAACTGAACATTTCCTTCTGCCTGTTCCATAATATACTAATTTTGAACTTTTTTTAGCGCGTGGCATCTGTCATTCCTCCCCCTTCTTAGGCCTCAATTTCAAGTTTCTCAGGTTGTTGAGCAGTATGCGGGTGCTCATTCCCTCGATAAACTTTTAATTTTTTAATCATTTTACGGCCTAAGCGGTTATGGGGAAGCATTCCCCAAATAGTCTTGGTTAAGGCGTATTCCGGTTTGGTCTTCAATAAATGGCCGTATTGAATTTCTTTTAAACCGCCGGGATACATCGAGTGAGTATAATGGATTTTGTCATGAGCCTTATTACCGGTTAACTTTACCTTCTCGGCGTTGATGATGATTACAAAATCCCCGCAATCCACATTAGGTGTATAAATTGGTTTGTGTTTACCCCGTAAAATGGAAGCGACTTGAGTAGCTAAACGTCCGAGTGTTTTTCCTTCGGCGTCAATCAAAAGCCACTTGTGTTGAACCTCTTCCGATTTAGCCAAAAACGTTTTCATATAATATCCTCCCCCTGCATGAATGCTGTTAATCTCTCGATCAAATCGCGATTGTTCGAGAAAAAAGGGCCGTAAATTTTACGACTGTTCTATTATACCAAATGGATTTCTTAAAAGCAAACAAAATTTATTGAAAATTACTACTTCAAAATCACCGCTGTTTACCGTTGCATTGCATTACATTTTTTATCTGCCCGGCATCTCGCGCTCCGGTAAGGGAACAGCTTTATCGGGGACGGGGTCTAACACTTCCGGGGATAGGTTTATTCCCGTTTGGATCTCCTGTTTCAAGCGGTACTTTCCAATGTCATAGCGATTGGTTGGGTTCCAAAAAATCCATTCTTGAAGTCCGGCGTCTTGGACAGCCTTTATTTGAGCTAATAGCTGTTCCCTGCCATAATGGTTCCGTAGGGAAAAATCTTGAAGCCAAGGGCGAATGATTACCGGTTTTTTTAGGGTTGCCGCTTTCCGTTTGGCATCCATCATGCTCCGGTATACAGTCTGATACGGACTGCGGTCCGGATCCGGGATATTAAAATCGCCCTTATGATAATGGGAGGGATAAACCATTGGACAGATAACATCGACATTTTCAGCGATTTTTTCAAATACTTGACCGATTCCCATATCGCTCTGGGCTGAACAGGTTAATCCGAAGACATCGGCAGATATTTTTACTCCCAATGGTTTCAGCTCTTGATAAGCATATTTCAGAAAATCACTAATTGTATCAGATTTGGTACTCCCATTCACAGCAGGGTATAGGCAATGTTTAAGTAAGCCGTCGCTGGTAAAGCGGACATAGTCAAATTGAATTTCTTTAAAGCCTAAACTCGCGGCTTCTTTGGCTACCGCTACATTATACTCCCAAACGCTTTTATTATATGGATCTACCCAAGCAAGGCCTTTAAAATCCTTCCAAATACCCCCTTGAGTGCTTCGAACCGCCAAGTCAGGCCTTCTACTCGCAAGATGGGGATCTTTGAAAATCACTATTCTGGCGATTGGGTAAATATTGTTCTGGTGTAACAGGTTAGTCACTTTTACTGGATCGAACTTGGGATAACTGGCTCCTATGGATTGCGCCAAGGGTACTTTACTGTGATAACTGATCCGGCCGGAATCATCTTTAACATCGATAACCATACTGTTAACCTCGGTCTTAGCTGTAAACTCCACCATGTTCTCAAGAAAACTTGACCTACCTGTCATCCAACCGGTTGCATAGACGCCTTTAACAATTGGCGGTTCTTCCCCTATTAAACCGAGGAATGGGTTTAGATGTTTCAAAATACTGGGTTTGTTTTCTAAGCCGCCGATTAATCCGGGAATGGCCTGGTCTTGTTTGGGATTAATTTCAAAAGGGGCGCTTACTCCTGCGAAGCCATCGCTTTTCAAAGGTTGCTCACTTTTTACCGGCTGTATTCCAGTGCTTAATAAGAGAATTATCATGATACCTACGAAGGCCAGATAAATTTTGGCGGTTTTAAACATAACCCGGTTTAACCTCCCTGTTTTATACGGTATTGAATGTTTGCATATAGATAATACGGTATTGTATAATAAAAACCTGCATAATCGGTAAATATTTTTGAAATTTCGTTAAAAAAAGCCAACCTGTTAAAGGCTGGCTTTTAAAAATTGTATCAAATTTTATCATTCTTAATTTTTTACCAATTTACAACGTGTGCCACTTTAAACCCTTTATTCTGTATCTCTTTAATCAGCTGATCCGAATCGCTACTATCCAAACGCAGGACCAATTCCCCTTGGGTGTCGGGGCGGTGGAACAAAGCTAAGGAAATAATGTTGATTCCTTGTTCTTTAATAATCTCGGTAAGGTCGGCAATAGCCCCAACCCTGTCCTCGAAATTAATTGTCAGGCGAGTGCCGGTCATTTTCAAACCCATCAAATCCAAAAACGCGTCGAAGATGTCGGACTCAGTAATAATCCCGATCAATTTACCATTTTCTACCACCGGAAGGGCCCCTACACCCTTTTCCCGCATAATCATGGCTGCCTCTTCCAAGGTGGCGTCGGGTGATATAGTTATTGGATTTTTGGTCATTGCGTCTTTTACCTGTAACTTACCTAAAACATAATTCAATTCCCAAACGCTTAAAGTCGTTGCGGCGGAGGGGCTTACTTTTAGAAGATCCTCTCGGGTAATAATCCCGATAACTTTGCCATCCTTAACCACCGGAAGCCTGGCGATATCGTTTTTACGGAGTAGTTCGCCGGCTTCAAAAATCGGGGCGTTCTCAGTGATAGTGTAGGGGTTGACTGTCATGCATCCTCTCACAAACATGAGCAAGCCTCCTTCAACATGATATATACAAATCTATTCGGCATAAATTAAATTTACGATAACAACTAATCGAGGGTGTAGCCCATCTATCTTTTTCGCTCATGCCTCACACCAAATTTTTACCCGCCAAGGTAAGCTTTTCGGACCGCCTCACTGGCGGCCAGTTCTTTGGCGTTACCTTGAAGGGCTATTCTACCGGTTTCCAAAACGTAAGCGCGATGAGCGATGGATAAAGCCAGGTTGGCATTTTGTTCTACTAATAAAATAGTAGTTCCGGCTTGGTTAATATCTTTTATTATCGAAAAGATCTCTTTGACCAACAATGGAGCCAAGCCCATCGAGGGCTCATCCATTAACATTAACTTAGGCCTAGACATTAGGGTCCGCCCGATAGCTAACATTTGCTGTTCGCCACCGCTTAAGGTCCCGGCGATCTGAGGCAATCTCTCTTTTAAGCGCGGGAACCGAGTGAAGACCTTCTCATAATCCTCATTAACGCCTTGTTTGTCCTTACGGGTATATGCCCCCATCTCCAAGTTTTCTTTGACAGTCAGGTTAGCAAAAATTCTTCGGCCTTCGGGTGCTTGAGCCATCCCCAACTCGACAATCCGGTTCGGGGAGACATCGCGTAACGATTGGCCCATCAGTTCAATCACCCCGGATTTACAGGGAATCAGTCCCGAAAGGCTATGAAGCGTAGTAGTTTTCCCGGCGCCATTCGCCCCAATCAAGGTTACGATCTCGCCTTCATCCACATCAAAGCTACAATCACGCAAGGCATGGATTGTGCCATAAAACACATTGAGATCCCTAACTTTAAGCACTAGTTTCAACCTCCTCACCGAGGTAGGCTTTGATTACCCTTGGATCGTGTTTAATCTGTTCCGGATTTCCCTCCGCGATGACCTGGCCATAGTCAAGGACAACTATTCGTTCGCAGATCCCCATCACCAGGTTCATATCATGTTCGATTAGGAGGATGGTCAGGTTAAATTCCTTCCGGATAAACTCAATTAATTTCATCAAATCCCTGGTTTCCTGGGGGTTCATTCCAGCAGCCGGTTCATCCAGGAGTAGGAGGCGCGGATTGGTTGCCAGCGCCCTAGCAATCTCCAATTTGCGTTGTTCGCCGTAAGGAAGGTTTTTAGCCAACTCATCGCATTTTTGATGGATATTAAAGATCTTTAAAAGCGTCATGGCTTTTGCCTTAACTTCAGCCTCTTCTTTGTAAAAGCGGGGAGTCCTAAAAACCGATTGAAACGCATTATATTTGACGTTGAAATGGTAAGCAATCCGGACATTATCGAGAACTGACAAGTCTTTGAAAAGCCTGATGTTTTGAAAAGTCCGGGCCATTCCCAATTTGGTAATTTGGTATGGTTTGAGCCTAGTGATATCCCTTGACCCATTTATAATATTTAAATGAATCTTCCCTTCAGTTGGAGTGTAAACGCCGGTAATCATATTAAAGATGGTAGTTTTCCCAGCGCCGTTAGGGCCGATCAAGCCTACCAATTCCCCTTCATCCAGTTGCAGGTTGAAATTGGAGACAGCTTTCAAGCCACCGAAATAAATTGAGATATTCTCCGCTTTTAAAACAGTCATAGCCGCTCACCTTCTTTCAGTAAGCTTTTTTTAGCGGGAATTGTTTTACGCAGCCATTTTTTTAAATCTTCTACCAAACCGATCAATCCGGTAGGTTTAAACAACATAATGATAATTAAGATTAAGGGATAAATAACCAACCGATAATCCTGTAAAAATCTTAGGAATTCTTGGAGATAAGTTAATATAAACCCGGTAGCGACAGTGCCGATAATACTTCCCATGCCTCCTAAAACCGCAATCACTAAAAAATCGCATGACTTGAGGAAGTTAAACATAGTAGGGTTTAAATACCCGAAAAATAAAGCGTAAAGCCCACCGCCAATTCCGGCGATAAAAGCGGACAGGGTAAAGGAAAACATCTTATAATAAAAAACATTGATACCCATTGCATTAGAAGCTATCTCGTCTTCACGGATGGAGATGATCGCCCGGCCATGTGAAGATTTGATCAAATTACTGACTAAAATAATTATCGCTATCATAAAAAGAAAAACCCAGATAAAAGAAATCATCGGGTTTAAGGCAATATTATCGCTAAAAGACGGGATCCCCTTTAACCCGGCGGCTCCGCCAGTTATCTTTTCGGCATTAATCATCAAGACCCTGATTATCTCCCCAAAACCGAGCGTAACGATGGCTAGGTAATCTCCATTCAGCCTTAAGGTTGGGAACCCAATTACAAAGCCGAAAACGGCCGTGACAACCCCCCCAACTAAGATCGCCGCCAAGATAGGTAAGTGCAATTGCATAACCAACGCCGCGGTAGCATAAGCGCCGATGGCCATAAACCCGGCATGTCCAAGAGCCAATTGCCCTGTAAAACCGGAGATTAAATTCAAACTTAGCGCAATAATTACATTAATGGCTGCAAATGTTAAAATCTGGGCGGTGTATTCATCAATGATTCCCAGGTAGATAAGGCCGACCACGGATATAAAACCCAATAATCCAAAGCCCGTTATCTGCATCTTTTTTTTGTTGTGCTTACTCATCATTCTTCACCTCGGCTTATACCTTCTCGCTAACATTCCGGCCTAAAATTCCAGTCGGTTTGACAACCAAAATAATGATTAAAATGCCAAAAGCTATAGCATCGGCTAATTGGGATGAAATAAACCCTTTGGTGAGGGTTTCGGCTATACCCATTATAAATCCGCCAAGCATTGCCCCGGGTATACTGCCAATACCCCCTAAAACGGCGGCGACAAAAGCTTTTAAACCGGGCATAATCCCCATATAAGGCTCAACTTGCGGATAGGCGCTGGCGAAGAGTATTCCCGCCGCCGCCGCAAGAGACGAACCAATCGCAAATGTAAATGAAATAACTTTGTTCACATTGATACCCATTAATAAAGCGGCATTGCGATCATATGAAACCGCCCGCATTGCTTTACCGATTTTAGTATAATTGACGATATAATTTAAAATGACCATTAAAACGATGGAAACTACAAATACTATCGTTTGAGCCCGGCTAATCCCTACTCCGGCCAGATCAAAATTAACATTAGGAAGGGTGGGGAATTGCCTCGGGTTAGGTCCAATTTGCGGAATCACCCTGGCGCCGTTTTCAATAAATATCGAAACACCTATGGCGGTTATTAAAGCATTGATACGTGGAGCGTTACGCAACGGTTTATAACATGTCCGTTCGATTACGATACCGATTATCGCACAAGTTAACATGGCTACCAGAAAAGAAGCTACAAACAGCAGCGGTGTTATTTTGGCCGCAATTAATACAAAAAAACCGGCAAAAGCGCCTAACATTAAAATGTCGCAATGGGCGAAATTAATCAATTTCACAATTCCATAAATCATGGTATATCCTAATGCTATCAGGGCATAAATACTTCCCAGGGCCAAGCCGTTAACCATTTGCTGCAGAAATTGCTGGAATATTCCCATAGTTCCACCTCTTTGCACTATCTAGAAAATGCTACCCATGCTTGCCGATCCACGTCAATCCTATTTTCATAATTTCACGTGGGTCGATTGGAAACTGACGTGGACGACTACTTAAAAAATACCGTGCCCGTGGGCTTAACCGTAACCGAAGAAATGGCTGGATAGCCTAAAAATTGTGCTAATCTGGATCGACAAATGCCGGAGCATTTTAAAAATTAATATCAAAGATTTAAAAACGATTGCAGCACGGGCACGATTAGGAGATTAATTTTTATCCTTTCATTGCCCCGGCAAGCGGGAGGGGTGACTACATAGAATTAATGGGAGAATCATGATTCCCCCATTATTCTATGATCTAAATTATATTATACAGTACTTTAGTTTTTTTTTGAAGCAAAAATGATTGCCTTTCTTTTGATTCACTTAAGGGTTAACGGTTCCGGCATATTCGGTGGTCAATTTCCCGTCGGATCCTTTTGTGATTTTAAGCATAACTGCAGATTTAACAGGCCTACGTTTTTCGTTAAACCGAATATTCCCAGTTACGAATTTGCCATCGGTTTCCATTAATGCGGCCTTAATTTTATCCGAATCAGTCGAACCGGCCCTTTCGATCGCATCGATTAAAATGTAGGTTGCGTCATAACCAAGTGCAGCTAAAGCATTAGGGGTCGCTTTGTATTTCTCGGTATATTTCTCTACAAAGGACTGAACATCGGGATCATTGGACATGGGTGAATAATGGTTGCAATAGTAAGAACCAAGGACCTCATCTCCGGCGTTGTTGGTGATTTCATCCCAACCATCGGCGCCCAGCATTGTAATGTTGATGCCTTGGCTCCTAACTTGTTTCGCAATCAGGGAAACCGTGTTGTAATAATCAGGGATAAATAGAATATCCGGTTTGGTGGCTTTTATCTTGGTGAGTTGGGCGTTAAAATCTTTATCGCCCGCGCTGTATGATTCGGAGGCGACCACTTTACCGCCTAACGCCTCGAATTTCTCTTTAAAGTTTGTGGTCAAACCTTTGGAATAATCATTGGTGATATCATAAAGAATCGCCGCATTTTTAGCCTTAAGGGTTTCATAGGCAAACTGGGCGCCGACTTGGCCTTGGAAAGAATCATTATAACAGCTCATGAAGACATGATCCCCGGCGTCAGTTACTGTATCATTGGTAGAAGTGGGTGTCAGCAATACTACTTTTTTAGCTTGGGCTTCTTTAGTTATAGCAAGGGTGCATTTGCTGATCAGCGCGCCGATGACGCTGACTACCTTATCCTTGGCAACCAACTTTTTAAAGGCGTTAGTTGTTTTATCGGGGCTGGCCTCGTCATCTTCAACAATTAACTCGATCTGTTTGCCGAGTACCCCGCCTTCGGCATTGATCTCATCCACCGCCATTTTAATGGCGTCCCTGGTTTGAATGCCATAAGTGGAAACCGGTCCGCTGATCGATTGGATGGTCCCGATTTTTATGGTATTGCTTTCACCGCAACCCGCTACTAAAGAACCGGCCATCGCTAACACAACTAACAATATAAGGACTCTACTTTTCGTCACAAAAAACCCCCCTTTATTAAGAATATGTCATACCTAAAAATATATCAAAAGTTCCCGTTGAAGTCAATAAAGGGCGGATCTGGAAAGATTTTTTGACAACATAATGGGCAGGAATTTGTCCTGCCCTCTCTGATAATACTAGGCTTAATCTGAATTCTTATCAAGCATCTTGTTTGTTTAGGCAAAACATAAATTCATTGTTCTCGGGTACGGATCAATTTCTCTTTAGCGGCGGTCCGGAACTGCTTGGTCGCAGCTTCAAAACTTTCCAGTAACTGCTCGCTAGTTTTTCCTGCGAAACTCCGCGCAGCCGGGATTGTGGTATTACACTCATTAGCATCCATAAAAATGGCCGCCTCCAATAACCTCGCTTGATCTTCTTCCGGCACCACCAAAAAACCGTGCTTATCAGCATGAATTAACTGTCCTGGTTTTACTTTGCATCCAAATACCTCTACCTCGCAACCCCAACGGACAGGTGTACTATGGGCATTGCCTACAGACATCCGCCTTGCAATAGCTTTAAAACCGGCGTTAGTCATCTCATCGACATCACGTATCGAGCCATCAGTAATCGTTCCCACGCAGCCTAAAGCTTTATGGATATTGGCTGTTACTTCACCCCAAAAAGCGCCTACCGTTTCCGGTT
Source organism: Bacillota bacterium (assembly GCA_023415835.1). Taxonomy (GTDB): domain Bacteria; phylum Bacillota; class UBA4882; order UBA8346; family UBA8346; genus JAAYHS01. The sequence continues at coordinate 16,213 of JAEZJK010000071.1, forward strand.
TATCGAGATCTTGAATTACTACTATCTTAGGTCCGGGAATACTCGCCACATATGCCCGATATTCACTGTCGGAATTGGGATTATTCAGTTTATGCCCTTTATGGCTAGGTTGAATTACCAAAGTGATGGCGTAACCGATCATCGGCCCCATTTGCGGCATGAAGTCAGCGTTTCTTCCCGATTGAAAAACCCTTTAGCAATGTCTTGACGGGTAATCTGCGCCCACCCATTATATATCGTTGGAGTATTCCAACGTTTTAGTTTTAATAATTCAGAATAAGGTAGAGCATTTGAGTTCAATCAAATAACCTCCTCAATGTTCATATATTTCTTATTTGCGTAACTCGTTCAACTCTAATTGGGCTTGCTTGAGAATTACCCTGAGGTTCCGATGGTTATTCAACAGATAGACGTAATACGGATAAGAAGTCGTTTCCTCAAAATCTTCTAGTTCTTGTACATATGTCGTAAGTTGATTTAAATTATTTTCCAAACGACCGATCAAGTCTTTCTTTTGGGTTTCATTTGCGGTTCCATTGCTTAAGGCTCTAGGAATTAAGCAAGCCCCCGCAGCTAAAACAAAACTCTTTACGTATCTCTCATAATGCAAAAACGCTTCTTTCAGTTTGACATACCCCAGTCCGGGTAAACCAAAATCATTTAGTTTCAAATAATTGATTAATTCTTTTATTTCCCTTAAAGCCGCATCCTTTTCATTAAGCAAGCGGATAAGGTTCTCGTAATTCATACTGATTCGAACGACCGCGCTCGGGTCCCAAGCCGCTAAGCTGTGGTAAAAGGTCATAGTAAACCAAGCCTTATCAATATTTAAAGGGACTTCACTACAGGTTGCAAAAACGAAACCATCCACATAAATTGTCTTTTCCATAATTGCCCAAGTCTTAAGTAAAAATTGAGTTAAACCTGGAGTGTCAACGTTTCTTTTCTCACCCGTTGTTTCCGCTAGCAATCCCTCTTCACGCAACCAGTCAGAGATTATTTTATCTGCCGGACGCTTCAAATCGATTGCCATGTCTGCGGCGCCGATTAGATTGATCTTGTTTAAATTATCAAAACAAGAAAGTTCGAGAACATTTTCCCATTCGGTCCGTAGCACCACTCCTGAAACACCCTGAGATTGGGCATATGAAAACCTTTTTCGTATATCTTCAAGTACTATGGCAGGGCATATTCCCCACCCATAAAATTGTCCGAATACGTCATATTCAACCCACTGAGTCCGTTCTTTAAACCTTCCGATCATTGGATTATCGGGAAAAGTGGGCCAAAAGTCCCGGGGCGTAACTTTAATGCAAAGGATGACGTCATCAGGTGTCCTACGGATAATCGCGCTTAACCGTTCGTGATCCTCCGGGGAGTATACAAAGTCCCTGACTGCAAGTTTTTTCCCATGAGTTTTAACCGACTGATAAATACTCATTATAATCCCGTGACACCAGTCACCGAAATCCGTGGCTCTACAACGGTCACAAGAGCATTTTCTACCGGCTGAAAGAAAAGCGCGGGATTCAGGGGATCCCGGACTTACTATAATACCGGCCATATCCGGAAATAACTCGAAAAATTCATTGGTTTTAATTTGCATATATTCCAACCATAGCGGATCCGTCGGACAAACATTACCGTCCTTTGTTAGTTGTGGAAATTTTTCTAATAATTCATCAGGAAACTCTAATTCCTTAATTTCCACCCAAACCTCAATGTTCTTACGTTTGGCGTGTTTTAGCATATCGTTTAGGTATGCCTGTTTTGCATAAATCGCGTTTTGATGGCGCCTAACTTGCGCGTATCCCTTTCTTTTAGAGTCATCAAAATATTTTTGAGGAAACACCGTATCATGAATGATGGTATTATCGTGTAATACCAAAGCCGTCATATTATGGGAGCTCGCAAAATCTAACGCCTCAAACAGCCGATCCGGACGCCACATTCTGGACCCGTGCATCTCTAGGCCTCGAAACGCAAAAACTGGCGACTCTATTGTCATCTAGCTCCTCCTAGGATTTAAGTAAATTGTTTATAACACTTAGTTGTAATTTAATGGTCACCCGGTTAGGAACCTCGGGTTTTTCGATCCCATTCAACCTTTTACCGCACCCATTGTTAAACCTTTACCCATCTTTTTATGGGTTGATAGTACAAAAACAGCTGGTGGCAACAGAATTATCGTAGCTGCGGCGCTCATCGGCCCCCAGAAAATACCTTCGTCCGTTATAAATGAGGTTACTACTAAAGGTAATGTTTTGGAGTTCCTTATAGCCAATACCAATGCTAATGAAAATTCATTCCAGCATAACAGGAATGAGAATACACTGGTTGCTACTAACCCTGGCATTATCAAAGGCACTAGGATGCCCCAAAGAATCTTCCTTTGTGAACATCCGTCTACCGTGGCCGCCTCATCCAATTCTTTGGGAACCTCATCAAAGAAACCCCGTAACATCCAGGTAGTCAAAGGGATATTTAGCGCAGTATAAACCATTATTAAGGCTATTTTGGTATCTAATAAGTTTAGCGAATGGATCAATAAAAAGAATGGAATCATCGTTGCGATCGGAGGCAACATCCTGGTGGCGATAATCGCAATAGCAATAAGTTTTTTACCGGGAAAATTAAATCTTGACAATCCATATGCAGCGCTACATGAAGCAAACATTGTCAATAACGTGCTGCTAATTGCAATAATCAAACTGTTTGAAAAGTTTTTCCACATATCGATTCCCATTGAAGCAAACCCATTTATAAAAAGCATGCGGTAACTTTCAAATGTGGGTTTAAAGAACCATTTTGGTGGAATGACAAAACAATCGGCCGGTTCCTTTATTGAAGTCAAAATAACCCAAACGATTGGGAAAACGGAGATGATTAAAATAATTGTTAACACAGTATAGATTAATGCTTTTTTAGTAAAGTTCAACAGGCCCATTATTCCACCTCCTTGTACATCTTAATAGTTAAACCAAGGCTTAAAATCATGGTTAACAATAAGAATATATATGAAAGCGCCGAAGTTTGACCTACTTCCCATGTCAAGCTGAATTTTTCATACAAGTGCACCCCTAAAAGCATAACCGAATTACCCGGTCCGCCGGATCGGAACAATGAATAGATCAAATCGAAAGTCCTGAGGGCGAACATCAAACGAAACATGATCACAATTACCAATAACGGTTTCAAATAAGGGATTGTAATATTGTAAAAAGTTTGCCATGGTGAGGCACCATCGATTTCAGCCGCTTCGTACATATCTCTGGGAATAGATTGAAGCCCGGCAAATAAAATCATAGTCACCCAAGGAAAATGTTGCCAAACATCAAGAAATGCAACTGTATACATAGCGACCGAAGGGTCAGAGAGCCAACCTACTTTTGAAATACCAACTAAACTCAAGAAATAATTTAAAACACCCCATTGTCCGGAGAGCAATATTTTCCATATTAGTCCAACAATAGCCGGGGTCAGCATAAACGGAAGCATTATCCCGGCCAGAAAAAAACCACATCCTTTGATGTTTTGGTTAAGAAGCAACGCAACTCCAAAACCTATAATAACCTGCGCCGGAACAGTCAAAAAAATATAGGAAATTGTTTTTACTAACGAAAGGAGAAACAACGGATCCTTAAGTGTGGTAATGTAGTTTTGCAACCCCACGAAACGAGGCGGGACTGCTTCGGAAATGCTAAACTTAGTAAAACTTAATACAAAACTCCATATCCATGGAAAGATCAAAGTAAATCCCATAATTATTATTAAAGGAATGAACCATACATAAGGATAAAAAGCTTTAAAACGGTTCCTTACATTAATATCCAATATTATCACCCAGCTTATTTTATTTTAAAAGGGAAGCCCTGAGGTTAAGAGAGCGATCCGGAACAAATTTTGAAGCTACGTCGAAGGGACCCTTCGACGTAGCGGATTTGAATATTAACGGAGTAAAGCGTTTATCCTGTCGTGCATAGCCTTTCCGACATCTTTGGGTTGAATCTTGTTCAGGAGCATCTGATGCATTATATCGTGGAGTTCTTTTTCGATAGTAGGCCTCTGGTCAATGGCAATTGGAACCCGCGAACCTAACAGGGAAAAACTTTCCGATGCCGCGGCAGCAGCTGGGTTAGTTTTTAAAAATGCGGGTTCTTTAAATATACTTAGCACTGAAGGTCCATTGGCCCAAGTATTGGCCATAAGGGACTGCGCTTCATACCCAGCCATAAACTTAATAAATTCATAGGATGCAACTTTGTTTTTGGAATTTTTATCAATTGAGAAAATCCAAGCGCCTCCTCTGGTCCTAGGTTTCTCAGGCCCTTCCGTAGTGTATGGTATCACTGCATAACCCATGTTACCAATTACTTTGGACACGCCCTCTTTTTCCATCAAAGGGGCTCTCATGTAATCTTCAAAGGTCATTGCCAGTTTACCCTGTTGCAAAGCGACAATATTATCATCATAGGTCCATTCCATGGGATTGGGAATCAGTTTCTCATCATACATGGTTTTGATTATTTCAAATACCTTTTGAGCATTTTTCCCTTTTAGCCCCGGGTCAGCTTTGGTTTTAGTTTTGTCTAAAAAATAGACGCCTTGGGTAAACAAAAAGTCAGATAAGTTATTTATGGTAAAAGTGGGCGATTGGGCCAACAGTGAAAACCCGTATCGTTCCCTTTGGTTGGGCAGTCCCACGGTTAACTTCCTTGCAGCGTACAATAGTTCATCCATGGTCTTCGGGACCCCAAGTCCGGCTTGGGTCAGTAAGTCCTTTCGATAAAAAAGGACATCTCCGCCGGTCCTAACCGGGAGACCGACAATTTTACCCTGGTAGGTCAATCCATCGATTTCAGCGCCGTAGAGTCCCTTTACATTTTCAGGACCATATTTTTTGATATAACCGTTTAATGGTTCCAAAAAGCGCCATACCCTGTCTCTCCAATTGCTACTAACCGCTACTACATCATAGAAAGAGGTTTTTGATACAAATTGGGTCATTAATTTTGTGAGTAAAGAATCAAAGGCAATCGTATCTGTTTCCACACGGTACTTACCTTTATACTGTTCGTTAAATAATTCTACCCCTCCGATATAGGCCTTTCCGCTACCACCGGCGCTAATCAGGAGTCGAATAACAGATTCTCAGCAGCCGCATTTGACGGAATACAAACCATAAAGCTTACCACAAATAAAATTAACAAGACCGACAAGGATTTCTTTCTCATTACTGCACCTCCAAGATGTAATTGGTATAATTCCGGAACCATTTAGATTGAACTTAGCTTGAACTGACGTCACCTCCTTGGTTTATGCAAGCCTACATATCCAACAAGTCGATAGCTGTCTGGTAATCCGTAACTAAAGTAGTAACCATTCCAATCATTAAGGCAGCTTTAATCTTAGTAGCCCCTTCGCCTACAAGGACAAATTCTTTAACTTTCTTAAGTTTTTCGAGCGGTACCGCCATAACCCGCTTATTAATCGGATGATTGATAAGCTTACCTTGAGCGTTAAAGTATTGACCAAAAATGTCTCCTACACCACCGGCTTCCCTGATTTCGTTCATTTCTTCAGGGCTAATGAATCCGCTTTTAACATAAATGTGGTTACTATTGGCACTTCCAACACCTGAAAGTACCAACGAGCACTCTTTTGCTTTTTTGATCAATCCGGTGCTTCCAAAAACTTCTTTAAGCATAGGATCCCTGCTAGCTATATCACGCACATACATCGGAGCTGAAAAATAGGTTCCGGTAGCCCCTAGTTTTTGGGAAAACTTTTGAAGCACATCATAAGCATTTCGGTACCCGGTATTTCCCAGTCCGCCTACCAATTGAATAACTTGAAGCCCGGGGACAATCCGTTCCGTTAAATGTTCAATAGTGTTGGCAGGAGTACTCCCACCGCCAATACCAACGGTGATACCACTTTTAATTAATAAGTCAAAAAAGATACCAGCAGCTTTGTAAATTTGTTGTTTGACATCCATCCCGGTAGGCTTAACTACCACTGCGTTTTTAAGGCCGTATTTTTCTTTGAGCTTGATCTCTTCCTCACGGGATGCTTCATACGGTGTCCTGATATTAATTTGAATAATTCTTTTTTCCTTTGCTTTTTTTAATAACCGGGAGACGGTCATTGAAGTTACACCTATATTCGAAGCTATTTCGGATAAATTGTATTCCATGATGTAATACATCTCCGCAACTTTGTAAAGCAATAAATCTTCCTGAATTTCTTTTTTCATTCGCAGACCCTCAACTGTTATTTTTATCATTTTTGTTATTATTAACATACACCTATTTAAAATATTTGTCAAGAATTTAACGGTTTTTAACGAAAGATACCCCCAATTCCCATTTATAAAAAAACTAAGTATATTTAAACTCCAGTTTTGTCTAATTTGAGTTCGGGTGTAAGTCAGAGAAAAGCTGCCAGCGATTAAAAAGGGGTTGTCTCAGAAAATTCACTTCTAAGACAGCCCCTTTTGATACGGCTATTGGTAATGATTATACGTAAACAATAGAAATATCCCCACAAATCAGCGTCATCTATGCAATCTGTAAAATCAGGGGTTAAATCAGCGCAATTTCTGGTCTATCTCATTTAGGATCCTACCCACAATCTCCTCAATCCGCTGCGCACCCAGGTCTCCTTCTTTCCTGGCCCTGACCGCTACCGTCCCTTGGTCGGCTTCGCGCTCCCCTACTATTAACATGTAAGGGATCTTTTGCAATTGGGCTTCCCTGATCCGGTAACCAATCTTTTCATTCCTAAGGTCAACTTCGGTACGGATGCCTTGCTGCTCCAATTCCGCTTGGACTTTCAACGCATAGGCGTGTTGGTCTTCGCTGATTGCCATCACTATTGCTTGAACCGGGGCAAGCCAGGTCGGGAAAGCGCCTGCGAAATGTTCGGTTAAAATCGCGATGAACCTTTCGATACTCCCGAATACTACCCGGTGAATCATTACCGGCCGATGTTTTTCACCGTCCGGCCCGATATAAGTCAGATCAAACTTCTCCGGCATCTGAAAATCCAGTTGAATGGTTCCGCATTGCCAGGTACGGCCGATTGAGTCTTCTAGATGAAAATCGATCTTGGGTCCGTAAAACGCCCCATCCCCTTCATTAACTTTATATTGCATATCCTTAGTATTTAAAGCGTCTCTAAGCGCTTCAGTGGCTATCTCCCATTGTTCATCGGAGCCCATCGAATTCTCCGGCCTGGTGGACAGCTCGACATGGTACGTAAAACCGAAGACTTTGTAAAAATCATCGATTAGGTCAATCACACCCAAAACTTCATCTTTAACTTGTTCGGGCGTCATAAAGATATGGGCGTCATCCTGAGTAAAGCACCGGACCCGCATTAAACCGTGTAAAGCGCCGGATAGCTCGTGCCGGTGAACTAAGCCCAACTCCGCCATACGCTCGGGCAGGTCTCGGTAAGAATGGAGTTTTCGTTTGAACGCCAGCATCCCGCCGGGGCAATTCATCGGTTTGACCGCAAAATTACCTTCATCGATCTTGGTAAAATACATGTTTTCTTGATAATGGTCCCAATGCCCCGAACGGTGCCATAATTCTTCACTAAGGATAATCGGGGTTTTAATCTCTTGATAGCCGCGCTTTTTATGCTCTTGGCGCCAAAAACCTTCCAAAACATTCCTTAAAACCATCCCTTTCGGCATGAAGAACGGAAAACCGGGGCCTTCATCCATAATATCAAAGAGATCCAGTTCCTTACCGAGCTTACGATGGTCTCTCTTTTTGGCTTCTTCCAGTTTAAACAAGTATTCATCCAAGAGGTTTTTAGTAGGGAAAACCGTACCGTAGATGCGCTGGAGCATCTCCCGGGAGGAATCCCCACGCCAGTAAGCACCGGCCACAGACATCAATTTAAATGCCTTAATCCGGCCGGTGCTGGGTAAGTGCGGCCCCCGGCAGAGATCGGTGAAATCGCCTTGTTTATAAAAGGAGATCGAGCCATCCTCCAAACCTTCAACTAATTCTTCTTTATACTTTGCGCCCGCTTCGCGAAAATGCTTTAAGGCCTCGTCCTTACCAAGCTCAAATCTGGTAAAAGGCAAGTCGGCGCCGATAATTTTGGCCATCTCCGCTTCAATCTTGGGCAAATCCTCAGCCGTTATCGGCTGAGGTAGATCAAAGTCATAATAAAACCCATTCTCAATCGCCGGCCCGATCGCTAGCTTGGCTCCGGGATAAAGGTTCAGTACTGCCTGGGCCATTACATGGGATGTCGAATGCTTTAGAATTTCGAGCCCTTCCGGGTCTTCAGGTTTAACCAGCTTTAATCGCACCTCGCCTTGAAGCGGCCGGTTTAAATCGATTAGCTGGCCGTCAACCATCGCCGCAATTACCTCTTTCGCCAAACGTGGACCGATTGACTCCGCCACTTGGATTGGAGTTGTCCCGTCCGGATACTCCCTTACGTTTTGGTCGGGAAAGATTACTCTCATTTTCGATTCTCCTTCCATTTTTGATACATTGTAAAAGCCCGCTCGGCCATTTCCCGATCCGGCAAAAAAGTCAAACGGCCGATCTCCGCCATAGTGAGTAGCTGATAATCAATGAAAAAGCCTTCTTCGGGGATGATCGTTCCCGGTTCCGCTTCCATCAGGAACCACTCCACGGTTTTATAGTGTTCTATACTTGCTTCTTGGAAGCTATAGGAAGTTGTACCCATTCCTTCAATGATTCTGGAAGCCAAACCCGACTCTTCCTTCACTTCCCTAACCGCCGCCATCATAGCTGTTTCTCCGGGATCGATGTGACCCTTGGGGAAGAGCCATACCTTGTTATACCGTTCTAAAGCGAGCAGTTTTCCCTCTACAAAAACAAGTCCACCAGCGCAATATTCCTTAATCATGGTTCTCCTTTAAATACAAAAATCCCCGTTCCCTATAAAAGGGACGGGGTTAACCGCGGTTCCACCCTTGTTGGCTTTTTAGGCCCACTTAAAACAGCCGTAACGGAGCCGACCGCCGGTTTATGCCAATGGCCTTTTCACCGGGACATCCAAGGTGGTCTCGACTGTACGTACTGGAAAGATCCCAGCATCCTTTCCTCTCTAAAAGCCGTTTGCAGCCTGGTTCCTCTTCATCTGTCAGGTTGATAGTGGTTCCACCGTCAATCAGGCCATAACCCGAGGGACGGATGGTACTCAAAATGGTTCAAGATTAGTTTAGAATTAGTATAACGCTCCGTATAAACTAAGTCAATAACCTCTTTGCATTCTTACCCTGCCAAAACGGCCCCAAATTTCCTTATAAACCTTTGATCCTCGCCATATTCCGTATTTAACCGGACCCGTAACTTACTCCATTCTTCATTCCAAGAGTTTTTCAAGCAAATTTTTTTACAATTTACCAATAACCCAAGGGTTATCTCCCAATTACTCCGCCCTCCCATCAATAACCGGGTGATTATCGCCTGGAAAATCTCAAGCGGCACTGATTTAGCATCAGCAATAACTAGCCCCGCTAATTCTTTGAGAAAAACTTCTGACGGCTCGATCTTTTCTAACTCTTCCTTTAACTTTTCCCAATCCCCTTGATCAAAAGCAATCCTGGCCGCTAATATTGGGAGGCCTCGTTCCACGATAGCCTTATCCATCTTATCTAGGTAATTTAGGAGTTCGCTGCGGTGCCCGGCCAGAATGTCCTTTAACCTTAAATACCCCTCTAGGTTAGGTCCCTCTAGAAACTGGATAAAACTAAGCGCTGCCGCCTGTTTATTCTCACCACGGATTAGATGGATCTCAATTATCCGCTCTCGAAAAATCCTCTTATACTCTGTGTTGCAGTTCCTTAACCCCTGTTTCGCCAAAGTAAAGGATCGATCCGGATCGTCCCCCATGATCCGGTCGATTAGCCACAATTGGCCTTCCGGCGTTTTATTCAAAACCTCAATTGTTTTCTTAAAATATTCCGTTTCGGCCTGGCCGTTTTTTGCTATTAAAACTAATAACTGGTAAAGCAAGGTTAATTCTGGTTGGCCTAATGACTGCCATTCAACTGTTTTTAGTTTACCCTGAAACCAACTTGGGAATTTAGGGTACAGTTTCACCAATACCGGCCGAACCGAGTCCGCCAACTCCCAAAGCCTATCATCCAAATAGATTTCATATAATGTATCCACGAATGTTATAGTTTCCTCACCCATCCAACCTTCCGGCAGGTTGTCCCATAATAAAAGCAGTTCATCAAATACCTTTTTCAACAATACCGCCTGATAATGCCGGAAAGAATAAGCCACACCCTTTAAAAACTCCATAAATAGCGCCGGTGCCCCATCTCTCCGCTGATTTACGGCTCTGGCCACCAGTTCCTGGATCCGCTTGATCCGTTCCCAGTGAGTTTCGATTTGCCGGTGAGTCAAGGAAGGCGCTTGAAAAGTGTTCCGAATCAGGTTGAGCACACCCCGGGAATTTAAAAACAACCCTTCGGGATCGGACGTTGCAGTTAAATCGAGGAAGTTAAGAGGGTCTTTCCTGATAAGTTGGGCAAATACATCCCGGAAACTTTCCGGATTCTCGATTATTTCATTTAAATCCTGATCTAACGCTATAAACTTGACGCTTTTTTCAATCCAAGCCAATGTCAAGGCCACCATATGTTTGCAAAAACCCGGATAAGGGCAGGTGCAACCACCGTCTATTCCTGTTTCCCCTATGGTCAGCCGGATCCGGTATGTCCCTCCGGTTCCAGCCGCTTCTCCGGCTAAAATCCCGTCTAATCGGCAAGCGCGCAAAATATGCCCGGTTTGTTGATATTCTTGGCCTCTGGCTAAAATTTCCTGGCTGACCTTGGACTCCAAATCAATTATGGAAACTTCATCCCAACCCATTACAAGACCCCATTTACCTGTGAATTTATCCCTAAAGACAATAGCGTCAAGTTCTCCACACTATCAACAAGTTATCAACAGATTTTATGGGTGTTTTGAATATATTTTCAAGAGTTTTGCACAAAATCCACAATTTATCCACAAAGTTGGCTGTATATAACCCTGCTTTTGGTCAAGGAGTTTTACCCATCTTTCTTTAGTTATCCACAGAAGGTAATTTCAAATCCGGCTGAGCGGTAATTGCCAGTCCCCCGGAACCTTTGGATTGATAGGCATAATATCCGGCGGCCGCGATCATCCCGGCATTATCAGTACATAAACTAAGCGGCGGATAATACAGTTCCATCCCCAAACGATCAGCTTCTTGCCGGCAACGGTTACGGAGGTACGAATTGGCAGAGACCCCTCCGGATAGCAAAACTGCCTTTACCCGATAATCAACTGCGGCCCGGAAAAGTTTTTCCACTAGTTGTTCGACGGCGGCCCGTTGAAAACTAGCGGCGACTACTGGGGCGTCAATTGTATCTTCCTTTTGTTTCTGCCGGTTTAGATAATTAATAACCGCAGTCTTTAACCCGCTGAATGAAAAATCATAAGAACCGGACATAGCTTTAGACTGCATAAATTCAAGGTCATTCCTGACTCCATTGGCAATACGGTCAATGGCGGGTCCGCCGGGATAACCCAAACCCAACACTCTAGCGATTTTATCAAAAGCCTCTCCTGCCGCGTCATCTCTGGTACGGCCTAGTACGCGGTAACGCCCCCACTCCTCCAAATATACCAAGTCGGTATGGCCTCCGGATACAGTAAGGCAAAGCAACGGCGGGGTTAATTCCGGGCGTTCCAAAATATTAGCGTAAATATGCCCTTCGATATGATTGACCCCTATCAAAGGAATTTTCCCAGCCAGGGCCAAACCCTTGGCAAAAGAGAGACCCACCAATAAACTGCCGATTAATCCTGGTCCGTATGTTACAGCGATTAGATCAATTCCTTCCAAAACAACGCCGGCTTCCCGTAGGGCGGCCCGATAAACCGGGAGCATCGTCTCTAAATGGCATCTAGCCGCCACCTCGGGCACGACACCCCCAAACTTGGTATGATCCAGTTGCGAAGAGATAATATTGCTTTTAATTCTCCGCCCGTCGGCGATTACCGCCACCGAGGTGTCATCGCAAGAAGTTTCGATCCCCAAAGTTAGGAATTCAGCCATGTTTTTCCCCTATCCATAATTCCCGTTTCCGACGGCGGTATTCTTGGTAGGTCAGTACCTCCACCCCTGTCCGCCACTGGCCAGCCACTATTTCGGCTAAAAAAGCAAGGTGGCTTCCGGCGTCAATCTCCTGGCCCGAAACCAAGCGGCACTCTATATACCCGGGAGCATCCTCCAGAAGCGGAGCTCCAGTCGTTCCTTGGTTCCAAGGGATTTGACCGTATTTATCCAGTTCCCGGCCGGACTTAAACCCAAAATGTTTAACCAACGGCAATTGGCTCGTTGATAGAAAGTTTATGGCAAAAATACCGCTTTCACGGATATATTCAGTGGTCAAATGTTTTTTATCCATCCCTAAGATTAGCCGGAGCGGCTGATCGGTAATTTGAAAAACTGTATTATTAATCATCCCGTTATTTTTGGGGCTTCGAGTAGGAGAGAATGAACTTACCACAAAAAGGCCGCAAGGAATATTAAAGAGTACTTTTTGGATCTCTGCATGGGACTTATCCGTTAGTCCCGGGTCTCCGCTAATTTCTTCGAAAAACTCCCTTCCAGCCCCGCATACTGGACATTCCAAAGGTAGATTGTCTCCAACGTGTATATAACCACAGATTTTACAGCGCCATTTTTTCATGATTGTTCTTCGCCTCCGTAGGCTAGTTTAATTCGTTCTTCAGTAAGACGGTGTAGCATTTCGCTTACGTAAAGGACGAGCTCGCCATCTTCAACAAAAAAGGGAATATTTTTGATCCCCAACTTTGCAGCGATTTCTTTGCCTTGAGGGGATTCATAATCGATATAATCAATGAAATCCCAAAGTCCGCGTCCTTGGAGAAGCTCCTTGGCTTGTCGGCATTTATCACACCATTCGGCGCCGATCATCTGAAATATTTTAAGCCCTCCCGATCAATTGTTAATTATTTACCGGAACTAAAGAACCAACTATTTGACCCTATACTCGGCCAGTTTTTCGGGATACGAGGGTTAAGCCGCTCAGATTCCAGTTCCCTGGAATTTTATTATAACATATTTATTAATCTAACCAAGTGGTTAACCTATAATTATCTGATTCAAGTTTTTTAAATGAACTTCAGTGGCGAAACAGGATTTTTATTTTAAAGTATCGAATTTAGATAAGTTTTAACAGCTATACGGTTTGCCAAGATCCCTTAAATAAGGGAAGACACATCCTTCGAGGTAAGTTGTTTAGCCTATATGAGAAAATTGTTGATAATAGCCAAACTATAAAAATCCCTTTAATCCTGTTAACCGTCAAATAAAGGCCTTCTGATTAACATGATTTTAAAAAAAACTATTATGACAAGTCTAACTATTGGTTTTAACAGGGAGTTGACCATGAACGACAGGCACCAAAAAATTATTGATATTGTCAAAAGTGAAATGACCTACGCGGCCCACGACTTTGACCATGTGATGCGGGTTTACAATACCTGCCTGTCCCTTGCCGAACCGGAAAAGGACTTAGATTTCGACGTTTTAATCCCAGCTGTATTACTGCATGACATTGCCCGTTTCAAGGAAGATGAAGACCGTACCGGCCAAACCGACCATGCTATCCTTGGGGCGGAGATGGCGGAAGCTATTCTTATAGAATTAGGTTATGAATCTGGCCAAATTGAGAAAATCAAGCACTGCATCAGGACCCATCGATATCGCAGCGGTTACCTTCCAGATACTATTGAAGCTAAACTTCTTTTCGACGCCGACAAACTTGATGTGATCGGGGCGGTTGGGGTTGCCCGTTCTTTTATGCTTGCCGGGAAACACGGGGAACGAATATACCTTGATGTTAATATCAATGATTATCTTAATGAAAATACCTGCTCAAACGGTAGAGTCAAGGATCTATCGAAGCACTCCTCAAATATTGAGTTTGAGCTAAAACTTAAAAAAATACCCGAAAAACTCTATCTAAAAAAGTCCAGGGAAATCGCAGCAGAACGAATTGCATATATGACAGATTTTTTTAAAACATTAAAAGCTGAAATTAATGGCTTAATTTAACGGGAGACACCATGAAAAAACCAACCCTCAAATCCAACCTTTTTTTGTTGCTAGCCGCCGCTATCTGGGGATTTGCCTTTGTGGCCCAACGCATCGGCGCGCAGTATGTCGGGTCGTTTACCTTTAATGGAGTAAGGTTTGCTTTAGGAAGCCTTTCCTTAATGCCACTGCTTTTCTCCAATAACAAGTCCGAACCCAAAACCAATTTTTTCTCCCCGGGAGTATTACCAGCCGGGATTATTGCCGGATCAGTCCTTTTCATGGGAGCATCCCTACAGCAACTTGGCTTGGTGGAAACCTCAGCTGGTAAGGCAGCCTTCATCACCGGGATCTACATTGTGATCGTCCCTCTAATCGGGACTTTTTTAAAGCATCAAATACAGATTAATACCTGGGGAGGCGTAGCCATCGCCATTATCGGCCTTTACTTTTTAAGCGTTACTGAGAGTTTCTCCATCGTCAGAGGCGATTTATTAGAATTGATAGGAGCCTTTTTTTGGGCGGGACATATTTTGTTAATCGATCATTATACGAAAAAAATAGCACCGCTTAAACTATGCCTAGTGCAGTTTTTAACCTGTTCGGCCCTTAGTATGGCAGTTGCCGTATTCACTGAAAGCATTACCCTATCCAGCCTTCAGAAAGCTTTTATCCCGATCCTTTATGGCGGGTTCTTTTCCGTCGGAATCGCCTATACCCTCCAAGCTGTAGGCCAGAAACATGCCAAACCTTCCCATGCCGCTATTATTCTCAGCCTAGAATCAGTCTTTGCCAGCCTCGGCGGCTTACTTATCCTAAATGAAAATTTAGGCTTCAGAGGCTATTTAGGATGCCTTTTAATGTTGGCCGGGATGCTTTTATCACAGTTACAGAAACTAGGAAAACCCGGTTCTAATCAAAAGTCAGATTTAAAACAATCGATCTAGAAAATAGGGGTTTTGGTGACACAGGGTAAGAGGCAAAGTAGTGAATGTTTAACCTTTGCCCTTTTTTTTATTCTTTCATTTGCCCGGTCAGCAGATGTTTATAGCTATTAAATGAAATCTGCTGCTAATTTTTTATGGTTATTAAAGGAAATTTGATGAAATTGGCGAAAAATATGTTATTAAACGGACTTGATAAGGAGGGACAAAAATTGGGTTTAGCAATTTTCGCTTTAATAATTGGCCTTATTTTAATATTTATCGCCAATATATTCAATAATAGGACCCAAAATTCAACCCAAGCAACCATCTTATGCTATGCCGGGATCGGCGGAATAATCATCTTTGTAATCATTTCCCTATCAACCATGTTTTACGTGATCAATCCCGGCGAAGTAGGTGTCGAAGTCTTATTTGGCTCGGTACATCGTTATACTGAGAATGGGCTTCATTTCAAAAATCCATTATCAAGCGTAGTAGTTTTCGATATCAAAACCCAACGGGAAGAACAGCGTTCCGAAGGGGCTAGTCAAGACTTGCAATTAGTCATTATGGAGTCAGTAGTAAATTACCGCTTGGATGCTGCTAAGATTCCCGAATTATATTCACAAGTTGGCCGTGATTTTGTACAAAAGGTGATTATCCCGGCGATTCACGAATGCACTAAAGCCGCCACTGCCAAATACAAAGTGGAAGAGGTTATTGTAAAACGTCACGAAGTTAAACAACTGATTTTTGACTCGCTCCAAAGCAAACTTTCAAATTACTACATTATTCTCGAAGATGTAAATATACAGGATATCGATTTTTCGCCCGAATTCAACCGGGTCGTCGAAGAGAAACAGATTGAAGAACAGAAAATAAAAACCGCCCAATACCGGCGTGAACAAGCGGAGCAAGAAAAAGAACGCACTATTTTGGAAGCTCAAGCGGAAGCGGAAAAACAACGGCTATTGAAGGTGAATACCTCCAAGGAAGTAGTAGAATTAAAATGGATCGAAAAATGGGACGGCAAGTTGCCCCAAACCATTCTCGGCGATAACAGCCTTCCTATGATTAATTTGAATAAATAAACTACTTTTACCCTAAGACATTATCTAAAAACATCATAATCACAAATCCGACGATCAACGAGTGAGTGGTCAACTTGGAGCTGGTCTCCTTATGCGTTTCCGGAATAATCTCATGACTGATCACAAATAGCATTGCTCCGGCTGCAAACGAAAGCATCAGCGGCAAGATTGGTTTCGCGATACTTACCAGCCCTACCCCTAGTAAACCGCCGATTGGCTCCACCATTCCGGTTAGAAACGCGATCCAAAACGCTTTAGAGGCCGTAAACCCTTCCCGAATAAACGGTAAGGCCACCGCCAAACCTTCCGGCATATTTTGGAGACCAATGGCGATCGCCAGGCTCAAACCATTAGCGATATTCCCATCCCCAAATCCGACTCCCACCGCTAAACCTTCCGGAAAATTATGGACGGTGATTGCTAAAGTAAATAACCATATTTTCCTCAGATTGTTATGGTTGAATTCCGGCCCACGATAGAGATTGGTATCCGGAAAGAAGTGATCGATCTGGTCGACGAATACTCCGCCTAACAGGATCCCGATTAAAGTTATCGTGGCGCCTTTGACCCCGCCCCCGGAACTTTCAAGCGCAGGGATAATTAAACTGAACGAAGTCGCAGCTAGCATCACCCCGGCTGCAAATCCCAATAAACAATCAAGTAATTTACGGGAGACATTAGTTTTTATGAGAACCGGCAAAGCGCCAAACCCAGTGAATAACCCAGTCCCAAAACTGCAAATAATCCCGACTAAAATAATATTGAAATGAGATAAAAATTGGATCAAATCAATTCCTTCTATCAACCTAGTTTTGATTTAGCATATGCTTTGCCGTATCCAGGGGTGACAAAGGAATATATGTCTCGTCTTCTAGTTGATGATGTTAATTTTTTTTGCCAAAAATTAATGAAATATGGCGGAAGTTTACTTGGAGATATTGTTGAAACAAAGATTGAAGGAGTTGGCACTTTAACTGCGGTTTATTCAAGAGACCCTGGGTAATATTATCGAAATCCAAAATTGGGATCACCAATGAAGCCATACTGGGGCAAAAGTGAAAAGTTAAAACCTATTTATGTGAATTTAGGGTTATAGGTAAAGTAATAAAAAAAAAGGGCCGCCTTTATCGGCCCCCCATAATTATATTAAATTGAAATTCAAATTAACTTACGGAAATCTTCTCCTTCAACACTAGTGGTTTCAAAAACTGGCCCGTATACGATTTAGGGTTTCGGGCAATCTCTTCCGGAGTTCCGGTAGCCACTACCTGCCCGCCCCGCTCTCCTCCCTCGGGGCCGAGATCGATCAGATAATCGGCGGTCTTAATTACATCCAAGTTATGCTCAATCACCAACACCGTATCCCCTGCTTCTACCAGCCGCTCTAACATTTCCAACAATTTATGGGTATCGGCGAAATGCAATCCGGTGGTCGGCTCGTCTAAAATATACAAGGTTTTCCCGTTTGATCGGCGTGATAGCTCTGTAGCTAATTTGACCCGTTGGGCTTCACCCCCTGAAAGGGTGGTGGCCGGCTGGCCGAGTTTGATATAGTCTAAACCAACGTCATGCAAGGTTTGCAATTTACGTCGGATTTTAGGAAGATTATAAAAGAACTCCAACGCCTCTTCGACTGTCATCTCCAAGACTTCGGAGATGGTCTTGCCTTTATATTTGACCTCCAATGTTTCCCGGTTATAACGTTTCCCTTTGCAAACCTCGCAGGGAACATAAACATCCGGGAGAAAGTGCATCTCAATCTTGATAATCCCGTCCCCGGCGCAGGCCTCACAGCGCCCTCCTTTGACATTAAAGGAAAACCGGCCCATCTGATAACCCCGTGCCTTGGCTTCCGGCGTCTGGGCGAACAGTTCCCGGATCGGATCGAAAACCCCGGTATAGGTAGCAGGATTGGATCGAGGTGTCCTTCCAATCGGGGATTGGTCGATATCCACCACTTTATCCAGATGCTCCAGGCCGAGAATCTTTTGATGGGCCCCAGCTTGTAGTGTCGAAGCTTTATTCAGCTTGGTTACGGCCACCGGGTATAAAATATCATTAACTAAAGTACTCTTGCCGGAACCGGAGACCCCGGTAACACAAACTAACAAACCAAGAGGGATTTTGACATCAATATCCTTCAGGTTATGCTGGGTGGCCCCTTTGATCTCCAAATGCTTGCCGTTGGGTTTACGCCTTTTTTTAGGGACCAAAATCCGTTTCTTTCCGGACAAATACTGCCCGGTGGCTGATTCCGGCTCGTTAAGGACATCTTCCAACGTGCCGGCAACTAAGACTTTACCCCCATGGACCCCGGCTCCCGGACCGATATCTACCACAAAGTCCGCTTCCCGGATCATATCTTCGTCATGCTCAACCACGATCACCGTATTTCCTGAGTCGCGTAAACTTTTTAAAGCTTGGATTAAACGCCGGTTATCCCGTTGGTGTAACCCGATGCTGGGCTCGTCCAGGATATAAAGGACCCCGACCAATGAAGAACCGATTTGGGTCGCCAACCTAATCCGTTGCGCTTCCCCTCCGGAAAGCGTGCCAGCCGACCGATCCAACGTTAGATAGTCCAGGCCGACATTGATCAGAAATCCCAAGCGTTGGTTGAGCTCTTTCAATATCATCCTAGCTACCGCTTCTTCCCTGGCAGTTAGCTCCAGGTTATTTAGGAACTGCTTGGCGTTAATCACCGATAAAGCAGTCACCTGGCTAATATTGCTACCTCCAATCAAAACCGAAAGGCTTTCTTTTTTTAAGCGCGACCCTTGACAGGTAATACAGGGTTTGTTCGACATATACCGTTCGATCTCTCGGCGCATATACTCCGATTGGGTCTCCCGGTAACGCCGTTCCAAATTATGGGCTACGCCTTCAAAAGCGGCTGAATGCCTGAATTCCCGATCCTGACCTTGATAATGAATATCAATTTTTTCACCGGCTGTCCCATACAACAAAACCTTCAACTGCTCAGCTGAAGCCTGTTTTAACGGTTGATCCGGATCCAAACCATATTTTTTAGCAACCGAGCGAAGATATTGGAGGGACCATGATTCTTCATCCGCGCTCCAAGCTTTGATTCCTCCTTGGTTTAAAGATAATTCTTTATTGATCAGCAACTCGGGATCGATCTCCATTTTAAATCCCAATCCGGCGCAATCGGGACAAGCCCCATAAGGAGTGTTAAAAGAGAACATTCGCGGTGTAAGCTCTTCAAAACTAAAACCACAATCAGGGCAAGCAAATTTCTCGCTGAAAATGTAGTCCTCACCGGCTATTACATTGATGGTCACCAGCCCCTTGGCCAATTTTAACGCCAACTCCACCGAGTCCGCCAAACGCTGCCGGATATCGGGCTTAACAACCAACCGGTCGATTACAGCCTCAATCGTATGCTGTTTATACCTTTCCAATTTAATCGGCTCGCTTAAATCACGGATCTCCCCGTTAACCCGGACCCGGGCATAACCATCCCGGCGCAAATCATCAAAGAGTTTCTCATATTCGCCTTTTCTCCGCCTTACTACCGGGGCGAGCACCATAAATTTAGTCCCCTCCGGAAAAACCATCACCTGGTCGACAATTTGTTCCACGGCCTGCTGTTTGATGGGTTGATGGCATTCGGGGCAATACGGCCGCCCGGTTCGGGCAAATAAAAGGCGCAAGTAATCATAAATTTCGGTAACTGTCCCCACTGTAGACCGGGGGTTATTGCTGGTAGTTTTCTGGTCAATCGAAATTGCCGGTGAAAGGCCTTCGATATAATCCAGATCCGGCTTGTCCATCTGCCCTAAAAATTGCCGCGCATAGGCGGACAGAGATTCGACATAGCGCCGTTGGCCCTCGGCATAGATAGTGTCAAAAGCCAATGAAGATTTCCCCGAACCTGATAAACCGGTGAAAACCACCAATTGGTCCCTGGGAATCTCCAAATCGATATTTTTCAGGTTATGCTGACGCGCCCCTTTAATTTTAATATAACTACTAGACATTAATGAGCCTCCAATTTCATTATCTTTTCCCAATTGCGGATCTCGTCCCGTAGTGCGGCGGCTTTCTCAAACTCCAGCTCCGAAGCGGCTTTCAACATCTCAGTTTCTAATACTTTAATTTTCTCCTTAATATCGGCCATTGTCAGTTTTGGATTTTGCCCGATTTCATACTCTACTTTTTCCTCGGCGGCTTGCTCGGTATGGATTAGATCCCGGACCGCCTTTTTAACCGATTCGGGAGTAATCCCGTGCTGCTGATTATATTGTAGCTGCTTTTGCCTTCGCCGTTCGGTTTCATCAATCGCCCGCCGCATTGAGCCGGTTATCTTATCGGCATACATAATTACCCGCCCCTCAACATTCCGGGCTGCCCTTCCAATTGTCTGAATTAATGAAGTCTCCGACCTTAAAAAACCTTCCTTATCCGCGTCTAAGATTGCCACCAATGAAACTTCCGGTAGATCCAAACCCTCCCGGAGTAGGTTGATACCGACCAAAACATCAAACTTACCCATTCGTAAATCTCTCAAAATTACCACCCGTTCAAGGGTTTCAATCTCCGAGTGCAGGTATCTAACCTTAATCCCGACACCCTCCAAATATTCGGTAAGATCTTCGGCCATCTTCTTGGTTAAAGTAGTTACCAAGACCCTTTCCTGCCGGTCAACCCTAATCCGGATTTCTTCCATTAAATCGTCAATCTGCCCTTTAACCGGACGGATCATAATCTCCGGATCAACCAAACCGGTAGGACGAATAATCTGTTCCACAACTTTTTCAGCTCTTTTTAGTTCATAAACCGCCGGTGTTGCCGAGACATAAACCACCTGATTGATCCGGTTTTCAAACTCGTAAAACTGAAGTGGCCGGTTATCTAGGGCCGATGGTAATCTAAATCCATATTTAACCAATGTTTCTTTGCGGGAACGGTCTCCAGCATACATACCGCCCACTTGGGGGATGGTCACATGTGATTCATCAATGAAAAGCAAAAAATCCTTGGGGAAATAATCTAAAAGTGTGGCCGGGGGTTCCCCCGGACCCCTGCCTGTCAGATAGCGGGAATAATTCTCGATTCCCTGACAAAACCCAACCTCCGCCATCATTTCCAGATCGAAACGGGTCCGTTGCTCTAAACGTTGCGCTTCTAATAGAAGCCCATCTTCCCGCAACTCTTTAAGCCGCCCTTCCAACTCGGCCTCAATTGAAGATACCGCCAGCTTCATCTTTTCTTCGGAAGTAATGTAGTGAGTCGCAGGGTAAATCGCCACCTCTTCCATGTTTTGGATGACTTCGCCGGTCATCGGGTCCACTTCGATTATTTTTTCAACTTCATCCCCAAAAAGCTCGATACGGATAATACTCTCACCGTAAACCGGAATAATCTCAATTACGTCGCCCCGTACCCGGAAGGTGCCCCGGGTAAATCCAATATCATTCCGGCTATATTGGATACCAACCAAGCGCCGGAGAATCTGGTCGCGTTCCTTAAAATCTCCTGACTTTAAGGAAAGAGTTAACGCTTCATAATCTTCCGGAGATCCCAAGCCATAAATGCAGGAGACGCTGGCTACAATGATAACATCCTTCCGGGAGAGCAACGCCGAAGTCGCAGCATGGCGGAGCCGGTCGATTTCATCGTTAATACTGGAATCTTTCTCAATATATAAATCGGTTTGCGGAACATAAGCCTCCGGTTGATAGTAATCGTAATAACTTACAAAATATTCAACCGCATTTTCAGGAAAAAACTCCTTAAACTCGCTATACAACTGAGCCGCCAGGGTTTTGTTATGGGCCAATATTAAGGCCGGTTTTTGGGCAGCCTCAATTACCTTTGCCATGGTGTAAGTTTTCCCGGAACCGGTCACGCCCAACAAAACCTGATCCCTTAGGCCGCTTTTAATTCCCGCCGCCAATTGAGCGATTGCCTCCGGCTGATCCCCTGCCGGTTGAAATTCGGAATGAATACGAAAATTGTATTTCACGAAATACTCCTCTAAATTTACTGATATCTATTTTAACGAATTTTATCATTAGATCAATCGAACAAATATTCGATATGCTCGTCAGAAATTCCTGCCCGTGATCATTTTTTTGATTATAGATCGCTAAAATCAGCCACCAACCCATCCAATCTACGTAATCCCTGGAACCGGCTTAATTGTGGCATCTGCGTCATCAGCGTTCATTAGCCTTAAAATAGGTCTAAATTCCCACAAATAATCCGGTTAAAATTGCCGATATTTAATAGAAATAATTTTGATATATCTGTTTCTAAAAATATAACATTTAACTATCCTTTACTCTTAGGCGACTAGGTGGTGAAATCCTTGAAAATCCAGGAAGGTTTCGAAACACAATTACAATTAGCAGAAACCAACCTTAAGGCGGGAATAGACAAAATCCGCTATGAATTGGCCCAGAAAATGCTCTCCAAAACACCGCGCGGCGCAGATATTTATCTTGAGCAAAGCATTGACTTATTGTCGAATGAGACTTTAAATGTTTTAAATGAAATTAAATATTTGGTTTTTAAATCCAAAGAATGGGAGCCAATCCGTATTTCCATCAATAAGTTTATCGAAGAACAATGTAACCTATTCTCCAATTTTCTAATAAACGAATGGGAACAGCCCGCCTCTCAAGTAACTAACCAACTTGTACTTTTAAAATCATCAGTTTTGGGGGAAAACAACACCTTTATTGACCGTCAAAAAATTAAACTCTCCAAAGGAAAGCATACCTTAAAAGACATCGTCAAAATCCTCTTTTACGGAGTGGCTGCCGGCTTAGTCGGGTTCTTGCTAAAACTACTGTTGTCCAGTTAATACATATGTAAGTTCTCAAATAAGTTGAAAAAAGCCGATCGCCAAATCGGCTTTTTTTGTTTCTAATTATCCTTTAATAATTTGAATATTCACCCATTTGAGAAAATTAATTCTAAAGTAATGGAAATTTATGTCGATTATACAAATAGATTTCTATTTTGTTAATTTAGTTCCAATTTGACAAAGTAGAAAAAGCAAATTGAAAGACAACCATCTATAATGCTCCCATAGGGTGAGACACAAAAAAGAAAAAATAAGTTATAATGTGAACATGAACAAGAGAAATCAATACACAGCAGAATTTAAAACCAAAGTCGTGATAGAGTTGCTTCGTGAAGAAGGCACCTTAAACGAGATTGCAGCCCGATATGGGATAAATCCGGTCATGCTAGGCCGGTGGAAAGTCGAATTTCTAGAACGTGCCCATGAGGTATTCCGTAGAGGTCCCTCGGCCACAGAAAAAGAGCTAGAGTCCGAAAAAGAACGAACTGCGCAACTGGAACGAAAAGTCGGTCAGTTAACCTACGAAGTTGACTGGCTTAAAAAAAAATCTGATGAAATCCTCAAACGTAAACGCCCGTAAATCTTATATCGATCTTCACAACCAACATATCACCGTGAAGCGACAGGCAGAACTTCTTACAGTTAACCGTACCAGTATTTATCGAAAACCGGTTGCACGTATCATTAGCGAGCAAGATTTATGGATTATGCGCAGGATTGATGAAATCCATACTTATGAACCAACCTGGGGCTACCGTACCATTACTGCTATTTTAAAACGGGATCACAACCTAAAGATTAACCGGAAAAAAGTCCGGCGAATGATGCGTGATATGGGTATATATGCACTTTATCCCAAACCGAATCTTAGTAAAAGGTTTCATGCGCAGTACATTCGACCCTATTTATGTAGAAATCTTGAAATCATCCGGCCAAACCAAGTGTGGGGAATTGATATTACCTATATCCGAATGGCCAAAGGGTTTATGTATCTATTTATCATTATAGACTGGTACAGCCGCTATATCGTGGATTACGAACTATCCAGTACAATGGATTATTCATTCGTAGAAAACTGTCTAAAACGGGCATTGGCTCTTTGTAAACCGGAAATTATTAATAGCGACCAAGGCGGCCAATTTACCAATCCGGATTATATTAACTTGCTCCAATCAGCCGGTGTGAAAATATCTATGGATGGCAAAGGGCAATGCCTGGATAACGCTAAAACCGAACGGTTCTTTCGCAGCCTGAAGTATGACCGGATCTACGTTAATGAGTACGAAACACCGCGTGAACTGCGCACCATGTTGAAAGATTACATGAAAACGTACAATACATATCGGCCGCATTCCTCATTGGAGGATAAAACCCCGTTTCAAGTCTATTTTGGAAGTCAGCTCAATGGAGCTATTTGATATCAAGAAACACGGAAAGGAGCATAACTTATTTTTTTCAAATCCGTGTCTTGACAATGGGGGGCATTACAAAATGCAATGGTATTAATCGTTGGAAAGGCGGTTGCGTATCGATACCGATGGCTGAAAATAAACATTTAGGCCGTCGGTTTTTTTAATTAGTCAAATACCGCTTCGGCCTGTGTCGTCCGGGCACTAGGGGCTACGCCTAAAGGCCATCCCTGGGTGCTTTGCCCTATGTCATCCGGACATTATGCATTCCAGAAATCGCCACTACTATTGAGTTTTGGTTTATGTTAAAATTCTTATGTTAACTAAAGCGGCCAAGCAATCTGTAACACTAAACCCAGTTACAAATATTTGAATTCAATATGGTATTGGATGGACAGGAGGGATTAAAGTGCATAAACGATTTAAAGATTTACAGCTTTGGCTGATATTATTGGCCTTTCTTGGAACAGTAACCGTCTTGTTTGGGGGTCAAAAGTTGACAGCCAAGTTTCGGGCTGAGAATCCAACCCGGCGTGCCATGGGGGCTATCAAAGCAGTTCGGGATTTTGAAGTGAAACAAATTCCGGACGGTTTAATGGTTGAATTAAAACTTGATAAAGTGGGCAATTTAGAAACTGTATTGGATTTGGTAAAACAAAAAGTTGAATCTAACTATGGGCAACCAGTACGCTCTTTTAGGATAATTGGGCGATCGGATCGAAAGTTGCAACAGGTTCGATATAATTTATCATTTTACCTTGAAGAAGCGTTGGTATCAGGACGTTATATCCAATTGAAACAAGCTTTGGACGGCTATCAACCGGTAAACGCTAGAGTATACCTGGGAACGGATTTTATCTATATTCAACTTGAAAACGATACTCATTATTTATATGAAGCTATACCACGAGAGTCAAAAATAGTATCTATTAATAAAAATCAAGGAGGTGACTCCGTTTGAATAAGTATTTAGAATTGGTGGCCGGTATTGGATTAGGATTGTTGGCCTATTTGATTTGGCGCGGAGTGGATTTGACTCCGTTGTTTTTACTTGGTGGGGCTTCCCTGGCATTATTTTTTCTCACTCAGGGTAGATTGGGGCGTAATTTTCAAACCATCGGCAATCAGTCGGTAATCAAAGTAGATACCGGTGTTAATTTTGAAGATATTGGCGGACAAGAAATCGCTAAACGAGAGCTGTTGGAGGCTCTTGATTTTGTCCGTAGCCAAGAACAGATCAAACAACTGGGGATTAGGCCTTTGAAGGGTATTCTCTTAACCGGGCCTCCGGGGACAGGGAAGACCCTTCTGGCAAAGGCGGCAGCTAGTTATACGGATTCCGTTTTTGTTTCCAGTTCCGGCTCGGAGTTTGTAGAGATGTATGCGGGTGTTGGCGCGCAACGGGTACGGCAATTATTCGGTAAAGCCCGAAATATGGCCGTTAAGGCGGGAAAACACAGTGCAATCGTATTTATTGATGAAATAGAGGTCATTGCCGGTAAAAGAGGTAGCCATAGTTCACATTTGGAGTATGACCAGACCTTGAATCAGTTATTGGTGGAGATGGACGGGATCAAACCAAATGAGGCGGTTAAAATCTTAGTTATCGCCGCCACCAATCGCTCCGATCTGTTGGATGCGGCCATTATGAGGCCGGGACGTTTTGATCGCCAAGTAAAAGTGGAACTTCCCGATAAG
Organism: Bacillota bacterium; assembly: GCA_023415835.1. Lineage (GTDB taxonomy): Bacteria > Bacillota > UBA4882 > UBA8346 > UBA8346 > JAAYHS01. The sequence continues at coordinate 42,275 of JAEZJK010000071.1, forward strand.
GAAGGCCGGATTCATATTTTAAAGATACATGCCAAGGGGAAGCCTATGGCTGCTGAGGTCGACCTGGAGGAAGTAGCCAAGGATACCTTTGGTTTTTCCGGGGCGCATTTGGAATCGTTAATCAACGAAGCCGCCATTCTAGCGTTCAGGAAAGAACGGGATCAAATTATAATGGATGATATTCGCGAAGCGGTTGACAAAGTAATTATGGGAGAAAAGCTAGATCGGAGGCCGGAACCCGGCGAATTAAAGCGGGTGGCGATCCATGAGACAGGCCATGCTTTGGTCAGTGAGTTGTTACGCCCTGAATCAGTAGCGACTATTACGGTAGTTCCCAGAGGTAAGGCTTTGGGATTTATGCGTCAGACGCAAGTTCAGGAGCAATACCTTTATACTAAAGAGTATCTTCAGGACCAGATTGCGATTTGCCTTGGAGGGGCAATGGCCGAGGAATTGATTTACGGCAATTGGAGCACCGGTTCAGCCAACGACTTTGAACAGGCGACTTCTATCGCTGGGCAAATTATTAAGACAGGTTTGTCAAGGCTGGGTATTATTAGGGAAGATTTGACCGGTAAGGATCGAATTGCCGATGAGATGAGCCAAATCCTTGCCGAACAAAAAGAGCGGGTTAAAATGCTGCTTGAGACCAGAAAGTCTCTAATCAATTTGATCACCGCCAGTTTATTGGAGCAAGAAAAAATCTCCGGAAGCTGGTTTAGAGAACAATTAAAATGCGCCTAAGGAAAGACTTTGCAAAAAAATTACTAATATAAAGGGAAAACATCGCCGGAAGCGAATTAAATATGGTCAAACTTAAGACTGGGTTTAATAGGTATTTAGAGGAGGATTTATTTTGGGTGATCGAGTTGATAATACAATGAAATTTCAGGCAAAAGAAACCGGGGTTACCGAAGTTTCTGAAGTCTTAAAAGAAGTGTTTCAGGCTTTACGTGAGAGCGATTACGATCCGGTTGACCAATTGGTCGGTTATTTAATCTCGGGTGACCCGGCATATATCACCAGTCAAAGGGATGCCAGGGTTTTAATCCGGCGTTTGGAACGGGACTTGATCTTGGAAGAACTGGTCCGTAAGTACTTGGAAAGAGAGGGATTATGAAATGTCGAAGTTCCTGGTTACCGGCGGAAACCGGCTTCAGGGTAGTGTTAGGGTCAGCGGAAGCAAAAATAGCACCTCCGCTTTGATGTTTGCCGCCGCCTTAGGCAAGGACGACGTAATCCTAACCAATATCCCTTTTAATAGTGATGTAATGACGATGGCAGAAATTTTGAAGAGCATCGGGGTCAAGGTTGAATTTGAAAACCAAGCGGTAATTATTAATGGAAGGGAGATCGCTAATCATCAACCTCCTTATGAACTGATCAGGAGGATTCGGGCTTCGGTTTATACCGCAGGGCTCCTTTTGGGTAGGCTCGGCATTGCGGATGTAGCTATGCCAGGTGGGGATGAAATCGGGACCCGCCCGGTTGACTTGCATATGAAGGGATTTCAAGCATTAGGGGCAGAAGTTTCGATTGAACATGGCCAGATGGTTTGTAAATCGACTGGCCTAAAAGGGGCAACCCATTACATCAATAAGGTTAGTGTGGGAGCCACTATAAACATGATGCTCGCGGCGGTATTGGCTGAGGGGACAACCATTATTGAAAACCCCGCCAAAGAACCCGAGGTAGTAGACTGCGCGATTTTACTAAATAGCATGGGCGCAAAGATACGGGGAGCAGGAACGGCTAGTATCAAAATTGAAGGTGTTGAAAGCCTACATGGGTGCGAACACACTCCAATTCCGGACCGGATTGAAGCCGGGACCTTTATGATCGCCACTGCGGCTATCGGAGGAGACGTTCAAGTTAATAACGTCATTACCGAACATTTAAGGATGGTAATCTCCAAATTAAGGGAAGCTGGGGTCGAAATTGTCGAAGGGGACAATGATATCCGGATTATCTGTAATAAGCGTTTGAAGACGGTTGATGTAGATACTGGAGTATATCCGGGATTTGCCACCGACCTCCAAGCCCCTTTCGGAGTGTTATTGTCAAAGGCTGAAGGTACGGGGATTATTTGCGAAACCGTATTTGATAACCGGTTCCGGTATATCGACGAACTGCGCCGGATGGGAGCGGATATCAAGGTTGAACGGGATACGGCAATTTTTAGAGGGGTTGAACGGTTGAGCGGTGCGCCGGTTGTCGGCACCGACATTCGGGCTGGAGTTGCTTTAGTAATTGCCGGCATGATGGCCGAGGGAGTTACTGAGGTTTCCGGTATCAACCATATCGACCGGGGGTATGAACATTTTGATGAAAAACTGAAAGATTTGGGCGCTGAAATTCAGCGGGCGGAAGCTTTGGAAGAAGTAAAAGCATAAAATGGGAATTAAAATCCTTGTACGTTCTATTGATTAGGACAGGCAAGGATTTTTAATTTTTATTCCAAAATAAGATAAAGGGAAAAAATAGAAACTAATCGAAATTAGAATAGTTGGATTTGAATGGAGCTGATGTTAATGGTAGACAAATTAATGGATGAAGCTTTTAAGCTTTTTGAAGAAGCGGAAATAAATATCGACAGCGGATTACCAGAGAGTATCACCCTTTTTCGGCAGGCTGTCTTAAATTTGCTAAACGCTTATTTGTTTATTAAGGGCGTTGAAAGGCACGGCGGTTTGGCGGAATTGTTTCATGAATGCAGCAAAGTTAATTCCGAGTTTGAGACAATCCAATCAGAGATCGAGTATCTAATCAGCGTCTCCCCCGAAGAGGTTGACGGGGAAGAATTAATTGATAAAGCTAATGAAATTTGGGATTTCATTGAAGGGTTACTTATGGAAATTGAATTGGGAGCGGATAACACCTAAAAGTTTGCGACGAGCATTTAAAATTTTTCCTAAAGAAGGAAAAAAGGAACTTTTTTCCGAATATTATCCATAAATGGCAAAGGAGTATTTGGATGCGCCAATTTTTGTCTTTGTGGATATTATTTGGGTTATTAACCTTAATTACCATTCCGTCCAGGGCGGAATTCAACATTGAGAAAATCTCGATGATGCTTGACTCAACCGAGGGAGAAGCAATTGAGAATGATTTATGTTGCTTCTCCAATTGGCAGTTTAAAAATTTCAGGTTGGAATTGACTAATAAATTTAGTTGGCCTGAGCATAATGAGAATTATTCGAAGTTTAACGTTAAAGCCCGTTTGGAAGAGTACGAGCAGTTAAAGTTGGATCTGGATTACCAATGGAACCAACGCTACCGAATTTTTTCACCTGAACTAAATTACTTACTTGAGCTTAGTCCGGATTTAACAATCGGACTTGAATATGGGATCGAAACCCGTAACCCAATTATTGATAAGGATTATAAATTAAAGTCTTGCCTGGAGATTGGGACTTTAAAAATGGAGCTAGATAAAGACAGTTGGAGTTATGGCCTCAGGTATGCCCAGTCCGGGAAGGAATATCCGTCGGATCGGATTAAGAACTATACTAAAAAACAATTGAATCAGGAGTTAGCTTGGCGGATTGTGCCCAATTTTAAAGTTAATCTCTCCTACGCTGAGGCTACCCGCTATTTTCCTTATGATATTGATCAGGATTATTGGGGTTCGGCAGCGGGTATCGGTGGCGAGTACCGTTTTAACGAACGCTGGCAATTAACAGGGACTATTGGGGGCAAAGAGGACGAGCGAGGATTAGCTCCTTACCTAGAACAACGGGATTTAAAAATCAAATTAACCAATAGGCGTACCAAGGACTTAACCTTTAACCTACAGGCCGGTTCGGCGCAGTTCGATTATTCCTCGGAAAGGGCCTATATCGATCCCGATGAAATATCATCGGAAGATGAAGACTTAAAAAGCCGGATTGAAAAAAAGGTTGGTTTGGAATGTAACTCACGGTTGAAAAGTTTAAAATTAACGGTTGAGGGTGGCCTATTTTGGGCAAGTAAGGATTACCGTTCAACTTTAGTTGAGGATTTGATAAGGGAAGGGCTCTATGCTTCGCTGCGCTGGAATCCCGGGAAAATCGGTGTAGAATTGGAAATGGCCCCTGATGGGAATCTCTGGCGGGTGAATGGGTTTTATCAACTAAAATTAGAATATTCTTTTTAAGTAAGCTGGAAGGGGTGAAGCCGGTGATTGAGTTTGGGGCATTAGTACCCCATGCTCCCATTAGTGTGCCCGGAGTCGGACACGCCGCAGATTTGGAACAAATTAAAGAGACTACCAGCGCGATGAAGCAAATTGACGGGATGTTGGCCAAAAGGCCTCCGGAAACTTTGGTGGTGTTTACTCCGCACGGTACGGTATATTCGGATGCGATCATCATTTATAACGACCCTACCTTAACTGGAGGGTTGGGGCGTTTTGGTTTAAACCGGGATTGGCAATGGGAAACCGACCTGGAGTTGGTTGAGAAAATCGCTGTAATAGGAAGTGAAGCGGGTTTACCGGTTTTGGCGTTGGAGCAATCGGAAGCTTCGCGGGGGCGTTTTCCTAAAGGTTTGGATCATGGGGTATTGGTACCGTTATCGTTTTTCGACCCCGTTTGGGCTTCCCAAGTTAAACTGGTGGTAATTCCCTTGAGTTATCTGCCTTTAGAGGAATTATACCAGTTTGGAAAGGCGGTCCAAGAAGCGGCGTTTGCTTTAGGCCGAAGAGTGGCAGTGATTGCCAGCGGCGACCTTTCACATTGTTTAAAACCAGGGGCGCCTGCGCCTTATGACCCGCGTGGGGAGGAATTTGACCTCAAATTAGTGGAACTAATCAATCAGGGAGCGGTAAGCGGCTTCTTTAAATTGGATCCGGTATTGCTGGAAAAAGCAGCCGAATGTGGATTCCGGAGTTTGATTATGCTACTTGGGACTTTAGATGGGCATAACTTTGAGAGCCAGGTACATAGCTATCAAGGCCCGTTCGGGGTCGGTTATGCGGTAGCTTCATTCCGGCCTAACGGGGATCGTCAAAGCATGGTCGAGGCGTTATTCCAAGCGCGCGCCGTCCTAGTCCAGTCCAGGCGGGAAAAAGAAAGCCCCCTGGTTAGATATGCCCGCCAGGTGGTGGAGGATTATCTAAAGGGAGGAAAGATTAGCGAACCGGAAGATTTAAACAAATACCTCCGGGAGCAGGCCGGAGTTTTCGTCTCTATAAAAAAACACGGCCAGCTCCGTGGCTGCATCGGCACTACCGAACCTACTCAACCTAATATAGTCGATGAGGTAAGGCAAAACGCCATCTCCGCCGCAATCAGGGATCCCCGGTTTGAACCGGTATCGGCTGATGAATTGGATGACTTGGTATATAATGTGGATTTGTTAAAACCCGCGGAACCAATCGCCGGGATTGAGGAACTGGATCCTGGGCGTTATGGGGTAATTGTCCGAAGCGGCCGCCGTACCGGTTTGCTTTTGCCTAATTTGGAAGGGATTGAAACTGTTGATGAACAAGTAGCTATCGCTCGTAAAAAAGCGGGAATCGGATCGAATGAGCCGGTAGAGTTGGAAAGGTTCGAGGTAGTCAGATATCTATGAATACTTATCATGAAGCTGACTTTTACCAACGGTTGCCTGAGGGTAGCATCGCCTGTCGGTTATGTCCCAGACAATGCCAGATTCCTTCGGGTAAATCCGGATTTTGTAGAATCCGGATCAACCGTGACGGTAAACTGGAAGCCGCTAACTTTAGCAAAGTATCCGGTATCGGACTGGATCCGATCGAGAAGAAACCTTTATATCACTACTATCCGGGCAAACCAATTCTTTCCGTAGGTACTGTAGGCTGTAATTTGGCCTGCCGTTTTTGCCAAAATTGGCATATTTCACGTGAAGAGCCCCCCACCCGTTTGATAACCCCCGCGGGATTGGCAGATTTAGCCGAAAAGCTGCATCAAGAGGAAGATAATATCGGGGTGGCTTATACCTACTCGGAACCAGGAGTCTGGTATGAATTTCTAATCGAAACAATGCCGCTGGTTAGAGCGGGTGGTTTGAAAAATGTTTTGGTTACTAACGCCTTTTTGGAGCCAGAGCCATGGCTGAATTTATTAAATTGGACTGACGCCGCTAATATTGACCTAAAGGGTTTCGATGACGGCTATTATCAACGGCTTTGCTCCGGAAAACTCGAGCCGGTTTTGAATAATATCAAAACAGCGGTAGCGAAAATCCATTTGGAACTAACTACTTTGATCATTCCCGGGGAAAACGACCGGCCGGAACAGATCCGTGAAATGTCTCAATGGATTGCCGCGCTTGACCCGGAGATACCGTTACATCTCTCCAGGTATTTCCCTAGTTATCAAATGACAAAACCGGCAACTCCGCCTGAGGTTATGGAGGAGTCCTTGGCTATCGCCAAAGAGTACTTAAAATATGTTTACCTAGGTAATATTGGAAAGGCCAATCCTACTTATTGCCCGGAATGTGGCAGCCTAATGGTGGAAAGGGATGGATTTCAGACACGAATATTTAACAAAAACATTTGCAGGGAATGCGGTAATATGGTGAGAATAATTATCTGACAGCGATTAATAATTCCTAATACTGATATTAAGGATTAAAAAATCGCCGGTTCAGGAGGATCATCGATGAAAGTCACGATTGCCCAGTTGAATCCGATAGTAGGTGATATTGAGGGTAATCTCCAAAGAGTAATTGAGATTTTAGCTGAGTTTAACGGCAAAACAGATCTGCTGATCTTTCCAGAGCTTTACATAGTGGGTTATCCTCCGCAAGACCTTTTGGACAGGCCATGGTTTATCAAAAAAGTAGAACAGGCAATAACCCGTTTGGCCGAAGAGTCCTCCCGTTACCCTGAAACCGGGATCTTGCTCGGGGCTCCGTTGCCGGCGGGAAGGGTAAGCGGTAAAGGGCTAGTGAACGCGGCAGTTCTAATCTACCGGGGGGATAAAGTATTTATCCAAGCAAAATCGTTACTGCCCACCTATGATGTTTTCGACGAGGGGCGTTATTTTGATCCAGCGCAGGAAGTGGAAGTTATCCGGTTTAAAGATGAAGTTCTCGGGATCTCCATCTGCGAGGACGCTTGGAACGACCCGGATCTCTTGCCTGGGAGCAAGGTTTACGATGTTGATCCGATTACAAAATTAGCTGGCTGTGGAGCCACATTATTGTTAAATATATCTGCGTCCCCTTTTTATTTGGGAAAAGAGGAACTCCGGTACCGGCTGATCAAAAATCATGCCCGGAAACACCGTATTCCTTTTGTTTTTGTTAACCAAGTCGGCGGTAATGATGAATTGATCTTTGACGGCGGGAGTATGGCCATTGACGGCAGTGGCACCCCGATCTATCTGGCGCAGTACTTTAAGGAAGAATTAAAGGTAGTTGACCTTAATAACCGGGGTAATCCGGAGTTGTTTAAACCGCGGGAACGGATCGAATCGGTCTACTCCGCTTTAACTTTGGGAGTCAAGGATTATCTGAGAAAATGCAATTTTAAGAAGGCAGTGATTGGCCTTTCCGGTGGGATCGATTCCGCTTTAACTTGTTGCCTGGCAGTTGACGCCCTGGGCAAGGAAAATGTATTAGGGATTTCAATGCCTTCGCCTTACTCATCATTGGGTAGTGTTGAGGATTCTAGGGAATTAGCCGGCAATTTGGGGATTGAGTTCAAAGTAGTGCCGATCGGTTATATTTTTGAAAGTTACTTGAAGACGTTGGCGGAGCATTTTGACGGGCTGAAAACTGACATTACCGAGGAAAATATCCAAGCTAGAATCCGCGGCAACATTTTAATGGCTTTCTCTAATAAATTCGGCTCCATCGCCCTCTCTACCGGGAACAAAAGCGAGATGGCGGTTGGTTACTGTACGCTTTACGGGGACATGAGCGGAGGGTTGAGCGTTATTTCGGACGTTCCCAAGACAATCGTTTACGAACTCGCTGAATTTCTTAACCGGGGAGGGGAACGGATTCCAAGGGCGATAATTGAGAAGGCCCCTTCGGCGGAGTTGAAACCGGATCAAAAGGATCAGGATACACTCCCGCCATATCCGGTCTTAGACCAAATTCTCCAACACTATGTGGAAGACGGATGTTCAGTGGAGGAGATTATCGCTTTGGGTTTCGATCCGGAGACCGTTAAGTGGGTGGCGCGGACTGTTGACCGTAGTGAATATAAACGACGGCAAGCGGCGCCGGGATTAAAAGTATCATCCAAAGCTTTCGGCGGTGGGCGGAGAATGCCGGTGGCTATGAAATTAAATTTTTAACCCGAAATTTGCAACGGTCAAGGAGGAATAATTGTGAGCCCTACAGAATGGAGGAGCCTTTATCAAAAGAAAATGCCATTTGCTCCAATGGGTATTATCGCCATGGAAGGAAGCAAAGAATTGGCGGATTTGATTAATCAGCGCCTAACCGGACAAAGAGGGGAGTATTTGACAAAACACCAAAAAAGCGGGCTACCGGACGGATTCGTCCGGGAATCGTTTTTAATCGATTTTAATTGTTTCCGGTTTATGAATGGCGAAGGCAAGGCGGTAATACACGAAACAGTACGGGGCCATGATATTTACATCCTGGCTGATGTGGGGAATTATAGTTGCAAATTTAAGATGTTCGGAATCGATTGCCCGATGAGCCCGGATGACCACTTTCAGGATATTAAACGGGTAATTGCGGCCATTGGCGGGAGGGCTCGCCGGATTACAATTATTATGCCGATGCTTTATAGCGGTAGGCAGCATAAACGCCAGTCCAGGGAGTCGTTGGATTGCGCAGTGGCGCTTCAGGAATTGGAACGGCTCGGGGTGGATAACATTTTTACTTTTGACGCCCATGATCCTCGGGTTCAAAACGCGATTCCGTTAACAGGTTTTAACAACTTATACCCTACTTACCAGATTATCAGGGCTTTACTTGAAAATGAAAAAGATTTGGTAATCGATAAATCAAAGATGGTGGTAGTAAGCCCGGATGAAGGCGCGATGAGCCGAAGTATTTATTATGCCAGTATGCTTGGGTTGAATGTAAACCTCTTTTATAAACAGCGGGACTATACAACGATAATCAATGGGAAAAATCCCATTGTTCAACATGAGTTTCTAGGTGACAATATCGAAGGAATGGATGTATTGATCATCGACGATCTAATTGCTTCGGGGGAATCGATCTTAGATATCGCTAGGGAGTTAAAACGGAGGAAAGCAAACCGGATCTATATTGCGGTTACTTTTGCCTTGTTCACTGAGGGCTTGGAAAAGTATAACCAAGCTTTTGAGGAGGGAGTTATCGCTCGGGTTTACGATACCAATTTGACTTATCGGACCCCGGAATTAATGAAAGCGCCTTGGTTTGTCAATGTGGACATGTCCGAATTTATCGCCTATTTAATCGATATGCTTAATTACGATCAATCCATCAGTTCGCTGTTCGATCCGAGCCGTAAGATTGGGGAGTTGCTCAAGAAGTATCAAGGATAGCCATTTAGAATAAATAGCCAACTATGAGTAAAACAGTAGAAGCAATAAATTAAAAAAGAACCTGAAACAGGTTCTTTATTTTTGATAATATTCGAAAAGCTTTAAATGATCAAATTTTGATTAATGTAGCAACCGCAAGGACTACTATATGCCATGACTGATCCAAGGTAACCTTCAACCAGTCTATATTGGTGTTGCCATTAACTTTGGCGGCCCAAAAATCAATAAAGGCCCGTTGATCTAATATCAAATGGCAGATGAATATTAAGCCAATCCCCAGCCATGACAAACCATTTGCCAACAATGAAAATAAGGCAATGGTTATTGTATAAACGGCTGAATGGATGACCAGGGGCATTAGTTCATTAACTTTTTTCTCCGCCATCCATCTGGTTTGCAGAATAAAATCACCGACAAAATGACCAACCAGCAGCCAATTAAAAAGCCCCATCTAACATCAACCTCATCTCATATAAGCGATTATACTTTAAAAATCGGTAACAAAATGGTTTATCTTAACATAATTTTTAATAACTTACTTTCAACAAGGAGTTGGAAGATTAGAATAAAAATAGACGCCGCCGGCGTCTTATGAAAAACTTTATTAAGTTAGCGGGCGAAATATTTAGATTGCTTTGTTGCTTAGAATAGTAATATTTTTTAGGCCATATCCTCAAAAAACGGAATTTTGTCACTGATAATTTTTCTTTCAACAACCAGTTCCTTGTTGGATGCATTCAATTTTCTCATTAGTCCATTAACAAAAAGCATCAGCAGTTTAACGCCGGCTTTGGGATACATCCTGATAAAGCAGAAGAAATCGTTACGTTCAATTACTAGGACTTGGGCGGTATCGGCAGCAGAAACGGTTGCAGTCCTCTGGCCATCGTCAAAAATACCGGTCTCACCAAAAAATTCGCCTTCAGTAATGTGGGAAATTAGTACTTGTTTACCGTTTTCCCCGTTAATAGTAACGTTCAATTTTCCACTGATCAAAGCGTAAAAATTATAACTCACCTCACCTTGGGTAATGAGTTTCTCATCTTTATAATACTCATGAAAATGAACAAATTTTAATAAAACTTTTTTCTCATTATCGTCTAGATATTTAAAGATGCTGATCTTGTCAATCTTGGCTTGGAGATAACTGTCGAGCCAATCGATGATTCTCAAAAACCTCACCTCCTAAATGTTATTAGCGAAGATACTTTTCAATAGTTAAATATTAGTAAAAATAAGGACAAGATTTAATCCAAAAGACATCCAATAATTTTTATAAAATGTACCAACCTTTAAGGCATAGTGTGTATTAATTCGAGGTTATCACTAATTTTCCTGTCAGATGGTATAAAATACTAGTGATTATTTTAAGATTTTTAAACATTGTGCTGACAGATGTAAACTGGATAATTTTGCATTTACCAATTAAGAATTTTACTAAAAGCTCCGATATTCAAATTGATAGTGAAGGCCTTCCCGGTTAATGGCATATTAATTTGATTTTGATATTTGAATAAATAAATCAACCTCGGCCAATATAAAATTGTATTGTTTAATAATGCTGAATTTACCGAAGTAGCTACCAATTAATTTGTGAATTACGGGGGCAAGACGATGAAATGTACCATCGGGCTAGTGTTGAGTTTGATAATGCTTTTGGCAGGTTCGCAAGTTGCTCATGCTACCACTACCATTTTGTTGGGATGTGATGTAGGGACATATGGTGAAATTGATTATAACGGTATGAATGACTCGGGTAAAATCGAAGGCAATTTAATAAGTTTGACTTATGTCAAGAAAGTTAAGATTGTAATCACAAATCAATTCGGGGAGTTTTATGGGAATAACGGAAAAGAGCATCTGGAGTTTTTTGACATCCAAGCCGGTTACCCAGTCGTTAATGATAAAAGTGGAATACTGTATCTTACCTTGACCGGCTTCGATTATTCGGGATATTTGAATTATTACACTCCCTATCTTACCAGGCATGAAGCGGACGGGTGTTTAGCCGGATTTGAAATGGTGGGTTTCCCAACCGATAAAACGCAATTTGAGTTTGGTTGGCACAGATCGATAGGAGGCTCATACCGTTTAAACTATAATAATTCTTCCTTAGGCCTGACAATATTAAAACTCAAAGTCCAATACCTTTTAACGTATAATTTAGGGCTTGTAATCAGTTGCCAGTTAAAGGATTTTAATAATAAAGACGCTACAGTGAATTTTTCCGAAAAGATCAATACTGCGGCAATCGGGTTAATCTATCGGTTATAAAATTCAAACTATATAAGTTGAATTAAATATCTAATATGCATCAGGTCCCTAGAGCCGGATAGGACGCATAGGCGAGCAGGAAGCGGAGCTTCCGGCCAGCCCGTGTTGGAAAGGATAATGAATTTAATTCAACTTATAACAGCTGTAATAGGGTGAAATAAATACGAATTTGATCGTATTTGCATTCGGCTTTAGGAATGCAAATCTTGGTTAAGAAATTTATTTCATCCTAATAGGATTAAGCAGATTAGATTCAGGTTTCGCAAATAAAATAAATTTGAGTGTGACACATGATAAAACAGATATTTGGGGAAAAGATCAATAAAACCAGGATTACTCCGTTGACGACCAAGATTATTTTAATCTTTGCCGTTTTTATTCTAGTATCCAATCTTGCCTCCAATTATATCAACCTGACCTATAACCGTTCCGGGCTGGTAAAGTTCATTAGGGAACTTTTAATTCGGGACTTAAAAGAAATGTACACTATCTGTAATACTCAGTATGAAATTTACCAGTATAGCAACGATCTTCAGGGGTCAGTCGAAAATATTGAACGTAATGCCTTGGGTCAGTTCAAAAATACAAAATCCCTCTTTTTAGGGGTCAAAGAAGATGGGACGATTATATTTCAGGCGTCAAATATAAAAAAAACTTCGCGGTTTTTAGATCGAAAGACTCTGAACCTGATGCGCCAAAACCGGGAGCAAAGAATATTGGAAGGCTCGTTGCCATTTCAGTTTAACGGGGATACTTATTTTGGGCTCTATAAGTATAACCCCAAATGGGCGGCTTATATTATCCGGGGTGAGGAATATAACGAGTTTTATGCCGAATCAACCCGGATCTTCCGGAGTATCTCCTTGATTATCATTATTATTACTCTTTTCACCGCCATCTTGGGGGTTATCCTTCTTAATCATATTACCCGGTTTATTACGGTAATAACCGACCGGATCATGGAGATGACTCAAAGTCAACAATTAGGGATCATTGACCTAAAAGGAGCCACTAACGACAATATTACCTTTTTAGGCATGGCCTTTAACTCCCTCTCAAGTACCATCAATAATCTCCTATTTATCTTCAGAAAATTTGTTAACCGGGATATTGCTGAGAAAGCGTACCAGGAGCGTGAGGTTCGCCTTGAAGGCAGGCAGTTGGAATTGACCATTTTGTTCTCGGATATTAAACGATTTACCTTCATAACCGAAACGCTTGGCAATGATATTATCAAACTCCTGAATGTCCACTATGACAATACGATTAAAGAGATTATCAAATATGACGGGATCATCGGTTCGATTATCGGCGATGCGCTCTTAGCGGTATATGGCGTCTTTAATGAAACCGGCGCTAACAAGTCATATCAAGCGGTTATTTCAGCTTATCAGATTCATGAGATAGCCGCATCTTTGAGAGAGAAGATGCGGCAAAAATACGAGCAAATTATTGCGTCGAAAGGGACTCTCTCGGAAGCGGAAGAGAGAGTGTATCAAGCGGTGCTGATTGAGGTCGGGGTAGGAATCGACGGCGGTAAAGTCTTTTACGGAAATATCGGTTCTAACGAGCGGATGACCAACACGGTAATCGGTGATAACGTGAACTCCGCCTCACGTTTAGAAGGACTGACCCGGATTTATAATGTGCCGGTGATAGTTTCCGCTTATGTGAAAGATGAGATCGAACAAAATACCCCTGACCACGGTTTGATATTCGTCGAGATTGACACAGTCTTAGTAAAAGGTAAAACCATCGGGGCAAAGATTTATTGGCCGGTCCGGAAAGAGACATACAATAACAATGTTGAGTTTAGAAATGATATATGTAATTTCTCGCAGGGACTCGATCTTTATTACTCCGGTGACTGGGAGGAGGCGTACCGGATCTTCAGCGAAGTCCCTTTCGCATTAGCGGAAGTATTTAAAGAACGGACACTGGGAGAGTGTCCCGAAAAGTGGGATGGAATATGGAAAATGGTAAGCAAATGAATGACCTCTATTTGGAGAAGGTCAAGAATATCTTTTTAAGCGATGATCTCTTGACAAAGAGTGTCAAACAGGAGGTTTATTCGCTGCCTGACGAGTTCGGTAAGAGCAAAAATAATAAAAACATATTGGTTCACGCGCTGATTATCTTATATGTCGCTGTCATCGGTTTTGGCGCTTATTTCTTAACTACGATTGAAGAAAATAAAATTAAACAGATCGATGTAAATATCGCCGAGTTCAGGCAGTTCAATCTATTCGAGTTATTGGCGGAGAAAAAGGAGAATGAAGAAAAACTGGCTCAACTCCAACAAGAGCTGGAAGATTACCGGATCAGATCCGTGGAACAAATAAAAAAACTGTCTCCCCGTGAGCAAGAAAAAGCAATGGCTAACCTCAACGAAAAAATGAAAGCCCTTGAAGAAAGCTATCATAAACAGATCAAAGACAAAGAAAATGCTTTGGCTACGTTGGAAAGGTCGATTGCCGCCGAAAAACAAAAAATAGCATCCGCTACCCGGGAAAGTGAAACAGTCATTAAAAATTATCAAAATTTAAATCAAAGGCAACAAGTGGAGAACGAAAGGCTAAAAATAGAATACGAAGGTAAGATAGCCAAGCTGAGAGCGGAGCACCAAGCCGAGCTTGATATGGTTAAGAAAGATAATCAAAAAATAATTGATGAATTGATTTTACGCTATAACCCCAAATTCAACCGGGGCGAAATCGCCGCCGCTATCAAATCCAAATTGGGAAATAACCAAGGCGGCGCCTTAAATAGATATAACCAGACCCTGTTGGAAGAAGGCCTCCTTAGCGAGGATGAATTTAACCAATTAAGCAAGAAAGTCCAAAATCAAAGAGTTATTATTAAAGGTTTACAGGATGTCGGTTATTCTAATTCAGTTCCGGCCGCTTTGAACAAATTGGATCAGTTGTCGCAATCGGTTGCCGTTGATTATGAAAACCTTTGGGGGAATTTGGCCGAACGCATTAAAGACAAGAATGAATATATAGGTAGTTACGAATATGCCTTGAAATACATGGCGATGACTGGAAGGGAGACTGGCTATGTAATTGACGCCCGGAACCCAAACCGGTTGGTTATCTTCATCGACCATATTTATTCAGTGAAAAAAGGAGATGTCGCTTATATTTTCAAAAACGACTCCACTCCGATTGCCAAGATTGAGCTTTACCCCGACAATGGCAGAGTTCTCGCAAAAATAAATGAAGTTCTCAAACCAATTAAAATTGAGCCATTCGATAATATTTTGTTAAAAGTCGAGGCGGTCAAATGAAAAGGTTAATTATAACGGTTATTGCCGGAATTTTATTGCTACCATGCGTACACTCGGAAGCTGTTGATTGGAAAATGTTTGATGCGGCGCAGATCAATAAGTCTAAAGACGGTCCTAAAACCATTTTGACACTTAAAGACAAGAAAGATCGGATATTTAAAGTTGTTTACCAGGATGAAACGATGTTGGATAAGGCTGCGCCGAAGATTATCAAATATAAGAATGAATTTTATGGGTGGCGGGAGATTAGTTTTACTGAAATCAGTTTTCTGCTCTTTGACGATTTTTTAGAAGTAATCATGATGCCCGGGAAGATAATGCATAACAATAATAACCTGGCGCCAGCGGTCCCTTCCGGGATTACGATGGTGAGTAAACCGGATCAAGACCTGATGCATTATGATTTTCGAATCATTAAGGAAAATTATTTTCTACGCATCGACGGTGATTATTTGAATGAAGGGGAATTAATAGCCAAACTGCGTTATGCTTATGATTATCCATTAATTTACCTACAACAGAGTGAATCGAGTGTTAGCAGAGCCGGAAACCTAAATGGGGGAATCGACGAAAAAACTCGGCAAGCTTTAATTTATTTGTTAAATGAAGATTGGAACGGCCGACCCAAATCGGTGCCTCCGGAGACCATCCAAAAAGTGGTTCAATATAAGCAAAATAATCCGTGGATGACTAAAAGCCAAATATGGAATAGCCTTAAAAAGGAAAAAGTAAAGCTTACCAAGAGGGAGTTAGAGCTGATTCTAATCATCTATTTTAATGAATTTGATTTTTAAAAAACTATTAACAAAACCCTGTGAATCCAGTCAACCCTATATCAAGCCACAGCCTAATTAAAAAAGCCCATGCATGACGTGATAAGTTTCCCGAATGGAGCAGTCCAGATGAAATTGCAACGTTGGTTATTACTGATCATTTTATTAAGTTCTTCATTTGCGCAAGCGTATTTTCAGTCCGAGTCGTGGACTATTCCGCCAGGCCTACCTGAATATCAAGTTATTCGGGTTATTGATGGAGATACAATCTTGGTTAGAGGATTGGGTAAAGTAAGATATTTAGGGATCGATGCCCCTGAGCTTAGGCACCCGACGAAAGGCGAAGAAAGGTTCGGGTTTGAAGCTTCCGAATATAATAAGAAGCTACTCCAAGGCAAGCGGGTCAAGTTGGAGTTCGACCTTCAAAG